>JAWXCM010000001.1:0-21022 GCA_034408745.1 Bryobacteraceae bacterium
AAGGGCCATCGCTCAACGGATAAAAGGTACGCCGGGGATAACAGGCTGATCGGAGTCAAGAGTTCACATCGACGCTCCGGTTTGGCACCTCGATGTCGGCTCATCGCATCCTGGGGGTGTAGAAGCTCCCAAGGGTTAGGCTGTTCGCCTATTAAAGCGGTACGTGAGCTGGGTTCAGAACGTCGCGAGACAGTTCGGTCTCTATCTGCGGTGGGCGGAGGAAATTTGAGGGGGCCTGTCTCTAGTACGAGAGGACCGAGATGGACGAACCTCTTGTGATCCAGTTGTTCCACCAGGAGCATAGCTGGGTAGCGAAGTTCGGTCGAGATAAGCGCTGAATGCATATAAGCGCGAAACTTTCCCCAAGATGAGATTTCCCAAGGTTTATACCTTCAGAAGGGCCGTTGAAGACGACAACGTTGATAGGCCGGATGTGTAAGCGTAGTAATACGTTGAGCTTACCGGTACTAATAGCCCGTTCGGCTTGACCATAAAATCTTACTCATCACACATCAAACGATGAGAAGTTACTCTGGCAAGCTCATTAGTGAATGCGTGTAGCAAACCCGTCAGATACTCAGTTGCCAAAAGCAACACGAATTGCCAGCATGTGGCAGTTCGCGTCGTGCGCGATAGCGCGTCCCGACGCGGCAAAGCCCTGCGGCAGCAGCTTTGGGTGATTGTAGCGAGAGGGATCCACCCGTTCCCATACCGAACACGGAAGTTAAGCCTCCCAGCCCCGATGGTACTGCACGCGCAAGTGTGTGGGAGAGTAGGACGTCGCCCAATTAATTCAGCAATCAAGGCCCGCCGGCTAATCCCGAGCGGGCCTTTTGCTTGTTCACCCGCATGGACACGATACCTGACCAACTTCGAGCGAACCTGCTCCGCGCCCAAACCCTGACGGCGGGCCTCACCGACCAGCAGTTCAACTGGCGACCCGAGCCGGGTCGATGGTCTGTCGCCGAGTGCCTGGCCCACCTCAACACCACAAATCAACTGGACGTCGAGCCGCTACGTCTCGCGATCACGGAAGGCCGGCGCCGCGGTATTCAGGGCGGGCCGCCGTTTCGCTACGGCTGGCTGAGCCGTAAGTTCATTTCGATGCTCGAGCCTCCCGTCACCACAAAGATGAAGGCGCCGGCAGCCTATGCGCCGCCGTCCGAAGCACGGCTCGCTCCAACCCTCGGCAGCTACGAGAAACTGGTCCAGACCTTCGCTGACCTGTACGATTCAGCAACGGGTCTCGACCTGACCCGAATTAAAACCACCTTCCCAGCGCTCCCGTCTGCCCTGCAGCCACTTCTCAGAATGCCGGTCGGGGCGCGCTTTGAAGCACTCGCGGCCCACGACCGACGTCATCTGTGGCAGGCAGAACAGGTTCTGAGAAAGCTGAAGGACGGCTCTTAGATTAGTGGGCTGACGGATCGCTCTGCATGATGCCGAAAATGTGGCCCTCCGTGTCTTTGCAGTAAGCCAGCCAGCCGACTCCAGGAATCGCCATTTTAGGGACGACGCACAAACCGCCCGCTTCGGTGATGCCGGATATCGACGCGTCGATATCCGGCACGTCCATGGTGTTGACACACGGCTGCGCGGGGTCGCGGCGCGTCATTAGCCCGCCATTGATTCCCGGAGTCGACGGATCTCCCGTTGTAATGGTCCAATATTCCATCGGGCCGTCCCACTTCTGGAACTTCCAGCCGAACACGGACTCATAGAACCGCATGGCGCGCTCCGGTTGTTCGGCCGGGATCTCAAAATGAACGGGTCTAAGCATGAGCGGTCTCCCCTTTGGCTGCTCCCAGCCGTTGCGTCAAAAAGCCAGTAAGGGCGCCGACGATAAACCCCGGCACCATGATCTCGACATAGTAGTGTTCGCCCGTCTCGGAAGGCATCGAAGCGACGGCCCATGCGAACAGCAGACCGAGCACGGCGCCAAGTCCTATGCCGAGCGGCACCGAACGTGCCTTGCGCGCCACAGTCCCGCAGATGACCCCGACAATCAGGCCTTTGAATGTCGAGCCGATCAGGATGCTCATCAACATGGGCCTGACGGCGGGAGTAAACCACGCCGTCAGGCCGTCAACGAATCCCAAAACAGCTCCCGCGACAACACCAACCACAATCTTGTTCACTTGTGTTTTGCGACCTCGAAGAGCATATACCGAATCCCCCAACATTCCTTTAACGCGGCCGAAGAAAAAAGAGTGCGATTCTGGCCAGCACATAAGCCGAGATCAGCAGGAGCAACACAGCATTGCGACCGGCGAAACGAACTCCCCGCTCCCAGATGGACTCACGATAGGCAGTCACCGGGCCGCGGTCCTGGAAACTGCGGACATCCGCGGCCATGGTCCTTACATTCTGGTAGCGAGCCTCAAGGCCATCCGCCGAGGCTTTAGCCGCAACAGCGCGGAGCGGCGCAGGTGAATTTTCCGGCAACAGTTCCCCGAACAGCACGCCGAGTGCGTGTACGTCGGCGCGTTCATCCACGGCGGCTCCGGCCCGTTGTTCGGGCGCCATGTATCGTGAGGTGCCCGCGACCGTGGTCTCGCCTGAAGCTCCGGCCACCAGCGCAATGCCCCAGTCGAGCACCACCACTTCTCCAAACGGTCCGATCACCACATTCTGCGGCTTCAGATCGCAGTGGATCACGCCCCGGCTGTGGGCGAAAGCCACTGCATCACACAGCTTTTCGAAAACGACGAGGCGCTCGGAAAGGCCGGTATCTCCGCCTGCGAAAAACTCATCCAGCCTTCTCCCGGTAACGAGGCGCATGACGACATAGGCCTGCCCGTCCGGCAACACGCCTGCGTCGTGTACCGCGACGATGCCGGGATGTTCCAGCTGGGCCAGCAGCCGAGCCTCGGCCAGCGCGGGTTCCACACTGCTGCCCGGCACTTCGATTACCTTGAGTGCCACCTCGCGGGCGAGCGTTGAGTCGAAGGCTCTGTACACGGCGCCCATCCCGCCTCTGCCAACGAGTCCCAGCAGATGGTACCGAGTCCCGGACAGATCCGGCTCGCCGACCACTTCGCGCAGATGCTCCAGCGCCTCGTCGGGCAGGTTCAACGTGCACCGCTTCCGGCAGGCGTAAAGAGACTGCGCAGTTCCCGCTGTCGCTCGCGGTCAGTTCCAGTCAGCCGACCCACACGTGCCTCGAGGAGCTTTCGCATCTCCCGCCGAGCCCAGGCCAGATGGTTGGTCACCGCCGTCACAGGCCGGCCGTGCGCCTGGGCCAGATCGTCGTAGCTCGGGCGCACGTCCTCCGCCAGGTCGTAGGCGGCGCTCCGGCCGGCCGTCGGCTTCGCACTGCGTCTGCAACTCCGCGGCCGCCTGGGCGAACATCTCGCGCTGCCATTCGCGATGGAATATTTGCTCAGGGGTGAGGCCTGGAGAGGCAAGGTCGGGGCTACTGTCGATTGGGACGCTCACAGCGCCGCCCCCACGCTTCGCCGCCGCGACCCGCTCGTTATCCTTGCGAAAGAAACCGTCGAGGCAGGCGCGCAGCCAGGGGCGGAACGGGCCGCGTGAAGAGTCGTATCGGGCGAGCAACTCCTGCTCCACCAGCGCCGCAAAGAATCCCTGCACCAGATCCTCCGCCTGATCGCGAGGCAGCCGCCACCGGGCAATCAGATAACGGAAGCAAGGCTGCCAGTACATCCCAGCTACCGCGTCCAGGGCGAACGGCGTGCCAGCGGTGGCGTCGCGCAGCAGTGTCTGGCGTGTGGATGGAAACACCAGTCCATCATAGGAAACCTCCGGGGCTCACGGTACTGAGCCTGATGGCAGGCTGAAGATAATCTCCCTGCTACTGAGCCCGTTCAGCTCGCGTTTTCGCATTCATTCCTGAGGGAATATGAAAGTACAACGCTGGATGCTGACACTGGTTCTTGCGGGCGCCGGACTGCTGGTCTGCCGCGACGCCGCAACCATCGCCACCGGCAGCGGGATCCCGAGCCGCCGGGGAACGCTCGCCGCCGCTAACTACGAATCTGCGCGCTAACCTCCGCTGCCCGATTTGACCGGACCGAGATACTTGTCGAGCCAGTCGAGCACCTCGCGCATCAGGTCCTGGACGGGCGGAACGTGGCCGCTCTCGATTTCTACCATGCGCTTGTCGCCCGCGGGGCTCCCGAGAAAGCGCAATAAAGGTCGGGCAAGCTCATCGCCTCCCACCAGAAAATCGAGTCGTCCGTTTACCATCAGGGCCGGTACGCGCACTCTGGGTGCGTAGTTCATTATTCGCGGCTCGACGCTGACGAAGATCACACCGTAGGAGCCGCCCCAGCTAATGCCGTAATACGCAAGCCGGGAACTCTGGATATCTGGCCGTGTCTCCAGATAATCGACAGACCGGGCCAGATCCTTTTGGCACGCTATGAGGATGTCGCGCCGTGCGTTCGGCCCACCGGGCTCATTCATTGCACCCCGCTCGAACAGACCCTTGTAAATCGGGTAGAGCACTGCCCGTCCGGTGCGAATCAGATAGTCGAAATTGTCTGTATGAATCCCGGTCTCGCTGTTTCGCAGGACCCGAGCGTCACCACCCGGCGCGAAGACGACGGTTTGAAATGGCGGGCTGCCAGACTTTGGCAAATACAAATACGCCGGAATTCGCTCGCCTCCGTATGCGGCGGCATAACTAACTTTGTCCTTTCGCCACAGCGGGTTGGTATCGTCGACGCTTTCCGTTTTCGCCTCGAGCGGAGCCTTGTCACAGGCGTACATTCGCTGAAATATTTCGAATGTCTCATCTCCAACCGGCTTCTCGACCGAGTAATCACGCGTTGCCTGCTGGAGTGGTTCGAAGGCTGCGGGCGGGACGGGCGAAGGATATCGCACAGCGAACGCCGCTGGTTGCCGAGCGAAGGAACGGATCCTGAGCATCGCGGTCCATGAATCGGTAATTATGCTCATTCCAGCCGCCCCCGAGCAGCGCCCGACGGTCTCCGGTGGCGTTGCTGGACCACTCCTTCACGTTTCCTGCCATATCAAAGGTGCCGAACGGGCCGATTCCTGCAAACGAGCCCACGGGCGCAGTCCCACCAGAACCAAAATTGCTGAACAGCAGAATTTCAGAAAATATTCCCACGCCGGCCGCCCTCCACCAGTGGTGTAGCGTCGGCAGAGACTTGCCCGCATACTCGCAACAGGCCGTGGCTTCAAACCAGCTCACGCCCGAAACCGGGTGTTCCGCAGTGTTTTTGGCGAACGTGCCCAGCTCCCAACTCGCTGGACCGGGGCGCCCGGTGGCATCCCGAAACGAGGCGAGCGCCTCATCCACCGGAACCGCCTGTCCGTTTCTGACGAAGGGATGCCGCCAGTACTTTTGGTCGCGATACCCGCCCGCACTGACGAATTGCTGGAACTGACTGTTGGTGACTTCGAACTTGTCGAGGAAAAAGTCAGGCAATACCAGTCCGGTGGGGAACGCCCACGCAGGCTTCGCGGGAACCAGCACCATACCCGGGGGAATTTTGCCGACGGGTGACAACGGAATGTTTTGACCGGGCAGGAACAGCGGGAAAGTGGCGACCTCCAATCGTCTCCATCCCCTCCTTCTCAATCCGGAGGCGGACCTGTGCCATGGGAAGGCGGACGGCCTGGAGCGGCGTTTGCCCAACCACCTCCCACGGAATGTTTGCGTCGCCGTAAGCCCGGAAGGACACTTTCGCGCCGGGTGGCGTGGTGGTCAACGAAATGGCTGAAGAGACATTGGACCAGTGCTGCTTCAACCGGGGATCGTCCGGGGCGTAACTGAGTGCAGTGCGGGTTAGCTGGAATGCTCCCACGCCGTCCCCGTGCGCCACAAGCGAATCAATACGGGGCAGCGCCTCGTCTCGCACCCAGCGGGCCCGCTGACTTCTGACGAAGAACCAGCCGCCCAAACCGAGGGCAACCACCACAGCGGCTGCTGCCACAATGCGCGGCCGCGGAATCGACACCGTGCTGGTCTTCACCTGGCGGCATGAGGTTAGATCCGCAGCCAGCTCCCGCCCGGAGGCGTATCGAAGGTCCGCATTCTTGCTCAGGCACCGCTCAATAACGCGGGCGACCGACTGGGGGACTTCCGGACGCAACTCACGCACCGGGGCGGGGTCTTCGCGCAGCACTTTCGCGAGGATTCCCGCGGTGGAGTCGCCCTCGAACGGCCGACGACCAGTAAACAACTCATAGAGCACCACGCCGGTGGAGAAGACGTCCGACCGCGCGTCCACAGGCTTGCCCTCCGCCTGCTCGGGCGACATATATAAAGGACTGCCGACGATGGTGCCCGGAGCCGTCTCCGGGCCAACCGTGAGCGTCATTTCGTTCGCTGCGGACGCGCTGAACTCCACTCTCGCGAGGCCGAAATCCAGCACCTTCACCACGCCCTGATCGGTGACGATGATGTTAGCTGGCTTCATGTCGCGGTGCACAATGCCTGCTGCGTGAGCCGCCTGCAAGGCTCCTGCGATCTGCGTGGCGTACTCAATCGCCTGGTTCAGTGGGAGGCCGCGCTCCGCCAGTACCTGCGCCAGCGTCCGGCCAGGGACAAACTCCATGACGATGAAGTGAGTGCCTTCTTCAAACGCGAGTTCGTGAATCTGAACGATGTTGGGATGGCTCAGGCGGGACACGGCGCGAGCTTCCCGCAGCAGGCGTGCCTCGGCAACGTTGTCTGGCATGGCATCCTGACGCAACACTTTGATTGCGACCATGCGCTTCAGCCGCTCGTCTTCGGCCTTATAGACCTCACCCATGCCGCCTTGACCGAGCTTCTCAAGGATCCGGTAAGTGCCGATGCGCTTGTTGGTCATGGTGCCGGTGTCGGTCAATTAGAACACGTCAGCACAGTAAACAAAAGGACTTACCTTACCTGGCGGATATCTTAGTTTGGATACACGGTGGGCCGTGTCACTCAGGGTCGCTCGTTTCACAGCATCAGTCCGCATTGTATTCCACTGGCCCGGCCGACGGAACAGGATCAGGTGCGGTACGACGGGTCTTTTCGATCCATCAGGCGCATCATGGCGTCGAACTCGGGGTTCGCCTTGCGGCTGTAGCCGACGCCTCCCTCGGTGGAGAGGAAGTCGTCACTCAGTTCGCCGCTGAGTTCGCAGACCTCGCGCGGGGGCACCACGAGTGGCGAGCCGGTCGCCTGCGCGGCAAGCTGCACCTGACAGGCGCGCTCCAGTCGAAACATCCGCACGAACGCCTGTCCCACAGACTGACCGCACGTTAACAGGCCATGCGTCCGAAGGATTAGCACGTTCTTTGTGCCCAGGTTGGCCGCGAGCCTCTCCCGTTCGGCGAGCTCAAGGCTGGGACCCTCAAAATCGTGATAAGCCACGCGCTCAAAGTACCCGAGCGAGTACATGCCGATGGGCAGCAGTCCGCATTCCAGCGCTGCCACAGCCATACCGGCGGTGGTGTGCGTGTGCATCACGCATCGCACGTCCTGGCGGATCATGTGAACGGCGCTGTGGATCACGAAGCCGGCCGGATTGATCTCCCGATTCGGATCGCCAATGATGTTTCCGTGCAGGTCCACCTTCACCAGGCTGGACGCGGTCACCTCATCGAAGCGGCAGCCGTAGGGGTTGATCAGGAAATGGTGTTCGGGTCCGGAAACTCGGACGGTGGTATGTGTCCAGATCAGCTCCGACCAGCCCAGGTGGTCGATGATTCGGTACGCGGCCGCAAGCTGTACCCGCAGTTCCCATTCTTTTTCATCCATAGCCAATATTTTCTCCGACGATCAGGCCGACTTCGGCGGACTGGGGAAGTTCGGCGAGCGCGGAATCGGCTCCTGACGAGTCTGTAATTTCCCATTCTTCACCCACCGGTCCCCGCGGACGGAAAGATGTTCGATGAGGCGCTGGCGCCATTTACGCAGCTCGGCTGCCGAGCCGGGATCGCCTGACAAATCGTGCAGCTCACCGGGGTCGGTCTCCAGCCGGAACAACTGCTCCTCACCACTGAATGCGTGGTAAATATACTTCGTTTTACCGTCGGTGAAGCCGTTCCAGTTATTCTCTTTGCTGTAGCAGACGCCGTGCTCCAGATCGATAAATTCACGCCATTCCGGCGAGTTTCCGCGCAACAATCCAAGCATGCTTCTGCCATCGAGCTTCGCTTTGGGCTCTACGCCGGCCGCGTCGAGGAACGTGGGAAACACGTCGCGCAGTTCCACCGGATTTGACAGCACCTGTCCGCGTTTTGCCGCTACCAGTCCTTTGGGCCATCGCATCGCCATTGGAATATGCGCCGACGCCTCATAAGCGTACGACTTGCGCCACAGATTGTGGTCGCCAGTCATATCGCCGTGATCGGACGTGAACAGGATCAGGGTCTGCTCCAGCCAGCCGCGTTTCTCCAGCGTCGCCAGAATATTGCCGATTTGTTCGTCGACGAATTCGATATTGGCGTAATATCCTTCGCGCGATTTCCGGATTTGTTCGCGGCCGAGGTCGCCATGCCAGATATCGTCCTTCGGCCCGCTGCGTTCGGCGTATTTCGCCGCCCATTTCCCTACGCTGGCTGCCGGAATATCGCGCTGCGCCATTGGCTTCAGAAAGCGCGCAGGTGGATCGTACGGACTGTGCGGCCTGGCAAACGACACCTTGAGAAAAAACGGCTGCTCCCCCTTGTACCCGTTCAGGAAGTTGCAGGCTGCCTGACCGGTCCAGTGCGTCGGGTGGAGAACTTCGGGCAGGGCGTATGGAGCGGCCGGATAGTCGTTGAAGCCGATGCCCGTGGCGTCGGGGTTCAGATGCGGCGCCTGCGACCAGAACCAGGCCCGGTAATCACTGCGAAAATCCGGTGTGTTCACGCGCCCGGATTCGTCCAGCACCGTCTGATGAAACCCGTTCCGATTGCGCTGCGGTTCGTAGTGCATCTTCCCGATGCCCATCGTGTAATAGCCCGCGTCCCGCAACGCCTGCGGCTTGGTGTATCGATACCCCTGCCCCATGGCGACCATGTGCAGCATGCCGTGATTCCAGGGCGACAGGCCGGTCAGCAGAGCGCTGCGGGCGGGAGTACAGGTTGGACTGGTGCTGTAGGCGCAGCGGAACCGCACGCCTTCGGCCCCGATGCGGTCCATATTGGGCGTGCGAATACCCCGGTTGCCGGCCGCGGAAGTGCAGTCGCCGCGATGCTGATCGTCCATGATGAACAGGATGTTCGGCTTTGACGACGTGCGCAGAGCCTGACTGCCGGCAAGTCCCGGAGCCACACCCGCGGCGGCCACACCGGCCTGCAAAAGCTCTCTTCGACCGAAGCGATTCATTCGTCCTCCACGCATTTCGCTATTTGTTGAGCTTAATACGATCGGGACCGTCGTTCACCTGGTCGGCCGCTGTCTGAACTGCTTCGAGCGCTCGGGCGAAGGGTATATGTGTGATACAAACCAGGTAGCCAGACAATTGCAAGGTTTGCACCGGGGAGGGCTGGAGTGCGCGCGAAGTTGGTCATTTTACTGGGATGCGGCCTGTTAGCGGCATCGGGACAGGAGTGCAGGGTCACACCGTTGTCCCCGGCGCAGCCACCTCTTAAGGTGCTCGAAGGTGAGAAGTCTACCGAATCGGAGACTTTTCAAACCACCATCACCGCGGTTTCTCCTCAAAAGCAGGTTTATTTCTACGACACCGCGAGCCGCATCCGGCGCATCACGCCTGACGGCCGGATGGAGACCGTGGCCGGCAACGGTACCCGAACGGATCGCGTCACTACAGGCGACGCCCGTGCCGCCGGACTACCCGCCGTCGGACAACTGGTTTTCTCGCGCGATGGCGTTCTTCATTTCAGCGCCACCGGCCAGATATTCCGCGTGGCTAACGGTCGAATCGAACTGGTGGCCGGCTCTGGGCGCCCCGGGTTCAACAGCGAAGAAGGTGTTCCTTCGGACGTCAACCTGGGAAGCATCACCAACTTCATCTTCAGCTTTGCCAACGACCTGATGATTGTCGACGGCTACAACCGGGTTCGGCGGCTCGACAACGACGGCGTGCTGCGCACCGCCGCCGGTTCCATTCGAATCGCGGCGACCAACGGTCTGACCGGAGACAACGGGCCCGCGGTTCAGGCCGCGCTTTCCAGCCCGCGCCAGATCATTCCGTTCCCCGACGGCACGTACTGGATTCGCGATCTGAGCGGCCGCAATATCCGGCTGGTGACCACAGACGGAGTGATTCGAACCGTCAACCAGTCCTTCGACACGGCGGTGACGGTGCTGCAGTTCCCCGACGGCACGCCGGGTGCCTCCAGCGCCAATCGCGTCTATCCGGTCCGCTCCAATGGCGTGGTGGAGACCGGCAAGAATCCGTTCCCGGCGTTTACCGGAACGCCTCGAGCCATTGACCGTGACGGCGCCCTCTACTTTGAAGGCTCCACCCGCCCCGATCAGCGCGCTCCGCTGCTCCGGCTCACCACGCGGCAGGAACTGCTGGCCGGCGCACCGGTGCCGCCCATCATCGAGGGCCAGGCACCTCCCTTTGGCGCCTGGAACCCTCGCAGCAGCGCCCTGGTGTATTCTTCGAACCTCGGCACCTTTTCTGCGGTCGTGCAGGCCCAGGCGGGCCAGAAGCCGGCTGTGGTGGTGGGCGGCGGAACCGCAATCGGCGATGTCGCAGGCAAGAAGGCGACCGACATCACGGTCTACGGCATCGTGGCCTTCGCGCTCGATCCTGCCGGACGCATCATCATCGGCGACAACTACCGCCGCCGCATTCTGGTGATCGAGGCGGACGGCCAGGCTACCGTATTGAAGAACGAGCGGGATGAGGAAGTCGTCTACGCGCCGCTCGGGTCGCTTTCCTCCCTTCAGCGGCTGACGGCCGACAATGCGGGCAACATTTACTGGTTCCAGAGCGGCGCCACTCCGACCGGCGGGGTATTCGAGGGCGAGGTCGCTGTGTGGCAGAGAGCCTCAAAGGCGATCACTACCTTTCCGGTTCGCGGGTTTTATCATCTGACGAGGCTGGCCGATGGTACCGTGGCGGCGATCGCGGGGAATGGTTCCAACTACCGGCGTGTGTACCAGGTGACTCCCTCGGGCCTGGGCGCGGTTGTGCCTGGCTCGGGAATGCTGCCGTATGGATCGTACACGGTATGGCAGGACAAGCCGTACTTCACCGCGGCATCCCGCCTGTTTCGGGGCGAGTTCGGCAAGCTGGAAGCGCTCGACATGCCGACCCTCACCACGGGCGCGACGTTTGCTCCGGACTTCGTCCTTGCGGCTCAGAACAACCTGATTGTGCATTCCACCGACGGTGGGTTCTACCGTCTGGAAGATCCGTCGTCGTGCCGCTGGATCGAACAGCCTCGCCTTGAGGTTCGCAACGTTGTGAACGCCGCCAACGGCCAGAATGGCGGCACCATTTCGCCCCGGCAGCTGATCCGCGTGTACGGCACCGGTCTGGGCCCGGCAGGGGGACAGGGATTCGTGCTGGACGGCTCGCTGCGCGCCACTGGCCAGGCTGCTCCGTATCCTGCGCTCACGCTCGGCAACTTCTCTGGCACAATCGAGTTCAATGCGGTCACGGGAACCGTTTTGCCCGTTCTCTATTCCGATGACACGCAGGCCGTTTATCAGGGACCCACAGGCTTGCCCGCGAGCCGAACGTACATGCTCTACTACTCGTGGCAAGGACTGCAGGTCATTCACTCCGATCCCGTGCGAGTGGTCGACACGACGCCTGCTCTGTATGGCGCCGCGAGTGTGGGCGACGCCTATGTGGCGCTTGCCGAGCAGGAGAATGGCAGCCGCGTGGATGAAGCCAACCCGGCCCGTCCAGGCGCTGTTGTAACGCTGATAGCGACGGGGCTCGGCAGCATGACGAACAATTTGTCCACCGGGGAATTCTGCGGGACCACTCCGGTCGCCACCACGGCGGCCGCGGCTGTCACCATTGGCGGTGAGCCCGCGGAGGTGCAGTTTGCTGGCTGCTACCCAGGGACTGTCGCCGGCACCTATCAGATTCGGGTGACGGTGCCGGAGGGCCTCGAGGGCGGCATGCAGGCGATTACTTTGAGTGTCGGCGCCGGTGAAATGGCGGCGAATCCCAGGATGCTGCTGCCTGTCGCGAACGTGGCGCAGTAAGCGCGAATTTCCCGCTAAGCGTAGAAGTCTGCGGTGGAGGTTAAAACTCCAGCCGCAGAGTAAGTTGCAACTGGCGCGGCCGGAACCCGGTGGCGTCGTACGAACTGCCCAGACTCACGATGCCCTCGCCGCTGGGCGTGCGCAGACCCTGCCGGTTCGTCACATTAAACACGTCGACATTGGCGCGCAGCCGGGCCTTTTCGCTCAGATTGAAGAACTTCATCAGCGACGCGTCCATCACCCAGTTGAACGGTCCCAGCCTGTGCTGGTTGCGCCACGGGTGCAGCCCCGTGTTGTAGTCCACACGAACCACGCCGCCTGTGATCAGCGGCATGTACACAAAATCGGTGTCGTAGTCCGCATTCAGCAGGTCCGTCGGCTTGCCATTCTTCGGCCATGGATTAATCGGTTTCTGCGCGGGTTTGTAGTCGTCCGGCAGGCCGAACACTCCCACCCGGACACCGCTGTCGTTCACCGCGTTGATGTAGCGGTTTGAGATATAGCCGTTGTGCCACAGGTATCCCGCCACGCAACGCTCATCGGCAGCGCTGCTGGCGGTAATTGGCGTCTTGCGGCAATCGAGGATGGGGTACTTCGTGCCATACGTCTCAAACTTGCCCATCTCGCCCCAGTTGTCCGTCGGCATCGAGTACCACGTGCTCATCACGGTACCCATGCCCGACATGCGCCACCCGCCGACAAGCGTGTCGACCCAGCCAGGGATACCCTTCAGGTAAGCCTTTTTCCTGCCGACCGGCATGTCCCAGATCCAGTTCCAGCGAACGCGATGCTTCGGAATGCCTGTGTCGCGGTCGTAGAACAGGAAGCGGTTCAGCTCTTTGAACTCGGTCGGCACAGCGCCCGGAAGATAGGCCGCCGTCGCCGACGCCACGTCGTCGCGGAAGGAATTGCCCGCCAGCCGCAGCGAATTCGTCAGCGTGTAGAAGCCCTGGAAGCTGAGCCCGCGCGCAAATCTGCGCTCCATCTCGAGGCTCCACGTGGAGCTGTTCAAATAACCGGTCCGCTGCAGTATGCGCACGTCGGTATAGGCGTTGCGGTCGTAGGGACGCCGCAGCACGCCCGAGTATTCGCCGGTCGGCAGCACCCGCCCCGTGGTCAGGTACCAGATATAGTCGCTTGGCTGCGGGTTGATGTTGAACAACTGGTCGGCATTGACGCCGAGCTTCGCCTTGTACGTGATGCGAGCCACGGTGGACCGGGAAAGCTGCTTCTCCAGCGCCAGATTCAACTCGTGAATTTTCAGGCTGGGCTGCTTGCCGTCCATGCCGATCACGCCGCGCCCACGCGACACTGTGGCCGGATCGTTCACGTCGATCACGTCCCTGCTGTTGACGCCCGCATACCTGTCAGGTACGGTTCGCAGCAGGTAATTCGCGATCCCGTCCGGGCTCTGGTTCGCCGCGTTCGGACTGTAAGTATAGTCCAGGCGGAACGGAGGCAGACCGGAAAACTGCGCCAGCAAGGTCCGCATCGGGACAGCCGAGATGTACAATCCATAGCCACCACGAATTACCAGCGGTCTCTTGTCACTGGAAAAGTTGTAGGCAAATCCAATTCGCGGACCAATATCGAAAAGGTTCGACGGAAACAGCTGCTTCGGTCTGCCCAGGTCCGCTGCACTTTTGAAGACAACGCCGACTCGCTCAAAACTCTCCACTACCCGCGGGTTCGTTACGCCCAGCTTGTAGTAATAATCCAGCGATTCGGGAAATACCAGCGCCTTATTTTCCACGTCGAACGCGGAGAGCAGAGAATTTTTCTCCGTAAATGCGGGGTTGATGTCCCACCGGAAGCCCGGCATCAGTGTCAGCCGACGCGACACCTTCCAGTTGTCCTGCAGGTACAGGCCCCAGTTCTTTTCGTTCACGCGCATGATGCCGCGCTTCAGCCCAACCGTATACTGGCTGGCTACACCCAGATAGAAGTTGGCCGCGTTGTGCCCGGTTTGCGGCACGATTCCAGGGCTCAGCTGATTCCCCAGCGTCGGCGATTCCAGCGCGGTCGCGTTGCTGGCAAACTGCACCGAACCGGAAATCGCGCCCTGATCGGGAAGTAAATGCTGTTTTTCATCATGGAATCGAAAACCGAACTGGAAATTATGCATCCTGCGAATATACGTGTAGTTCTGTTCGACGTTGGTGACCATGCTGTACAACTGACGCCGGTTGTCACCCTCGATGTAATCCATGAAGCCGCTGTTGGTGATGTTCGGCCAGCCGATCTCGCCCAGCGGATTCGGCAGGCCGAGTTCTGCCGACCAGTCCTTCTGCTCGATACCGGTCAGCGTGCGGGAGAATGTCCACGTCCGGTTCACCAGCGTTTCCATAAAGACACTGGCGGACAGGGTACGGATCCAGCTCAGCGCCGCCGCGCGTCCCCGGATAGGCAGGAAGGTTGTGTTAGCCTCCCAGTTCGCCGTGGGCGCACCGTTGTTGCCCGCGGTGCCCATGTAAAACGCCGACCGGTTACCGCCGTTGTACTTCACGAAAAAGTTGTCTTTGTCCGTGATCCTGTGGTCGAAGCGCATTGTCAGCGGGTTGTCGCTCAGGTTCGGATACGCGGTTGTTGGCACAACGAGTTTTAGATTATTCGCCGCGACTGGATTCGTAATATCAGTGGGAAGCGGCGTGATTGCATAAATCCGTTTTGCCAGCGCATTCATGCGCTCCAGCGGGATCTGGTTGTTGATGAACGGATCGCGCACGGCCACCACGCGGCCGCTTGCCAGTTCCTCGCTTCGCGTGGTGGCCGGATCGTACAGCTGCAGCCGGCGTCCCTGTGCATCGATCAACTCGCGGAAATCGCCCTGACGCATGGCCGCGGTCGGCACCTTAAACTCGCGTGTGACGCCCTGCCGCAGTTCCACATTTTCCTGCGAAATAAAAAAGAAGGTCCGATTCTTACCGTTATACAGGCTTTTGCGGCCGTTCAGTCCGAAACTCGGGATCACCACGGGACCGCCGACCGACCCGCCAAATTCGTTGCGATTCAGCTTCGGCGTCTTGTACGGGCTGCCGTCCAGATTCACGTCCTGCCGTGCACGCGCCAGGCCGAAAGCGTTGTTGCGATTCGTCTCAAAGAGAGCGAATCGAAGAGTATTTGACCCGCTTTTGGTGGAAACAATAATCGAAGTCGGGCGCGTGTAGCGTGCGGAGGAGGTGCTGGTTTCCACCTTCACTTCGCCGATCGATTCCAGACCCTGCAGATTCGCCGACCCGCCAAACTCCCTGTTGTTCGACGACGCGCCGTCCTGCACATAATCGGTGGAATACGCCATCAGGCCGCTGATGCGCACGCCGCCGTTCACATCGCCACTAAATTCCACGCCAGGCGTGGCAAGCTCCACCAGCGTGTTCAGGTTGCGTCCGTTAATCGGTATTTCCTTAATACGCTGCGCATCCAGCGTCGAGCCGTCGGTAGGCTCGGTTTGCGTCACCAGCGGCGCAGTGTCGACTACTTCGATGGTCTCGGAAACATTGCCCGGCCGAAGCACTGGAGTGATGGCCAGCGTGCGTCCCGTCTCCACATTGGCCTCTGTCTCCCAGACTTTCATTCCGTCCGAGGCGACGCGAATTTTATAAATGCCAATAGTCAGCGGAGGGGTGACGAAAAACCCACTCTCATTCGATACCGTTTCCGTAACGCGGTTTGTGGCCAGGTGGACGATTTCCACCTTCGCACCGGGTATGGCCAGTCCCGACGAATCGTTAACTGTGCCCTGAATGGTGCCACCACCGGACTGGGCCAGAACCGCGAACGAACACACGACGAACAACGCCACAAGAAAAGCAACCCGGCGGGGCATAGACGAGGATCTCCTGATTTAGTTGGATCATATCACCGCTGTTACGCGTGCCATGAGAGCTGCCAAACGCGATGCACGCGCGTTTGGCACACAGTCATGCTTCCATAAGCGCTTTTTATATCGCAAGGGTCTTGCATTTAGAATTCTTCTAAGCTACTCTCGATATGTGGCCAACAATCGCAACCTCCTGAGCCCCAACGCCCCCCACCAGGGACGCGGACTCAGTGTTGGTGCCAGCCTCGTACCCGGGACCGGCATTGGTGTGCTCGTAAACGTAAGCATTACTGTAGGGGCTATCGTAACGGGCCCTGCCTGAGTGAGCCACAAGGAATACCGAAAAGGCCACCGGCGGGGAAATAACCCGAACCGGTGGCCTTTTTCTTTTGTAATGGCACAAAATAACATGAGGATCTCTCGGATATGTCGAATCTGATCACCGGCGCCAAAATGCTGCTCGAATGCCTCAGTAAAGAGGGCGTCGACTGCATCTTCGGCTACCCTGGCGGCGTCACGCTTCCCTTTTACGACGCGCTCTACGATCACCCGATCCGCCACGTGCTCGTTCGCCACGAGCAGAACGCCGCCTTCGCGGCTTCCGGCTATGCCAAGGCGACCGGCCGCATAGGCGTGTGCTGCGCCACCTCCGGCCCTGGCGCCACCAATCTTGTAACGGGCCTCGTCGACGCCCTCATGGACTCCGTGCCCATCGTCGCCCTCACCGGCCAGGTCACCAGCTCCCTCATCGGCACCGACGCGTTCCAGGAAGCGGACACATTCGGCCTTACCCGCTCGGCCACGAAGCACAACTTCATGGTCAAGACGCTCGCCGAACTGCCGCAGATCATCCATGAGGCGTTCTACCTTGCAGCCAGCGGCCGGCCCGGCCCGGTGCTGGTTGACATCCCGAAAGACATCTTCATGGGCCGCGGCCACTATGAGCCCGTCGAGGCCATCCACCTGCCGGGCTACAAGATCCTGACCGAAGGTCACAGCGGACAGATCCGCCGCGCCGCGCAGATGATCTTTGAATCCGAGCGCCCCATCGTCTACGCCGGCGGCGGCATCATCCTCGGCAACGCGTCGAATGAGCTGAAGGAAGTGGTCGAGCTCGGTGACCTGCCGGCTGTGTGCACCCTGATGGGGCTCGGCGGACTGCCCAGCAGCCACCCGAACTTCATCAGCATGCCCGGCATGCACGGCAGCTACGCGGCCAACATGGCGATGTACAACACCGACCTCATCATCGCCCTCGGTGTGCGCTTCGACGACCGCGTTACCGGCCGTCTGGCGAGCTTCGCCCCGCATGCCCGCGTCATCCACGTCGACATCGATCCCGCCGAGATCAGCAAGATCCGCAATGCCGATATTCCGATCGTCGGCGATGTGAAGAAGGTGCTTCAGCGGCTCGCCAAGGTGATGGCGGAACTCAAGGCCGAAGGTGCAGGCGACGCCAAACGCGAGCCGCGCATCAACTGGTGGAAACAGGTCCGCGGGTGGAAGGAAGAGCATCCCCTTGAAGCTCCGCCCCGAACCCCCGATGAAATTAAGCCCCAGCATTTAATGCAGGAAATCGACCGGATTTCCGGTGGAAAGGCGATCGTTACCAGCGACGTCGGTCAGCACCAGATGTGGTCCGCGCAGTTTATTCGCTTTGAAGGCCCGCGCCTCTGGATTAATTCCGGCGGCCTCGGCTCCATGGGCTATGGCCTGCCCTCGGCCATCGGCGCGCAGTTCGCCTGCCCGGACAAGCTGGTCTTCGCGGTCGTGGGCGACGGGGGCTTCCAGATGTCGCTGCCGGAGCTCGCAACGCTGGTCAACTACGGGCTGAACGTCAAGATTGTGGTGATGAACAACGGCTACCTCGGCATGGTTCGCCAGTGGCAGGAGCTGTTCTACAACAACCGCATGAGCTCGGTCACGCTCGACGGCTTCCCGCAAGTCGAACTGCTCGCCGGAGCATACGGCTTCAAGGGCCGCACGGTGGATAAGCCGTCCGAACTCCGCGCCGCGCTGGAAGAAGCAGTTGCTGAAAACGGCCCGTACCTGCTTAACATCAAGGTGACCCCGTTTGAAAATGTGTACCCCATGGTGCCCGCCGGCGGCGCCATCAATGAGATGGTGCTCGGCCCGCCCCGTCCTGTCGCGGTGGGGGACTGAGGAGATACTCCAATGCTGCAAATAATATCGATTCTGATGGAGAACAAGCCCGGTGCACTCATGCGGGTCACCGGCCTCTTCGCCCAGCGCAACTACAACATTGAGAGCCTGACGGTCGCGCGTACGCTCGACCCGGCTCTCTCCCGCATGACCATCGTGGCCGACGTCGAATCCAGAATCCGGCCGCAGGTCATCAAACAAATTAACAAGCTGGTGAACGTGCTTCAGGCCACGGATCTGACGGAAGCCCCGTCGGTAGCCCGGGAGCTCGTGCTTCTGCGAATCCGCGCCGCGATGGAAAATCGCACCGCGATTCTTAAGGAAGCCGAGATTTTCGGAGCCCGCGTCGTGGATTCCAGCGTCGACGGCTTCGCTCTGGAAGTCACCGGCGACCCTGAGAAACTCGACGAATTCATCAGCATTATGGAGAGCTACGGCGACCTTCAGGTCACCCGGTCCGGTCTTACCGCGGTCTCTCTGGAAATGAAAAAACTTAAACTCGCGCCGCCGGTGCCGACCACGGGCTGCGCGGAAATTATCGCTGAAGCTACAGCTTCCGCCTGATTTCCAAATAATTCGACCTTTCGGAGCATAAATGCCAAGACGCTTTTACGAAACTGACGGCGATCTCGCCAAACTGCAGGGCCGCACGATTGCCATCATCGGCTACGGAAGTCAGGGTCACGCCCATGCGCTGAACCTTCGCGACTCCGGCCTCGACGTCGTGGTCGGCCTTTATCCTGGTAGCAAGAGCCAGGAGAAGGCGGAAGCCGCGGGCCTGCGCGTGCTCCCCACCGCGGAAGCCGCCAGGATTGCCGACACGATCATGATCCTCGTGTCGGACCACATTCAGGGCGATCTCTACCGCGCTGAAATTGAGCGGCACATGACGCCGGGCAAGACGCTGATGTTCGCCCACGGCTTCAACATCCACTTCAACGAGATCAAGCCGCCTGCTGGCTGCGACGTGACCATGGTCGCGCCGAAGGCCCCCGGCCACCGTGTCCGCGAAGTCTACACCGAAGGTTCGGGCGTCCCCGCCATCGTCGCCGTTCACCAGGACGCGACTGGTGAAGCCATGGACAAGGCTCTGGCCTATGCCAAGGGCCTCGGCTGCCTTCGCGCCGGCGCCATCGAGACCAGCTTTAAAGAAGAGACTGAAAGCGACCTCTTCGGCGAGCAGGTTGTGCTCTGCGGCGGCGTCAGCGAACTGATCAACGCGGCCTTCGAGACCCTCGTCGAAGCTGGCTACGCTCCCGAAATCGCCTATTTCGTGCCTCCACGAACTCAAGCTCATCGTCGACCTCATCTATGAGGGCGGCCTCGGCTACATGCGCTACTCCGTGTCGGATACCGCCGAGTATGGCGATTACAGCCGTGGACCCCGCATCGTTAACCAGCAAACCCGCGACGAGATGAAGAAGATTCTCGGCGAAATCCAGCGCGGCGAATTTGCCAAAGAATGGATGGGCGAGAACCGCAGCGGCCGTCACAATTTCATCGCCATGCGCGAGAAGGGCAAGACCCTGCCTATCGAAACTGTGGGAGCCGAGCTGCGCAAAATGATGACCTTCCTGAAGAAACGCAAGGAAGTCGGTATCCCGCAGGAACAACAACAGGCGGGCGCCGCGACAACTACCAAATAAGACAATGAAAATCCAAACCTTCGATACGACTCTCCGCGACGGGACTCAGGGTGAGTCCGTTTCCTTTTCTGTGGATGACAAGCTGATTATTGCGCAGAAACTGGACGAGCTGGGAATCGATTTCATCGAGGGTGGATGGCCAGGGTCGAACCCTAAAGACAAGCAGTTCTTCGAACGTGCGAAGACGGAGCTGAAGCTGCAGAACGCAAGACTGACAGCCTTCGGCTCCACCCGCTTCGCGCGGAATCCGGTTACTGAGGATCCAAATGTTCGGGAACTGCTGGCCGCCGCCACCCCCGTCATTTCGATTTTCGGAAAATCCTGGGACTTTCATACGCGATATGCCCTCGGAATTACTGAGGAACAGAACCGCGAAATCATCTCCGATACCGTCGCCCACCTGGTGGCTCATGGCCGCGAGGTGGTTTACGACGCCGAGCATTTCTTTGACGGCTATACCGCCAATCCGGACTTTGCTCTTCGTACTCTGGACGCCGCGAAACAGGCTGGCGCCAGCGTGCTGGTCCTCTGCGATACCAACGGCGGAACCCTGCCCATGCGTGTCGCCGAGGTCATCGCCGAGGTCCTGAAGCGTTTCGGCGGCCCGGTAGGCATCCACGCACACAACGATTCCGATGTTGCTGTGGCGAACTCGCTCATGGCGATCCAGGCCGGAGCCACTCACGTCCAGGGCACCATCAACGGCTACGGCGAGCGCTGCGGCAACGCGAACCTCGTGTCGATCCTTGCGAACCTGGAACTGAAGATGGGCCACGAGACCATCGGCCGCGAGCGTCTGCGCCTGCTTTCGGATTTCGCGCGTTACGTCGCTGACCGGGCTAACCTGCCCATGCGTCAGGATCAGCCGTTCGTCGGCAAGAGCGCCTTCGCCCACAAAGGCGGAGTCCACGTCAGCGCCGTCATGAAGCACGCCGCCACGTATGAGCACATCGAACCTGAGCTCATCGGCAACCGCCAGCGCGTGCTGCTCAGCGACCTCTCAGGCCGCAGCAACATCAAGTACAAGCTCGACCACTACAACCTGGCCGAGGGGCTCGACGAGAACGCTCGCAAGCGTCTTCTTGCACGCATCAAAGAACTGGAGCACGAAGGCTACGATTTCGAAGTCGCCGAGGGCAATTTCGAACTCCTCGTACTGCAGGAGCGATACCCCGACAGGAAGTTCTTTTCGCTCGTCGGCTTCGACGTCTCGACCAAGGCGTACGGCGGCGACCGGTCAGAAGCCGTGGCCAGCATCATCGTCAATGACCAGGGGCATCTCCGCGCCAGCGCCGGCGCTGG
>JAWXCM010000002.1:0-23859 GCA_034408745.1 Bryobacteraceae bacterium
CCAATCCTCGTCGAGAGGGTGCATGCTGACAGTATAGCGCCTTCATTAAAAAACATCAATCCTTAAGTTAGCGCTTATGGGCCCCCAGGCCTGCGGCGGTCTCTCAAGACCGCCATGCTCAGAGGCACTCGCAAGCATCGGGGATGAACGTGATTTCCTCGAAGTTGAGATACCGGCGTAGACGCAGGCAAAATTGCTGGCGTCCCGCATCTATGAGCAGTAAGAGCTCTTGAGAAGGCGGGCTTCCGGATCGCGAGTCAGGGAAAGCACATTGTTATGACGGACGGCATTCGGATCGTAACCGTCCCGCGGCACGACCGACCTGGCCGATCACCAGCCAGTCGAACAGCATGCCGATACAGGCGAGATGTTGCTTGACCGTGGGCGCGTAGCGTTCCCGGCCCAGCTCCTCGATATAGGCGGCGACGTGAACCGGCTGGATAGTTGCCAGCTCACGCAGCCCTCGCGCTTCGCACCAATCGAGAAACGCGGCACCCGCCCGGCCATAGGCCAGCGCGTGTGTTCGGATTGCGGATGTTGACCGTAAACAATTCGCGGAAACGCCGCGCGTCCGGTGCGCCGGCATCGGCGATGAAAGCGGGCAAGCTGACATGGACGTCCGGGGCGTGGGCAGCGATCACTTTCATGATTTCTCCTTCGCGTATTTGGCGAGGAGCCTGTCCACGATCATTTGCAAACAATAGAAATTCGTCTGGTGCAGTCGGGCGAAGGCGTCCAGAAAATCGAGCTGGCCCTGACGCGCGGCTTCCTCAGGAATGCCGATTGTGCCGGTTACGGCCAGTCCCTTGCGGCGGGCGGCGCGAACGCCGGCCCGGTCGTCCATCAAACAGCGGTACATCCGCCTGCAGCGTGGCGGCAAGCCGGAGCGCTTCTTTCTCGCCGTCATCGAGCGCGTCGAGAATGTCGTCATCGAAAGAATGGGGTGGCGGCGATTCCTGCATCGTCCGCGTTCATCAGTTCCTGACGCACGGCAACCGGGAGCGGGACTCTTTCGGCAATGGAAGGCAAGACATCAATGTGGCCGATCAGAACGAGATAGTTAACCGGGCCGGTATCGCTGACGACAAGTTTCACGAGCTTACAGGCTCATGAAACTTTCAAGGTCCGCGCGATCCTGTTCGAGTTCTTCCAGCGTGTAGCCGTCGTCGACGTTGTGAGCCTTCAGGAAGCCATCGAGCCTGTAGGCGCGTGCTAAAGCCGAGCATACGGCGCAGCTCCGCCTTGCTGATGCGACCGCTCTTACATTCCTCGAGCGCAAATCCCTCGAGCGCGCGCCGCTTCATGGGTTCGCTCGCTGGCACCGTCTCGAGGCGGGCGGCAATATCGTCGGGAATTTCGAAGCTCACGTTCATGGATTCACCTGCCGGCTCCCCCGGCTATCGTCGACAAAATAGCACTACATAACGCCCTTTATGTGGGCCTGACTTTACGCCTGGGAGTTCTGGCCTGCGTAGTCAGGAGAATGCGGGTCCTTCGTATGGTTTTCTTCCAGCCGCACAATCCTGCAGGCCGTCCTGAATCTCAACATACGAAACACGGTCGAATCGTTTCGACAGCCGGGCCGTGATGTAGGCGCGCGAATGCCAGGTCGTGTGATACCACTGGGGCACGAATCCCCTCAACTTTCGCGATGTCTTATGCAGAATCCCGCTTGATTCCAGCGCCAGGCGATCTTCGCTGCTCTTTACTTTGTTGTTCTCGGTATTCCAGCCGCAGGCCTTACCGTTCACGCTCAGGGCCACGGGTCGGGTTTGTGCGCGCTGACGGTCCCTGCGATAGAACTCCAGCTATCTTTCGTAAGAGGATTGTGATGCGGTGAGACAATCTCGGACGGTTGGCAACGAAAACGCAGAAACGTCGTTTTACCCAATTTACGCCAACAGAATCAACAACATAGCCACGAAAAACTTGACACCGCCTGCTACACTGAAATACAGCAAGGGCCGACCCTCCCAACCCGGAGGACCGGCCCTTTTTCATTTCCAAAAAGAAGAAAAGGAGGCCCACAATGGCCGCATCCCAGAAGCAGATCGAAGCAAATCGCCGCAATGCCGAAAAGAGCACCGGTCCCAAAACCGCCGAAGGCAGGCAGGCCAGCCGCGCCAACGCCACCACCCACGGACTTACCGCCAAAACCACCATCTACAGGCCAGTCCGCAATGAGAACCCACAAGAATTCGAAGCCTTCCGGGACGCTTTAATTGCCGACTATAAACCCGCGAATTTTCGCGAAATGCTGACAATTGAAATGATTGCGGCCGCCTATAAACGCATCCAGCGCGCCGAGGCCTGGGAAGCCGCTTTCGTCGACGGAAGCATGGAAGCCACGCAGCGCGCCGCCGGAGTACCCATCCGTCCAGGCGCCGAAGCCGACGACCTCGGAGCCGGGATCGTGCTCGGCAAAGACGCCTACAAGCTCACCTGGGCCAACCTCGACCGCTACCGGCGAAACGCCTGGCTCGACTACAACCGCGCCACCGAGCAACTCCGCCGCCACCAGAAAGACCACCAGGCCGCTGAAAAGCAAGCCAGCTCCCAGTCCCCGCAACCCCAGCAGGTTCGGGCACATACAAGCCAAATGGCTTCGTTTTGTCCCCCGGCCCAGAGCACGGAAAAGGTCACCGAACTGCCTCCCAGCGCACCAGAACAAGCCCCGCAAAGCCGCCATGAGAAGGTCAGTATCGCTCCTCAGCCTCAAGCTGCCTGAAACGCCCCCAGGAGTCAACCGCGTCGGAGCACCCAGGAGGGCATTTCCGTGATTCGCATACAAGTCACCGCGGACAACCTGCAGGTAACCAAAACCGCCAGTACCCAAAACAAGCCCGGTAACGCCCTTCACCAGGGCAAACAAAGTAGCTGTATCGACAGGAACGAAGAACTCATCTTCACCGGTAGCTCCAGGCTGCTGAGTCCTTCCGTGAAATCCACCTGTGCCGCCATCACCGCGGCCTCCGCGAAGCGCTGACGCGCCTACGCCTTCCGCTCGTACAGATAAGCGCAGTCCATTACCTTCGATTTGCCGCCATCCGCCACGGCAAACTTGCGGGATACAAAGGCACGGTTGCGCCCCGTCATGCCGTTCCACAGCGAGGCCCCGGCATACGCGCCATCTTTCCGAAGCGCGTAAAAATTAATGTCGAATTGCGCCAGTCGCTTCAAATCATTCCCGTAATTCCGGGAAATTCGTTTTAATGCGTCCATGCATGCGTCCTTTGGCGACATGCCATGCCGCATATTTTCCACAATGGTGTGCGCGCCCGCGATTCGAATATTCTCTTCGCCGCGGCCCGTCGATCCCGCCGCGCCAACCTCCTGGTCCACAAACAGCCCGGCTCCGACAACCGGTGAATCGCCCACCCGGCCCGGAATCTTCCAGGATAGACCGCTGGTCGTCGTCACGCCGCTCATCTCGCCCTTACGGTTGAGCGCCAGGCAGTTGATCGTGCCCGTGACTGGCTTCACAGCCACTTCCCAGGCCCACGCCAGCATCTCCTCGTCCACATGAGGGAATTGCCGCTGAATCGCCGCCGGAACACCGCCAGGCTTCTTGCCCGGAGGCGCATCCACACCGTCCGTCCAGTTGTTGTGACCATCGGAATCGCGCAGGCTCTGTTTCCACACCAGCCACGCCAGCCGCGATTTCTCGGTCAGCAGGTTCTCTTCCGGGAACCCCCACGCCTTCGCAAACTGCAGCGCGCCGTTGCCAACCAGCATGATGTGGTCCGTCTGCTCCATCACCAGCTTGGCGACCTTCGAAGGATTCTTGATGTTCTGTATCGACGCCACAGAACCGGCCCGGGCCGTCGGCCCATGCATCACCGATGCATCCAGCTCGACAATACCCAGCTCGTTCGGCAGCCCGCCGTAGCCGACCGAATTGTCTTCCGGATCGTCCTCGACAATGTTGACACCCGCTACCACGGCGTCCAGCGTGTCGCCGCCAGCGCGGATCATCGCCAGTGCTTTGTCGCAGGCCGCCAGCCCATTGGCGCTGGAGATCACGACTTCCTTGCCGCCCCCACCGCCCGGCGTCTGTGCAAATGAGGCCGCGGCGGGCATCGCCGCCGAAGCCAGGAACCAGTCCCTGCGAGATAGCATGAGGCGAACTTACTCTCCTGTCCAGGATAAAACGCAGGGGGGCAGGCCCCCAGGCCTGCGGCGGCCTCTCAAGGCCGCCAAATCGTTACCCGCGACACACCACATTAGCGCCCTGGTGAGCCTCGCCGCAACTTACCGCCGACAGCGCCGCAGCCCCGCCATCGTCAGCGCCACACCGGCCAGCCCCAGCAGCACCAGCCGCCGCTTCGGAAACAGCCCTTCCCGTCCGAGGTACTCCGAAATCCGAGACCCGAACACCGCCACATCGGAAGGCCGGTGCGCCGCGTCCCAGGACATCGCGCGCCGAAGCTCTTCCTCCACCCGCGGCGGAATCTTGCTCCGCAATTTCCGCAGGGACCCGCGAGCCGGACCAATCCGCTGAAGCCGCTGCAGCTCCGCCAGTGACCCGTAGCGGAACACCCGCCGCCCGGTCAGCATCTCCGCAGCCACCGCGCCCAGGCTGAACACATCGCTGGCAGCCGTCGGACTGCCCGCCGCCTGCTCGGGAGCCAGATAGCCTGGTGAGGCCGACGTTCGCCCGCTCACCCGAAACGCCCCGGCATGCAGCAACACCGCCTGCTGCCGGCCATGATTCTGCCGCACCATCACGTGCTCGGGACTCAGAACGCCGTACACCCAGCGCTTCTCGTGAAGCGCTTCCAGACCCCGGCCAATTTGCGCAATCAGTTGCCCGGCAACCACCAGAGGCAGCGGCCCGCTCGCGTTCAGAAAGTCGCGCAGCGTCGACCCCTCCACATACGGGTAAACCAAAAACGGCCGCCCGTCCGCCAGTTCGCCCGTGTCCGTCAGAGGATTGATCTCAGGCAACGCAGGCAGCTCATGCAGATGCCGCGACGCGATCGCATCGGAGCCCTCAGGCAGTATCTTCACCACCGGCTGCGCCGTCGGATCTTCCAGATCCTCGGCCATCCACGTGTCGCTGTCTACACTCAGCCGCTCTTTCAGTCGGTAGCGGCCAGCTTCCGGTTCAGGAGTCAAATCCCATTCTCACCTGTTCGACAGACGTCTCGAACCTTTGCCCGGAGCTTCGACAGGAGTACACTACCAGTAGGCCTTGTTTGAACCGTGATCGTACCGGTCCCATCGCTGGCGCTGACCGCGACTGGACTACAGTTCCTCTTCAGGAGCTGATTCGTTACCTGTCGGTCGATGAACATTCCTGGTTTCGTGCTGAGCTGTCTCGCATCGATCAGAAGCTGCGGCAACTCGTGGACCGGCTTGGAGCGGATCTTAACGCGATCTCACACCTGTCCCACGTCTTCTCGCAATTCTTCCGGGACCTCCAGACGCACATGCATCACGAGGAGACGGAGCTGTTTCCGGCCATCACCCGCCACATGGAAGCGATCAAAGCCGGACAGCCATTGAAGGGCTCGCCGCTGAACGCTTTCGGCGGACCACTTCGCGTCATGGAGAACGAACACGAAAGCACCGGAGCCTCCATGCGCCTGCTCCGCGATTTCGGCCTGAACTACTCCATCCCACCGGACTGCTCCCCGGAGTACGCGGAAGTGATGGAACTTCTGCAGAACCTCGAAGACCGGCTGCTGCGTCACATGTACCTGGAGAACACCGTCCTCTACCCTCGCGCCGTCGCCCTCAGAGTGGCACGCTCGCAATCGACAGGCGAAGTCTTACCCCTGCTCTAATAGGAGTAGATGCGAACGGTTGTGTGCGCCGCCGGAGCCGCCGTGCTCTGCGCCGCGATCACGCTCGCTCAGAGCCTCCCACCGGGCAAAGCTGCCCCCAAACCCGCCTCCGGAACGCAGTGGTTCCCGCCGGCTCAGATGACCACAGTTGGGGTCTACTACTACCCCGAAGCCTGGCCCGAATCGCAGTGGGCCCGCGACATCGCCAACATTAAGAAGTTCGGCTTCGAGTTCATCCATATGGGCGAGTTCGCCTGGTACTTCATGGAGCCTGACGAAGGCAGGTATCAGTTCGAATGGCTGGAGCGAGTCGTGAAACTCGCCTCCGCCCAGGGCCTCAAAGTGGTCCTCTGCACCCCCAGCGCGACCCCGCCCATATGGCTCGTCCGCAAGCACCCGGAAGTGTTGATGGTCGACGCGAAGGGCCGCCGCATGAACCACGGCTCGCGCGAACACGCCGACTGGAGCTCACCCGTCTATCGCCAGTACGTCGAACGCATCAACACGGAACTGGCGAAACGCTTCGGTAACAACCCCGCCGTCTGGGGCTGGCAGATCGACAATGAACTCAGCCACTACGGCGCCGGCTACTCTTACTCGCCGGCCGCGCTGACAAAGTTCCGCTCCTGGCTGCGCGAGAAGCACGGTACCGTCGAACGCCTTAACCGCGACTGGGGCAACGCCTTCTGGTCGCAGATGTACCAGAACTTCGATCAGATCGAGCTGCCGAACCCGTCCGAGCTCCCCCAGCAGGTCAACCCCCACGCCCTGCTCGACTTCCAGCGCTGGTTTGCCGACGAGGCCGCCGACTACCTCCGCTTCCAGGCCGCAACCCTGCGGCGCCACACGAAGGACCAGTGGATCACCACCAACTACATGTCGATGTTTAACGCGGTCGATCCCACGCGCGCGGCGGCCGACCTCGACATCCACACCTGGACGCATTACCCCGTCCACGGCAACCTCGGCGAGACCGGCTTCCGCATGGGCGATCCCAACGAACAGGCGTTCATGTGGAACCAGATGCGCTCGCTCAACGGCTACTCAGGAATCATGGAGCTGCAGCCCGGTCAGGTGAACTGGGGCGACATCAATCCGTGGCCGCAGCCTGGCGCGATCCGCCTGTGGATCTGGCGAGCCTTCGCGGCCGGCGCCCAGCTGGTCTGCACGTATCGATACCGTCAGCCCATCAGTGGCGGCGAGCTCTATCACAAAGGCATCGTCGAGCCCGACGGCGTCACGCTCTCACCCGGCGGCGAAGAGTACTCGAAAGCCGCGCATGAGATCGCCGAACTGCGCGCGAAGCGCAACGCCGCCGCGAAGCTGCCCAACGAACTGGCCGCGCGCCGCACCGCCTTCTTCATCAGCTACGACAGCCGCTGGGATATCGACAACCACAAACAAACCACCCGCTGGGATACCACCGGCCACTGGTTCCGGTACGTACGCGCGCTCCAGTCGATGCAGGCGCCCGTCGACGTCATCACCGTACGCCACAACCTGCAAGGCTACCCGTTCTTCCTGGTTCCCGCGGCGCAGCTGGCAGACCCCGAACTCCTCGCCAGCGCCCGCGAGTACGTGGAGGCGGGCGGCAACCTGATACTTACCGCCCGCACGGGCCACAAGGACATGCGCGGCCACTTGTGGGAAGGCCCGTGGGCGCAGCCGATCCTCGATCTCATCGGCGCCACCATCCCGCAGTACGATCTGCTGCCCGGCAACATCACTGGCGGCGTGCGCATCGGCGCCTCCGGGCCGGAGTACAAGTGGGGCTCCTGGGCCGAGCGTCTGGAGCCGAAGCAAGGCACCACGGTGCTGGCGCGCTACACCGATCAGCTGTTCGCCGGAAAGGCCGCCGCCATCACGCGCAAGCTCGGTTCGGGCACGGTCACCTACATCGGGGTCGACACGCTGGACGGCGAGTTCGAGCGCACCCTCCTGCGTCAGATCTACGCAGGCACCAAACCCGCTAACCTCGCGCCTGGTTTCTCAGTCGAGTGGCGCGACGGCTTCTACGTCGCCACCAACTACACTTCAAAGCCGCAGCCGATTCCGGCGGGCGCGAACGCGAAACTGCTGCTTGGCACGCGTGAGGTCCCGACCGCGGGCGTTACGGTTTGGACCGAATAATCGCGGTCACCGGATTCAGGCCGAGGGCTTCCAGCGCTTTCTCGCCGCCCTCGGCATTCATCTGCCAGTACTTGAGGCGCGAGGTGCCAGTGAGCTCGGCCTTCTCGCCAGCGCTTGAAGTCCAGCGCACCACGCGATTCGGCGCGTCGGCCTCCACATCGTAGAGCCGCCATGAGCCGTCGGGCCACTTCGCTCGAAACGGATTGGTGCGGAACCGGCCCGCCGGCACCACCACCGTTTCGCGATCCTTGCCCAGCGTCAGCTCCACCTTTGCCCACACCAGCGCGGTGTGTTTGGAGCGCTCCGTCTCCAGCGACGTCAACACCGGCACGCTGTACGTCTGCCCCAGCCGCAGCCGCGGCCACGCGATGCGCCGCGCCGCCAGCAGCAGCACGTCCTCACTGATGCCGTCCGGTTCGGTGTAGAGCGAGCGCTGCCGGTCCGCCTCGCCATCAAAGTAGCTGTGGCCCACCTGCGCGATTCGCTCCTTGCCCCAGATCAGCTGGCTCCACACATGGCCGCACCATTCCTGGCTGGAGAACGATACCCTGGCCGGCATGCCTTCTTCGATCCACGTCCACGCGCTCAGCATGTCGCGGTAGTTGTACACGCCGGTCTGGTACTCACGAATCAGGTTGAGCTTCATCGCCGGGGCGACATCGGACTTCGCATGCTTGCCGTCGTCGGCTTTCACGCGCAGCGACTTTGAGAACGGCTCCGTCACCGTGATCGCGACGCACGTCCCCTTGCGAAGCTGCCCGTACTTCGGCATTGTGAGATGGTAGGCAGCGACTTCGGCCTGGCCGTCGCCCCACGTTTGCCAGAATTCTCCGGTCATACTGTGATTATGAAGGTGTGGGTTCTCTCGTTGATGCTCTTGTCCCCTTTCGCCAAAGTCGATCTCAATGTCGATACCAGCCGTCTCTCCGCCGGAGACAAGGCGGCGCTGTCCAAACTGCTCGAAGCTGCGCGCGCTGTCGACGACATCTTCCTGACGCAATACTGGAGCGGCAATCACAAACTGCTCAGTGAACTGCGCAAAGATACGTCGCCCGCGGGCAAGGAACGTCTGGAGAAGTTCATGCTGTTCAAAGGGCCGTGGGATCCGCTGGAGGAGCACAAAGCCTTCCTGCCCGGCGTGCCGGCGAAGAAGCTTCCAGGCGCCAACTTCTATCCCGAGAACATGACCAAAGCCGAGTTCGAGGCGTGGCCCGAACACAAGCAGGCTGAGGATTTCTTCAGCGTGGTGCGCCGCGATCCTTCGGGCAAGCTCAGGGCAGTCCCCTACAACGAGGAGTACAAAGAGCAGCTGACGCGCATGTCGAACCTTCTGAAGGAAGCGGCGAAGCTGACGGACAACGAGTCGCTGCGCAAGTTCCTCAACCTGCGCGCGGCGGCGTTCCTGTCCAACGATTACTACGAGAGCGACGTGGCGTGGATGGATCTCGACGCGCCGCTCGACGTGACCATCGGACCGTATGAGACGTACAACGATGAGATCTTCGGCTATAAAGCGTCCTTCGAGGCCTACGTCACGCTGCGCGACGATGCCGAGACGAAGAAGGTCGGCTTCTTCTCCGACCACCTGCAGGAGATCGAAGACAACTTACCGCTGGCTCCGCAGTATCGCAACAGGAAGATCGGCGCGAGTGCTCCGATCCGTGTGGTGAATGAGGTTTTGTCGACGGGCGATGCAGCCCACGGCGTTCGCACAGCAGCCTTCAATCTGCCCAACGATGAGCGCGTGATCCGCGCGAAGGGCAGCAAGCGCGTGATGTTGAAGAACGTGCAGGAGGCGAAGTTCAAGGCGATCCTGGAGCCGATTGCATCGCGCGTGCTGCCGAAGGCCGCGCAGAAGGACCTCAGCTTCGATTCCTTCTTCACGCACATTCTGGCGCATGAACTGACGCACGGCATCGGGCCGCACACCGTCAAAGTGAATGGAGCGGAGTCGAGCCCCCGGATGCAGCTGAAGGAACTGTACAGCGCCGTGGAAGAGGCCAAGGCCGACATCTGCGGCCTGTTCATGTTGCAGTACATGATCGACAAAAAGATGCTGCCCGGCGCTGGTCCCGACACGGCGCAGAAGATGTACACCACGTTCCTTGCGTCGTCGTTCCGCACGCTGCGATTCGGCATTACCGAAGCGCATGGCCGCGGCATGGCGGTGCAGTTCAACTACCTGCTGGACAAGGGCGCGTTTGTGCACAACAGCGACGGTACCTACCGCGTCGATATGGCAAAGATGCCCGGTGCGGTCCGCGACCTTGCTCGCGATCTGCTGACCATGGAAGCTGTGGGCGATTACAAAGCGGCAAAAGAAATGCTCGACAAACTCGCTGTAATTCGGCCGGATATGAAGGCGAGTCTGGAGAAACTCAAGGATTTGCCGACCGATATCAATCCCAACCACGTTTCCGCGCGATGAAACTGGCTGTACTCGCACTGGTGCTGACGGGTCTGTGCGCGGCGGGATCTGAAGGCGGTGCTGGCCGTGACAGAGCCTGCGGTTCGACCATCGATCACACTGGCGAAACTGCCGGAACTGGCGCGGATCCTGCGGCTGGGCGTGGCCAGGGATTCGGGTGATTTCATCGCGCCGTATCCGTTCGTCACGTTCCCGAAGAACCTGGACGCATTCACACACGCCGTTGCCATCCGACCAGCCGTGAAAGTACGAAAAACTCCCGCGGGTGCCCTGGTGGAAACACTGGACTACGACATCGTCGTGCTGCTCGGCCCACCGAAGAATGGTTGGATCGAAGTGCAAACGCCATCGGGGAAAACGGGCTGGGTGCTGCGGTCCGAAGTGTGGGCCCAGTTCGAACACCGCGTGTTCTTCGAGAAGAAGAGTGGCGGATCACCGGATTTCTGGTGGGCGATTAAAAGAAAAGGGCGACCCTTGCGGGCCGCCCTTTTCTTCGTGCCGCGGGTAAAACTGAGTTAGTCGCGGCGGGGGCCACGGCGGGGCGGACGGTCGCCACGGTCGTTGCTGCGTTCGCTGCGCGGAGGACGGTCTGTGGAATCGCCGGCACCAGTCGGCTGGGGATCGTCGCTGCCAGGGGGAAGCCCGTCGTCGCCGGGTTCGCCGGTTCCGCGGAGCTTCTCGCGCTGTTCGCGGAGAATTGCTTTGCGGCTGAGTTTGATCTTGTTGCCTTCAAGCGCCAGGACCTTGACCATGATCTGGTCGCCTTCCTTCAACTCATCGCGTACGTTCTTTACGCGATTCTCCGAGATTTCGGAGATGTGCAACAGGCCGTCGGTGCCGGGGAAGATTTCGACGAACGCGCCGAAGTCGACGATCCGGACCACTTTGCCCAGGTAGGTCTTGCCGATCTCGGCTACCGCGGCAATCTCGCCCACCATCTGGATGGCGCGATTGGCCGAGATTTCGTCCGAGGCGTAGATGTTCACTGTGCCATCGTCCTCGACGTCGATCTTGACGCCGGTTACGTCGACGATGTTGCGGATGACCTTGCCGCCCGGTCCGATGAGTTCGCGGATCTTGTCGGTCGGAATCGTCAGCGTGTAGATGCGAGGCGCGTACTTCGACAGGTTCTTGCGCGGGCTGTCGATGGCCTCGAGCATTTTGTCGAGGATGAACAGACGGCCCTTGCGGGCCTGCTCCAACGCTTCGCGCATGATGTCGGCGCTGATGTTGGTGACCTTGATGTCCATCTGCAACGCGGTGATGCCTGCGCGCGTTCCGGCCACCTTGAAGTCCATGTCGCCGTAGTGATCTTCGGCGCCCGCGATGTCGGTGAGGACCGCGTACTTGTCGCCTTCCATCACCAGGCCCATTGCCACACCGGCAACCGGGGATGCGATCGGCACACCGGCGTCCATCAGGGCGAGGGTGCCGCCGCAGACGGAAGCCATGGAGCTGGAGCCGTTCGATTCGAGGATGTCGCTGACCAGCCGGAGGGTATAGGGGAACGCCTTCTCGTCTGGAATTACGGGGAGCAGGGCGCGCTCGGCGAGACTGCCGTGGCCGATTTCGCGGCGGCCAGCGCCACGCATGAAGCCCACTTCGCCGACGCTGAACGGCGGGAAGTTGTAGTGCAGCATGAAGCGCTTGCTGGTTTCGGCGATGTCGAGCAGTTCAATGCGCTGTTCGTCGTCCTTGGTGCCGAGGGTCGCGGTGACCAGCGCCTGCGTTTCACCGCGGGTGAACAGGGCCGAACCGTGCGTGCGGGGCAGCAGGCCGACTTCCGGGGTGACGGTGCGAACTTCGTCGAAGGCGCGGTGATCGGGGCGCCTCTTGTGGTTCAGAAGCTGATCGCGGAAGACCCGCTCTTTGAGGCGAGTGAAGTAGTCGGCGACAGTCGGGCGCTGTTCTTCGGGATAGCTCTCGACGAGGGCGGCCTTCATGCGGTCGATCAGCGTGTAGCTTTCGACCTTGCCGTTCTTCTTTGTGTCGAGCGCGTCTGCGAGATCGGTGCTGATCTTGCCTGCGATTTCGTTGAAGAGGGTTTCGTTGATGACTGCCTGAGTGTACTCGCGCTTTTTCTTGCCGGCGAGGCCAACCAGTTCCTTGATGCCGCCAATGATTTTGCGGCAACAATCGTGGCCGAACTCGATGCAGCGGACCGCATCCTCTTCGATCACACCATTGCCCATGGCCTCGACCATGACGATGCCGTCTTCCGTGCCCGCGACTACGATGCTGAGATCCGCGCCGCGGGCTTCTTCGTAGCTGGGGTTAACGACCATGTTCCCGTTGACGAGACCGATGCGGATACCGCCGAGCACGTAGGGGAAGGGAATTTCGGAGATAGCGAGAGCGGCTGCGGCGCCGATGATGGCGAGAGGAGACGGATCGAAATCGGGGTCGGCAGAAAGGACCATGCCGATGATCTGCGTCTCAATCAGGTAGCCTTCTGGGAAGAGGGGCCGGATGGGGCGATCAATGAAGCGGGCGGTCAGGATTTCCCGTTCCGACGGGCGTCCTTCGCGCTTGATGAAGCCTCCGGGGAATCGTCCGGCAGCGTATGTATATTCGCGGTAATCGACCGTGAGGGGGAAGAAGCCCGCATTGGGCTTCGGCTTGTCAGCAGTACACGCGGTGACCAGCACCACGTTATCGCCGGATCGAACGACGACCGCGCCGCTCGCCTGCTTGGCGATCTTTCCAGTTTCGAGAGTGATCTTCCTGTCCTGCAGGTTGATCTCTACGGTATGAACCATTCAGTCCTCCAACAAATAGCCGCGCACGTGGGTACGCCGCTAATCGCTGATTAGGTGGAGAACGGGGAGCTGGGATGCGGGATGGACTGCCCACCGGGGCAGTTACCAGGCGGACCAGCCGCCTGCATCAGAGCAAATCTCAAGTTTTGGCGTGAAACCGCTGGTAAAACTACCGGCGGATACCGATGCTCGTAATCAGCGCTTTATAGCGCTCGGGCCCGGTTGCCTTCAGATAATTCAGTAGCCGGCGGCGTTTGGCCACCAGCGTCAACAGGCCGCGTCGCGAATGGAAGTCCTTCGCATTGGCCTTAAAATGATCCTGAAGCTGAAGGATGCGCTGGCTCAGAAGGGCAACCTGCACCTCGGACGACCCCACGTCGTTCTTGTGCGTCCGATACTTACCGATCACATCCTGCTTAACTTGTGCCGCCAGAGCCATGCTTGAGTAAATACTCCTCGTCTTAACCTTATCGTCGATTTCTTTACCCTGTCAGAGTAACACAGATGAAGGACTGTTGCACACGTGGATGCGGAACAACTGAAGGGGAACCGATCAGGACCAGCATAGCACGTACGCAATATAGCCGGGTGTAATCTGGTTGCAAATGCTCACAGCAAGGCTTCTGGCGGTGATTCTCGGCTTTTCCGTGTGTCTGACTGCTGCCCCGGTTCGCATCATTTTAGTCGGCGATTCGACAGTGAACGATGAGGGTGGCTGGGGGCCGGGATTCGCGTCCTCGTTTGCCGGGGCGCCGGTGGAAGTCGTCAATCTTGCGAAAAACGGGCGGAGTTCGAAAAGTTTTCGCGATGAGGGCCTGTGGGCGAAGGTGCTGACGGGCCCGAAGCCGGACTATGTTTTGATCCAGTTCGGCCACAATGACTGTCCAGGTAAAGGGCCCGAGCGCGAGACTGTGCCGCAGACCACTTATCGAGCGAACCTGACGCGATTCATCGAAGAGGTTCGGGCGGCGGGTGGGACGCCGGTGCTGGTGCCGTTTGTGGAGGAGACGCGGCGGCTCGGCGCGTCGCTGCGGGCGCCGGTGATGGACCTTTACCAGCTGACGTGGGCGCAGACGGAGGCGCTGGGTCCGAAGCGGGCCGACACGCTGGGAGCGGTGCTGGCCTCGCAGGTGCATCCGGTGGTGTCCTGGAAGCAGGCGATGGGGCAGAGACCGGAGTGGTACGGGTCAGCGGAGGCTGCTCGGATCGGGGACAGTTTGCTGGCGCATCAGCACGAGAATGGCGGGTGGCTGAAGAATATCGACATGGCGCTTCCGCCTTTTAAGTCATCGAGCAAGGATCCGAAGGCGGAGACGACGATCGATAACGGCGCGACGTGGACACAGATGCAGTATCTGGCCCGGGTGTATACGGCGACCAGGGGAAAGCGTTTCGCCGATGCGTTCCGCCGCGGGTTTCGATTTTTGCTGGCGGCTCAATATCCAAACGGCGGATGGCCGCAGTTTTATCCGCTGAAAAAAGGATATTACACGCATATTACGTATAACGACAATGCAATGGCGGGCGTGATGGCGACGCTTCGCAGTGTTGCTGAGGCTCGGCCCGACTATGCGTTTTTTACGGGGGAGGAACGGGAGCAGGCGCGGGCGGCTGTGGGGCGCGGGATTGCGGTGATTTTGAAATCGCAGATTGTGGTGGACGGGAAGCGCACGGTTTGGTGCGCGCAGCACGATGAGGAAACGCTGGCTGCTGCGAAGGCGCGCTCGTATGAACTGCCGTCGTACAGCGGGGCGGAAAGCGTCGGACTGGTGCGTCTGCTGATGGAGATTGAGAAGCCGTCACCCGAGGTGGTGGCAGCCGTGGAGAGCGCGGTGGCGTGGTTTCGCACGCATGCGGTTCGCGGAATACGGCAGGAACAGAAGCCGGACCCCGCGTCGCCGAAGGGTTGGGACAAGGTGATTGTGGCGGATGCGAAGGCTGCTCCACTGTGGGCTCGCTTTTACGATTTGAAGAACGCCGAGCCGATGTTTTGCGGGCGAGACGGCGTGCCGAAGAAGACGATGGCGGAGATCGAGTACGAGCGGCGGAATGGCTACAACTGGTATACCGAGGGGCCGGCGGAACTGCTCGACAAAGATTATCCGAAGTGGAAGGCTCGCAGGGGCACGATGCTGTTTGGCGACTCGTCACGGCTGGGACGACCGTTTGCAAAGGACCCGTCGGCGATTCGGTGGGGTGGGCGGTATCTGATGTATTTCTCGATTCCTGGCACGGATGACAAAGGCTGGAGTGTGGGGATTGCCGAGAGCAGGGATCTGGTGTCGTGGACCAGTGTTGGTCAGGTGCTGCCGGAGGCAGGTGGGGTGGAGGCGAAGGGGCTGGCCGCACCGTATGCGCGGGTGGTCGACGGGGAAGTGCACCTCTTTTATCAGACTTATGGCAACGCGAAAAACGATGCGATCTGTCACGCGGTGTCGAAGGACGGGATCAAGTTTCGGCGAGACCCTTCGAATCCGATATTTAAGCCGACTGGTGAGTGGAATGCGGGTCGCGCTATCGATGCCGAAGTCGCCGAGTTTAAAGGGAAATGGTATTTATTTGCCGCGACTCGCGATCCGGAGATGAAGGTCCAGATGCTGGTGGGCGCGGTGGCGGAGAAGGGCAGGGGCTTCGGGCGCGATGCGTGGAAACAGATTGGCAACGGTCCGCTTCTGCGTCCGGAGCTGGCGTGGGAGAAAGACTGCATCGAGGCTCCGGCGATTGTGGTTCGGGGCGACTGGATGTACATGTTCTACGCCGGGGCCTATAACAATGCGCCACAGCAGGTTGGGGTGGCGCGGAGTCGGGACGGGGTGAAGTGGGAACGGGTTTCTCGCGAGCCATTCCTGGCAAATGGCAAGCCGGGGGAATGGAATTCTTCGGAATCGGGGCACCCTGGCACTTTCGTCGATGAGGACGGGCAGACGTACTTGTTTTATCAGGGCAATGCCGACAACGGCCGGACGTGGTTTTTGTCGCGGATAAAGGTCGGGTGGGATGCGTCGGGCCGGCCTGTTCGGAGTAATTAATGCCTTAGCCCGATGTGGCTGTGGAGGACTTCCTCGTTTAAATCGCCGGTCCATTTTGCAATTACGATTGCGGCGACGCCGTTGCCGACGATGTTGGTGATGGCACGTGCTTCAGACATGAAGCGGTCAATGCCGAGGATGAGGGCGAGGCCGGCTACCGGGATGTCGCCGACTGCGGACATGGTTGCGGCGAGCACGATGAAGCCGCTTCCGGTCACGCCGGCGGCGCCTTTCGACGTAAGCAGCAGCACGGCCAGCAGCGTGATTTGCTGCCATATTGTGATGTGCGTGTTGGTGGCCTGCGCCACGAAGACCGCGGCCATTGTGAGATAGATGGACGTGCCGTCGAGGTTGAACGAGTAGCCTGTCGGGACGACGAGGCCGACGGTGGCACGTCCGGCGCCGAGTTCTTCGAGCTTCGTCATGAGACGCGGCAAGGCGGCTTCTGACGAAGATGTTCCGAGGACGATGAGGAGCTCTTCGCGAATCGCGCTGAGGAATCGGAAGATGCTGAAGCCGTGGTATCGCGCGATGAGGCCGAGCACTACGAAGACGAAGAGCAGGCAGGTGAGGTAGAACGTCCCCATCAACTTTGCCAGCGAGAGCAGGCTGCCGATGCCGTAGGCGCCGATGGTGAACGCCATGGCTCCGAACGCGCCGATCGGGGCGACGTACATGATAATCCGTATCATCCCGAAGAGAACCTCGGCGACGCGTTCCACCACGTTGTACACGAGTTGTCCGCGCTCCCCGGTTGTCTGTAGTGCCACGCCGAAAAGGATGGCGAGGAACAAAACTTGTAGAATCTCACCGCGAGCAAATGCGTCGATGAAGGTGTTGGGGATGACGTGCAGCAGGAAGTCCTTTGTGCCTTCGAGCTTACCGGGTCCAATGTAAGCGGATACGGCTCCGGCGTCGAGGGTGCGGGCGTCGACGTTCATCCCTGCGCCGGGCTGAAGGACGTTGACTACGACGAGCCCGATGATGAGCGCGACGGTGCTGACGACTTCGAAATAAAGAAGCGCCAGACCGCCTGTTTTTCCGACCTTTTTCATATCGCCGCTGCCGGCGATGCCCTGCACGACGGTGACGAAGATGATGGGCGCGATCATCATCTTGATCAGCTTGATGAACCCGTCGCCGAGAGGTTTCATCTGTGTGGCGGTGGCGGGAGAAACAACTCCGAGCGTGATGCCGACTGCAATCGCGATCAGTACCTGCACGTACAGCGAACGAAGGATGGAAAGTCGCATTCCGGGATCAGGTTCGGAGCACTGCCAGAGATAAAAGCATGGTCGTATTATCACCCAGGTACGTTCTGTAGCCCCTTCGCTGGCTTGTGTCGCACCTTGGAGTTGTGATAACACATTGCGATTATGAAGTTACGCCTGCCAATTCTGGTGGTGGTTCTTTACGGAGTTCTCTCCGCTCAATCTGAACGGGGAACAATTACAGGCACAATTCGCGATTCTTCCGGTGCGACGATTCCGGCCACGCGAGTTACGGTAACCAATACGGAGACCGGAGTATCGTTCAAGTTGCTCACGACGGAGACCGGCGACTATACAGCGCCGCAGTTACAGGTGGGCACGTTTAAACTGACGGCGGAGAAGGACGGGTTCCGCACGGCAGCGATTACGGGACTGGAGCTGAATGCGTCGGCTACGGTTCGTGCCGATTTTACGCTGGAGGTTGGGTCGTCAACGCAGACGGTGGAGGTCAGCGCCAACGCCATCGCGCTGCAGACGGAAAACGCGAAGACCAGCGTGACCGTCAACAACAAGCTTATCGACGAGCTGCCGCTGGTGGTGGGCGGGGCGCTGCGGAGTCCATTCAATCTGGCCGCGCTGACGCCCGAGGCGAAGAACGTCGGCGGCGACAACGGGTTTATTCTGGGCGGCGGACAGGCAGCAGGGTATGGCACGAGTCTGGACGGCGTCTCGGCCAACACGTCGCGGGCGCTGAGCATGAGCTGGGTGGCGGTGAATGCGCCGTCGGTGGAAGCGGTGACCGAGTTCACCGTCGACACCAACGGGTTCAAGGCGGAGTACGGGCAGGCGTCGGGCGGCATGATGAGCTTTGTGTCGAAGTCGGGCACTAACGACCTGCACGGCACGGCCTATGAATTCCTGAGAAATGAGAAGTTCGATTCGAATAACTTCTTCAACACGGGCAGAGGGATTGCGCGGCCTATCTACAAGCAGAGTGATTTCGGTGGCTCCGTGGGTGGACCGGTGTGGATTCCGAAGCTGTATAACGGGCGGAATCGCACGTTCTTCTTCTTCAGCTACGAGGCCTTTCGCAATCGCGACGGCGCCAACGGCAACGTGGCGACCGTGCCCACGGCGGAGATGTACGACGGGGATTTTCGCAACTGGGTGAACGCTGCCGGGCAGATGATTCCCATCTACAACCCGGTGTCGCAGACGACCAGTGCGAATGGCACCGTGACGCGCGAAGTGTTCCCGAATAATCAGGTGCCGAAGTCGATGTTCGATCCGGTGAGTGTGCGGGCGCTGGCGGCTTACCGCTCAGGGCCGACGCCGCTGCCAAACAACGGCGCCACACCAGGCACTCTGAACTACGTCACGAATAATTACCTGATTACCAGCGGCAGTGAAATTCGGCCGAACACAAAGATCAGCGTGAAAGGCGACCACGTGTTTAGCGTGAAGCACCGTATCTCCGGGTACTGGGGCTATAACCGGTCGAGCCAGATTCCGGGCGCGAACGGCCCTTCGACTCTCCCGGGATATTACGCGGATTACAACGACACGCAGCGCAACTCCGACGTGTATCGAGGCAGTTGGGACTGGGCCATATCGCCGAGCGTGTACAACCATTTCTACGGGGGCGGCAATATCTGGCGGGAGAACCACGATCCCCCACAGGCCACGATTCGCAGCGGGGTGCAGTGGAAGGACAAGGTGTGTCTTGGGAATGTGCCCGACTGCGACCAGAATCTGCTTCGCATGATCTTTTCGAACAGCTACTCCACATGGGGCGGTCCGGCGAATAATGGCAGCGAGAATTTCATCAAAATGTTTGCCGACGACGTCACGATCATCAAAGGCAAGCACACGATGAAGGCTGGTGGTCAGTATCAGGGGCAGTACTACAACGGCTTCGGACGGCAGTGCGTGGCGGGCTGCGTCAACTTCGACTTCAAGCATACGGGCCGGCCGGGCGACACGAATTTCACGACTGCTGGCGGGCATCCGTTTGCGTCGATGCTGCTGGGCTATGCGAGCAACGGGTCGCTGGACACTATACGGTACATCGGCCAGCAGTGGCCCTCGTTCTCGGGTTTCTTTCAGGACGACTGGCGCGTTCGGCCGAACCTGGTCCTGAACCTGGGACTGCGCTGGGAAACCACACTGCCACCGACGGGCGAGAACGACAGTTGGAGCGACTTCGCTCCGGATCGTCCGAATCCTGGCGCGGGGAATTTGCCCGGCGCTCTGGTGTATGCCGGAACGGGAAAGGGGCGCGAAGGGACTCGCACGTTGTCCGACCCGTATTTCCGTGCCTTCGGGCCGCGGTTCGGGCTCGCGTATACCTTAACTCCGAAGACCGTGCTGCGCATGTCGTACGGTCTCAGCTACGGCAATATCACGACGGTGACGGGCTCGACGCACAACCTTGGGTTCACGCTGACCACCGGGTTCCCGGATTCATCTCAGGGACTAAATCCGAGTTTCCGGCTGCGTGATGGATTGCCTTCCTGGGTGGCTCCGCCGTTCATCGATCCGAGCTTCGGCAACGGCCGCGCGATGCCGTGGTTCCAGGGCAGCGAAGCGGCACAGCCGCCCGCGTATCAGAGCATGAACTTCTCGATCCAGCGCCAGCTCACGTCGAGTCTGACGATGGAGACTTCGTACACGGGAAGTCTCGGGAGCAGACTGCAGGCGGGGCTGCTGGCGTATAACCAGATGGATCCGAAGTTTCTGAATCAGTATGGTGCGACGCTGCTAAACTCGCGAATCGACTCCGCTGCGGCGCGGAACGCGGGATTCCGGGAACCATTTCCCGCGTTCATTTCGCTGTTCGGGAATAATGCGACGGTGCGCCAGTCATTGCGTCCCTACCCTCAGTTTCAGGGCATCGACACGGCTGCGGGTGGCGGAGACCACAGCGGACATTCCACGTACCACGCGGGCATGGCTCGACTGGAGAAGCGGTTCAGCAAGGGACTGCAGTTCCAGACCTCGTACGTGTTCTCGAAGCTGCTGACGGATGCCGACAGCTACTGGCCTGACGGCTCGGCGATGGACCACTACAACCGGGGTCTGGAGAAAAGCATCGGCGAGTACGACGTGACGCACAACTTCAAGTTTTCAGGCGTCGCGGATCTGCCGTTTGGCCGTGGGAAAGCGTGGCTGAATCGAGGCGGCCTGGTGAATCAGCTCATCGGCGGATGGCGAGTTTCGGGCATCTACACGCTCTCTTCGGGTCAGCCGCTGGGTCTCGGCACCACCAACGGAATGCCACTGTTCAACGGCGGCAACCGGCCGATCATCAACACGTATGATGGCTGGCGTCCGGAGACGAAGGGCGACTCGTTCGACCCGGCAGTCGACCGTACCATTCAACCGGCGAGTTTCTTCCCGGCGCAGCCGACGAACACATTCGGCAACATGACTCGGCACAATCCGAAGTACCGGGCGAATACGGTCATGGGAAATAACATCTCGATCGCAAAATCATTCCCGATTCGGGAACAGATGCGGCTGGATTTCCGGGCTGAGATGTTTAATGCGGTGAACTGGGTGCGGTTTGGCAACGGCAATCTCAGCCTGCAGTCGCCGGTGTTTGGTGTACTGAGCCAGACGGCCGGGGATCAGGGGAACTCGCCGCGTCAAATTCAATTTGCTTTAAAGCTGTATTTTTAACGAAGGCGGAACAAGGTGGCGGCGTTGTCGTGCAGGAGTTTTCGCTGCACCGGCGCCGCTGCGAGTCTGCGAATCGCGGCCATCATCTGCGAGCCCGAGCACCTGGGTCCCTCGCCGATCTTGTCGTCGCAGTCGCTGCCGTAGAGCAGGCGGTTTTTGTGACGTTCGAGGAAGGCTCGCGCGTGGTCTTCGTCGCGGGTGAGCGCGTTAAGACCGGAGCCGGCGGAGAGGTCGCCCCAGAAGTTAGCGTGGTCGGAGAGATAGCGGTCTGTGAGGCCGCCAGGGGTGACGGGGCCTTTTGGGTAGAGGACGGTCTGGACGGCTTTGGCGTCGATGTTGGCCCAGAAGGTCTGGGCGTGGCCGATGAAGTTCACCTTCGGGAATTTAGTGAGAATGGCGCCGAAGCGGCCGTACTCCAGGTTGTAGGTGCCGTGCTGGAAGTGCAGCAGGATGGGGACGCGGAACTCGGATGCTATGGCCGCGATGTTGGAGATGGCCTGGGAATCGGAGACGACGCCGAACTTCTGCTCGCCGATGCCGATGGCTCCGGCGCGGAGGTATTTGCGGAGGACGGCGGCGGTTTCGGGGAGGTCGGGGAGTTCGTTGGCGAAGCAGACGAATTCTTTGGGGCGTCGACGGGAGAGGCTGACTACGGAGTCGTTGCGACCGGCGTCGACGGCGAGTCCGTGCTGCGAGCCAGCGGGCAGGAGGATGGTTTTCGTTACGCCCATCTTGCGCTGGTGGGCGATGAGTTCCTCGTCCGTTCGCCCAGCGTAGTTTGTGTGCTGGTGGATGTCGATGATGTTTTCGGCGGCGGGAGCGGCGGCGACTGTTGTGGCTGCCGCTCCCGCGCACTGTAAGAAGTGCCTGCGTTTCATTTCCTGCGGGCGAGTGTAGCAAGCGCGAGAGCGGTGCCTGCGAATCGGGATGGTTGAGGGCTCGGGAGAAGCTGTCGCCCGCGCCGCCGGGTGCGCTGAACGCGATCGATTAAATATCGGAATCTGTGAGGAGAATGCCGAGGAAATACTGGTAGTTTGACTGGTAGTAATATTGCGTGGCGTCTATTGATCTGGATTGGGTTCCTGTTCCGTTAGCGCCGCTGGGTTGTAGTTAGGCTGGGGAGCGCCTGGACCCCGAGTGCCGCTTTAGCTTCACAGCAGTAACGTTAGTCCCGTGAGTATCACCGTACTGGGTCAGCAAAGGCTATAGTACTGTCTCTTTTTTGGGTGTCACCTATCTCCTCGCGCTGCGTCCATTTTGATAACTCTGTAATGGCTCCCAAACATTTCAATATTTTGCTGGTGGATGACAGCGAGGCGGATGCGCGTCTCTTTCAAATTGCTTTGGGCGAAGTGGCTCCCCGCGTCAGCTTGTACTGGGTGGCGTCGGGCGAAGAAGCAATCCAGGCGCTGCAAGGGGTGGACCGGTTCCGGGATATCAGTGGCGTGGACATTGTAATTCTGGATTTGAATATGCCGGGCAACGGCGGTCTGGATATTCTGCAAAGGATTCGGGGTGACGCGGAGACTCGATTCCGGCCGGTGCTGGTGATGAGCAGTTCGCAGGATCGGCGCGATGTGCGGCGGTCCTACGAACTGGGCGCGAACTCCTATTTCGTCAAGCCGATGACACTGGCGGGCATCCAGGATGTGTGCCAGATCATTTCGCGGTACTGGCTGGAACTGGCGGAACTGCCGGTTTAGTTGCGCGTTCAGGCGCGCCGCTGGCTGTGGCCGCCGGACAGGATTCGGGCGGGCAGGATGAGGATGGCCCAGAGCAGCTCGAGCACGCCGCCTACCGCGATGCCGACGATGCGGAAGGGCAACAGCAGCAGCCAGACAAGCGGGTATAGCACCAGCGCCAGCAGCGCGAGCGGCCATGAGATGACGAAGAGCAGGCACCAGAACAGAAACGTAAGCATTTGAATTCGTTCCTTTGCTGAAGTACGCAGGCGGCCCGGAAAAAGTTCCGTGAGCCGAGCAGGGCGGTCGGAGGTGTATCAGCTGACGTCGGCCAATGCGATCGCGCGGCGGGCCATGTCCAGGTGCCTGGCGCGTCGCTGATAGCGACGGTTCCGCAGCAGAGCATCACGCTGTTTGTGCTGACGGCGAAGGATGCGGGGCAGGGTGGGAATCAGGCTCCGGTGGCCGCGATCAGTGCGAATCCGGAGACGGGCTATGCACCTGTCGCGGTCACAGAACGACCGGGGCAGCGGATTCCCTGGTGAGGTAACCATCTTCAACAAGGGCGCCGCGGAGTTTCCGATCTGACGCTGACCTTCCACTTCGGCGGCGACCAGAAGGTGACAAGGGTGAAGACTGGCCCGCGCTACACTTATTGAACTGTGCGGAATTTTATCGTATTGCTGGGGATTTGTTGCGTTTGGCCGCTTTCGGCGGATGTTGTTGTGTTGAAGAACGGGGACCGCGTTACCGGGTCGGTGGTTAAGAAGGACAGCAAGTCGATCACGATCAAGACCGAAGCCTTTGGCGTGATCAATGCCGCCTGGGATCAGGTGGCGAGTGTGTCGACGGAGGCGCCGGTGACGGTGGAACTGAAGACGGGCGACACTCTGAACGGGAAGCTGGCGACGGAAGAGGGCAAGCTGGTGGTTCGGGCTGAGGCCGCTCCGGTGAGAGAAGCGGCGCTGGCTGACGTGGCGGCGGTTCGCGATGCGGCTGAACAGAAGGCCTATGAGCGAATGTTGACGCCGCCGTGGTCGGGGCTGTGGGCGGGTTCGGCGAACTTCGGTTTTGCGGGCACGCAGGGCAATGCGGAGACGCTGACCATGACGGCTGGTGTGAATGCGGCTCGTGTGACGCGGCATGACAA
>JAWXCM010000003.1:0-5831 GCA_034408745.1 Bryobacteraceae bacterium
CGCCGACGAGGTCGACGAGAGCGGGCTGTCGACCTGCCAGCAGCAGTTGCAGCGGGATGAGCAGCAGTCCGGCGGCAAGCGCGGGCAATGCGTGGCGGCGGCTGATCTGGTGGAGCAGCAGGCCAGCGGCAGCGTACCCGATGCAGGCGCTCAGCAACGCGAGAAATGGCCATGGGGCGGTCGCAAACGCCAGGAATGTTTTTTGCAGGCGGTAGAGCGACAGATGTGGGATGGCGGGAAAGAGTGACCAGGCAAGCCAAAGTCCGACCATGACGGAAGCGGCCGGGGCTCGGCGGAATCGCAGCTCCACCCACTCGAGAGGCCTGAGGAACAGCCTGGGGACGGCCACTGCCAGGCTGGCTCCGATCAGAGTGCCGAGTGTGTTGGTTATCCAGTCGATCCCGCTGGGGAAGCGGCTGACGTCATATACCTGCAGTACCTCGATGCTGAGGGAGATGACCGAGCCGAGCAGGACTGGGGTGGTGAGCCGCACCGGCCAGCTCAGCGTTCGCAGCTTCAGTGAGGCAAGCAAGCCGACTGGCACGTACAGGACGACGTTGAGCAGGACGTCGCTCCAACCGCGTGCTCCAGGGGTCACCCTCCAGGCGTGGAAAACGATCCACAGCGGATTGATGTGTTGGCTACTACGGGTGAATGTCCAGGGGAACAGAGATGCGTAGAGGATCAAGGCAACGGCGGCGATTAGGAGTCGGCCCAAGGCTTTGATGGTAGCGCGCGGGTCTTTAGACGAACCTTGTGGCGATGCCTCGTGCTTCGAGTTCCGCGAGTAGTTGCGCGACGGCTGGTGAGTGGTTCGCCGAAAGCCCGCGTGCGACGGCGACCCATTGCAGATTTTCGCGAAATTCTTTGGTGCTGATTCGCCACGGTCTCAGGGACTCGGGCGTGGTCTGACCGATGGCGATGACGGACCAGTGGCGGAGCAGCGCACGGGCGGTGTCGCCGTCAGGTTCGGGGCCTCGCACCACGAAATGATTGTCGCCAGAAACAAGCAGCCCGACCATGCCGGTAAGCATAGCCGGGCGGGAGTGGTGAACCAAAACAACAAGGAACTCAGCCCATGAAGCCGAGGGTGGAGGGAGCGAAGTTGCCGGGCGTGAGGTTGGGGAAAACGGCGTTCATGGGAGCACCGGACTGGACGCCGAACCACTGGGCCAACGTTGCGCCGTACTGGTCGACGGAGGTGCCGGGGATGAGGGCGCCGCGGCCGCTGGCGTCGTCCTGACCGCCGTTGACGAGCAGCGGAGGTGCCATACATGTCGCCGCCCTTAACCGCGCCGCCGAGGATGAAGTGATGGCTTCCCCAGGCGTGGTCGGTACCACCGCTGGAGTTGGGCATCAGGGTGCGTCCGAACTCGGACGTGGTGAAGGCGGTGACGTCCTGATGGCCGACGAAGAAGATCTGCCGCGAGGCGTTGAGTTGCTGTCGTACCGCGATGATTTTCGCCACCATCTGAAGCTGGGCGCCGAGGTTGTTCGTCGGGAATGTGACGCCGAGGCCGGGAGCGCCGGGCAAAGCGCTCATCAGAATACCGGCGTGAGCGTTGCCTTTGCTAACCACGTCGTTCGCGGACTGCACCAGGCGGACGCCGTTGTCGAAGGTCAGCAGTTGCTGCGTGGCGGCGAGCCTCACAGGGCTGCTCATGCCGCCAAGCCCCACCATGCCCTGGGGAGGCGCGACGGTGGCCAGATTTTGGCCGGTGCAGAACAGGGTCTGTCCAGAGGTGTTGATGAGCGGGGGAAACTGCGAGGGGCTCGGTTGTCCGAGCACGGCGTCGGCCATGCGACCACCCCAGCCACTGGGGAGCAGGCCCTGCGGAGAGGCGCTCTGCCACTGCGTGGTCTGGTCGGAGTGCGAGTACAACGCCGCCGGTACGGGAGCGCCGGCGAGGAGCGCCTGGCGGTTCGCGATGGGCTTCACAAGCATGCCGACGTTCGACAGGATGGCGAGCTTCTTATTGTTGTAGAGGCTGGCCAGTTCAGTCAGCTTCGGATGGAGGCCATAGGTCTCGGCGGCGCTGTTCTGAATCTGGAGCAGGCTGTTGAGGGCGAGACCCACGCCCTGCCTCTGGCCAGCATAACCGGTGTAGTTCTGCCTGATGGTGGTGACGGGGATCACGGTATTGTGTCCGTCGTTACCGCCGTGGAGGAACACGCATACCAGCGCCTTGTAGCTGCTGCCGGCCGCGAGCGCGTTCATGGCTCCGAAGCGGCTGAGTGCCCCGAGCGCGCCCACTGACTGGAGTCCGGCGCGGAGGAATTTTCTTCTGGATTGAATCAACATTATCTTGTCTCCGTTGTCTGATTCGCCGGTGCTACCCGATTACGTTGTGATACGCGCTCGCGATAATGAGATAGAACCCCGTCTGTGCGCGCCGCAAATTGCCGCCAGTTTCGTTGGTAATCGCCGTAGTAATTATGGATTTCAAACCCGCGGGCATCTGGCCGTGAGTCAGAGTGATGTCGAGCGCGTCCACCAGTGCCGCGGGCGTGGATGCGAGGTTGACGAACGGCGTCAGGTCAAAAGTCACGCCGGGGCCGATGGTCTGCACATTGTTCGCATACGCGCTGAACATGCTGTTCACCATGTTGGCCCGGTGAATGGAGGTGTAAGGCGTATATATCTGGAATTCGCCGCCCTTCAACCCATTGCTGTTCGGAATTACAAAATCAGGACTGTAGAAATTGAACACACTGGGCGCGTTCATCAGATCCTGATTCAGGTTGATCAGCTCGAATGCGTAGTAGTTCTGGTCGTTGACCGTGGCGTTTACGGCCCGGAGTGCGACAGGAAGGAACAGCGCCGGTTCTTTCAGGTGGCCGTCGAGGGGGCTGTCGACGCCGTTGTCCCCGGCGCGCGCTTCCGGGTCGAGCAGGATTTTGCCGACCACTGCCTTAATGTCGCCGCGGACGCCGCTGGTGTTGTTGAAAGCGAGCACGCAGTTGTTGATGTAGGTGCCCGACGGGTTGCTCTTCACCAGCTTCTGAATCAGCTGGGTGCAGATAAACGGGCCGACATTGGGGTGGTTGAAGATGTTGTCGAGCGCCGCGGTCATGTCGGCCATCGCGGTCTGGCCGGCGTTCAGCACGGCGCCGTTGAGCAGCTTCTTCTGGGTGACGTCGTGCATGGCCTGGTACGGCACCATTGGGTATTTCCCGTTCCACCAGGTGTTCCAGACGGCTGGCGCGCCGGGGGTGGCCGGTGCATAGGTCCAGCCGGTGAAAACTTTGGCGAACTCGGCGACAGTGGCCTGATCGTAGGTCGGCACGGCGTAGCCCTGCGCGTCCCTGATCACGTTGCCGTGGCCGTCCAGCATCACCGTTCCGATGGAGAACAGCTGCAACACTTCGCGGGCGTAGTTCTCATTGGCGAGGACGGTGCCTGCGGCGTTGCCTTTGCCGTTGTTCGCCATGTCGAGGTACTTGCCCATGACGGGGCTCAGGGTCACGTATTGAAGAAGCTGACGGAAGTTCAGGAACGTGCCGGAGAGCAGCATGTCCTGATAGGGGGCCATGTCGGTGGTCCAGATGATCTTGTTGATGGAGGCCACAAAGATCTGCTGCCAGGCCAATGCCATGCGCTGCCGCAGCTGATCGGGGTTCATTACAGCGTTGGTGAGGAAATGCGCCGACATGCCGCCCTGCGAGGCGGTCAGCGTGCTGTAGTTCGACGCCGGCGGCAGTGCGATCTGCTCATCGATCCAGCCCTGGAATCCGAGCTGCTGTACGCGCATCGCATCGGCGGCGGTCGGACCAAAGGCGGCCTGCTCGAGGAACCGGCGTGCGGCTGCGTCGCTCACCAGCGGGTTCGGCACGCCCACCTGAAGCTGGAAGGGCTGCGAGGACAGTGGTCCGTTGCTCACTACCAGCGGGAGTGTTCCGCCTGTCTTGGCGAATCCGGAGACCACCAGCTGGGTCGGCGACTGCGTCTGTACGCCGAGCTGTGCGCCGTTCAGCGTGACCGTGGAAACGGGGCTGAAATCGGTACCGGTAATCGTCAAAGTGAATACGCCTGCCGGGGCCGCGGCGGGATTCACCTGCGTGACCGTGGGCGGAGTATTGCTGACGATGGTGACTGTCGCGGTGGCGGTGAGGTTGTTCGGGCCGACGGCGGTGTTGGTGGCGGCAGGCGTCGCAGGGATGGTCGCGGGCGCCGTGTAGAGGCCGGCAGGTGTGATGGTTCCCGCGGATACGGTCCAGCTAATGGTGCCGGTTGCCCCGCTGAGGAGGGAGGTGAACTGCTGCGCAGCCGACTGCGGAACGATCGTGGTTTTGGGGGAAAGCATCAGAGTGGGAGCGGGGTGCCGCCGCCCGAGCCTACCCCCAGCCGCAGCGGGTTCGACGGAATGGAGCCCGGATTCACGACGCGGATCAGTACGTTGGCTGAGGCCGACGTGGTGCCGGTGAGAGTGACCTGGGTGGGCGTAACCACCGCGGGCGTCAGGACCTGGTTATTCCACAGAACGAGGGCTCCGGCTACAAATCCGGTGCCGTCGATCCTCAGAACCCAGGGCCCGACCGGGAGGGTCCACGGACCCAGTGCGCCGATGCTGGGCGGGACGTTGTAGACCGTCACTTTGGCGGTTCCATAGACGGTGGGGTCCATGGCCGAAACGGCTTTGATGGTCAGGGGATTAATGGGGGGAATTTGCGCCGGCGCGGTGTAGAGCCCGGTGGCGTCGACGCTGCCGATGCTGTTGATGTCACCGCCGGCGAGGCCATTGACAAATCAGTTGACGCCGCCGGAAACGCCGGACAACGTCGCAGTATATTTACGAGTCGTTTTAATGACCGCGCCTTCGCTGCCCGGTTTGACCGTAATGGTGCCCGCGGCAAAGAGTTGCAGACCGCCGGCGCACAGCGCAAGCAGCGCTGCGAGTATGCGTAATATCATTGCCATTCTCCGTTTGAATGAAGAGCCTGATTTCCGGCTCACTCAGTCAATGCGGAAAACGGTAAGGTTTTTTTTGCGCGAAGCAAAAATAAATCCGGAGGCGGGGCGGTGGGCGGCTGGCCTGTTGCCGCCCCGCGGACGCTCTATTTCGCCTGCATGGCCTCAATGTATCGAGCCAGGTTAGCGATTCGCAGACGAACTTCGGATTCGTTCTGTCCCGTCTGGCGGAAGAGTTCGCCCCAGATGGGCATATCTTTACTTCCGTGGGCGAGCACGCCCTGTTCGCCGTTGATGGACTGGGCAACCGCGGGTCCGGGGAACTTCCCGTTGTTCTTTTTGGTGAGTTGAGTTAAGTCGCCGGGCGACTTCTTGAGGGCGGCGGCGGCTGGGCCTCCACCTTTTCCGTCTTTTGCGTGGCAGACGGCACAATACATATCGAACATCTCCTTACCCGATGCCGGGGAGGAGCGCTGAATGCGTGTGGCCTTTATGGTTGGCTGGCTCTGACAGAGCGCCAGGCTCGCGCCGAAAACAACGGCGGCGATGCCGCGCAGCAGTTTCATACTAGTATTAGCTTATTCCAATTTGAAGTCCTTTGGAAGGGCTATCCTCTGTCTGTGATCGGCTGCCTGGCCCGTTTCCGCCACCAGGTAACCTCGGCCACGCCTTGAACGTCACGCGCGAGTCTGATCCCTTAGACTGGCAATTAACACGTTGTTGTTAGTTGACACTTTGGGGGTTTCAAGACCTAAACCAGAACGGGAGTCAGCCTCGAGGTCCAGCAAAACCTGCGCCTCGATTTTGAGATGTCGGTTGGCCAGGTAAGCGAAGCGGTTGAAGTCTCGGTCACGGCTGCTCAGCTCCACCGAGAACGCCACCGTCGGCACGGTTATCGACAACAAGCGCATTGTCGACCTGC
>JAWXCM010000004.1:0-4467 GCA_034408745.1 Bryobacteraceae bacterium
CACGGCCCCCGCCGCAAGTATCAATTCCCATGCGGCCCACGGAGGCAAGCGCGGCGGCGAGCCCGTCTTCCCTCCCCAACACGACACCGAGGAGCCGCAGGCCGTCGCCGCGGATTTCCCCTTCAAAGTCGCCGCCTGCGGTACGAGACAATGGGCCGCCTTCAGCTATGCCCGGACCACCGGAACCGAGGCCGGAAAGACCGGCGTCCTCTTCCAACCGTCCCGCATGGCCGGGGATAAATACGTCGTGCGCGTCATGCTGGGCATACCGAAAGCCGCCATGGACTGTGTCACGTTACAGGCGACCCTTCTTGGGAATCATACGAACCTGCCGACGGCCGTCACTGGCGTCTTCCGCGTGTTTCGGAAGACCGACCTCATCTACATGCGGAAGCATGCCACAGTGCCGGCAATGCCCCTGGGGCGGATCCTCACTTATTGGGCCGAAGCCGGGGTTAAGATTAATATCGTTAACCAGACCGCGATCGTCCCGGCGGCCGAATATCGCCGCTTCCTTACCGCAGTGATTCCCAACGATGGCAGTGGCACGGCAAGAGCGGCCAAACTGCTCGATCCCGCGTATTCCCAATCCGACGGCATGCATGGACTTACCTTTTACAGCTTTTCCAATGCCAGGAAGAAGTATTTAGCGGAGGCATGCCAACAGTATGCTCAGCAAAAGGGTGTAACTAAGAAATTCGTAAGCGCCATTAACGCCTATTCCCTACTTCTTCCGGGCTGCCACGTCTGGGACGCGCAGATATCCTGGTACAACGGACTCGGCAATAAGGCCAAGTTGGCTATTGAAACGATCCGCAACCAAAACTTTACGAACGCCGGTTACGCCAGTACACAGATTCAATACGACTTCGCTTTAGCGAATCCGAGTAAAGCGCTACTACAGAAGCTGGCCGGAGAGTTTATGCGGAATAACGTTGTTACCCCGGGCATCTTTTTCTTCCATAGCTTCTGCCAGTTTGCGCTACGCGATTTTGACGGCACGTTGACGCAGAACCTCGCCGGCAATGGCGGCTTGGCGCCGTACGGGGAAAATACGCTCGATAGGGCCTTGTTTCTGGTCTACATGGATCCGGTGGATCCCGGCGGCACCACCATGCACCCGGAGGACGTCACGGCCCACGAAATTGGCCACAATATGAGCCTGAGGCACGCCAAATGCTACCGCGATTCCGCTTTCGAAGGGAATGGGGCGTCGGCGGACCTCCACCTGCCGAACCTGGACTGCCTTATGACCTACGACCGCCTGCCGGTGAAGGCCCTCTGCGGATTCTGCGTCTTGCGCGTCCGCGGCTGGCCAACGTTGGCCGGAACGGGCGTGGTGGCGTTAAGCAACGACGCCAACAACAACAATCACTAGTCACCGCCGCCCGTCAATCAATTTCAAAGAGTAGGGGGACCCAATGCCTATTTCCATTTCGATGCGTCCACTATCCACCCGCTTCTGGGTGGGAGAAGAGATCGCAGTCGAATTAGTCATCCGGAATAACGGGCCGGCGACCGAAGTGGTCCCCGATCCGGCCTATATGGCGAACAAAACACCGATCTACCGGCTGACCGGGCCCGCCCATCCCGCGGGAGTCGCTTTCCGTATGTCCGGACTTGTCGAGAATGCCCAGGACGTCGATACCGCCATCGCCGAGCCCTTGCACGTTTACCCTGGCACTGCAAGATCCCTGGCGGTTCCGGTGTCCATGCTATTGCCCATCAGGCAGCCCGGCATCTATGAAATCTCAGCCTACGTCGCCGGTATCGCCAGTCCCCCCGTGCAGTTCGAATTGTTCCAGCCCTTGGAACGGAAAGTAGCCCTGGAGCGTGTCGAGGACGTCGCGGAAGCCTCGGAGGTGAACGCCGCCTGGCTCCTGCGCTCTCCCCAAGGCGGCGTGATCGTCCGCCGGACCTATCCGCATCCGATCGCCGACGAAATGCTGACTCCAGAACGGACCGAACGGGTCGCCGAGGTGGGTGCAGGCTGTTCGGCGCCCATTTGCGCCGGTGTCCCGTCCGGTGTCGCCGGCCGCGGCTGGGTCCTGTACTTTGATGGCCCCAAGCTCTTTGCCGCTGCAAGAGGGATGGCCGAAACCGTGGAACTGGAGCTTCCCGCCAACATTCGCGCCATTGTCGACAGCCCCGTGACTCTTGCCTCCGGCGCTGTGGATGCCCTGGTCCTTACCGAAGCACAGACCCTTTCACGAGTTCGGTTCTTCCCGGCCCCGGAGCCCGTGTGGCCGGAACCACTCCCGGAAACGGACGACGTCGAAGAGAACGAAGAAGAGGACGACAGTTGGGATCTGGCGCCTGTCATTCTACCCACTCCGCCCCCCGTCGTATCCTGGACCGGCTCCCTCGCCGCGCGGCCGCATTCCGTCGCCGCTATATCTGCCGAACCCGGCGGCCAGCGTCTGGTATATGTCTACGAATCCAGCGGAGGCCTTGTTTTCCGTCATCTCGTCCTTAGCGAAGCGCCGGAGCCGCCCATCGAGGGAAGCGCGTTCCTCCCGGATGCGTCCGCCATCCCGGGTAGTGCCCCGCATCTGTACATCGGCGCCAACGGTCGAACCCAGATCGCTTCCCTCGTGCTGCTCCACGGGCCGGGGGCGGAATCCTCCCCCGTAGCCCTGGCCGAACTCTGCTTCGACCGCAGCGGCGTCGTGCGCCTCGGGGAAGAGACCGCCGTGACCACACTCTGTGACCCCGTCGCGGCGCCCGTTTGCGCCGCTATTGACAGCTTTCACGATCAGTCCTCCCGCAGGCTGGATTGGCTCATCGGGCTGGCCAGCGGTAAGGTGCTGCGTGGCGCCGGCCGGAACCCCGCCCGGGAAGTCAATACAAATCCTATCGCCCCGCTCCAACTCCGCAGCCTCGCTCACGTGGCGCTGCTCCCCGTCGCCGGCGGCCCGGCCGGCTGCGAACTCCAACCCATCTGACCTCCACGGCGCCGCGGCAAACACCTCGCCGTAAGCGTGTGAGATAGTTCAATCCCTGGTCCAGACAAAGCCGGTCTTCCCCCATACCTCGCTTCGCCGCCCTTGCCGCTCCCGCCCAGCCGCGCTTCCCCCAGCAGAGACTGGACTTCGGCACTCGCCAAGAATGACCCACCCATGTTTACGAAGAGTTGACCACTAAGGCGCTCCTTTTATCGTCCGTTCTAGCGCCGTACTCTGCCTTGTGGCGCGCGGCCACGCCGCGCGGATGATTCTTTTGCCGCCCACTTAATCAACGACTTGCCCGCAAGCGGCGTGAACAATTATCCTCCTGCTTGATGCTGCCGCCGCGTGGCATGATCTCTTTCCTGGGTGGTCAACTCTATTTGGGCAGAGGTGGTCAATTTCCCGTGAGCGCCGAGGGACTGGAGGACACCGTCGGCTCCTAACGCTTCCTCAAGGGAACCCGTGCTGCCTTCCCCTATGCGGAAACCAAAGGGGGAGTTGAGCGGAGCCCGGGGCCGCAAGTCCGCGAGCTATTGGAGCCCAACGGTCTCACAATAATCCTTGCCATTCAGGACCCCGGTGTTTCAGCCAAATCAACGGCGTCTCGCGGAAACTCTCGCTCACGCTGTTTTTGAGAGAAGCCGGCGATCCTGTGGATAACAACATTGGTGAAAGAAGCCTGAAACGGGTGGTCCTTCACACAAAGAACGCATTGTTTTATCGGACGCTGAACGAGGCCCAGGTGGGCGACTTGTTCATGACACTGACCCACACCTGCCAGTTGTGCGACGCCAACTTGTTCGCCTACCTGATCGAACTCCAGCAGCATGCAAGGGAACTGGAAGCGAACCCGCCGGATTGGATGCCATGGAACTATCGTGCGGCACTCGCGCGGGTCCTAGCGGGACTTTACAAGTTATCAACAGGGATGGCGGTAAGCGTCATATATTGAATGGTTTGCAGGCAGTGGCTGGTATGACCTAATGGGTCGCTGGGGTGAACCTGTCGAGGCCGAGAAGGGCGAAGAGGCGCTGCTGCAATGCTGACATGCGGGTGAGACAAGTGGTGGTGGGATTCTTCCGCCGGCCGGGCTTGCGAGGGTAGACGACCATGGTTTCACGGATGCCGCCTAATTCTTCCAACATGCGATTGATGCTGAGCCGTTCGCCTTTCCGGGCCAGTTCGCGTTGCAGCAAGGAAGTGAGCAATAATGCCAGCACGCAGCAGAATGCGTGGACCTGGATTTTTGAATCGGTCCACTGAAACATCGGGCTCCATCCCAGGAAGTGAGGGTCCTTCATCTGCTTGAAGGCGTCCTCGATGTGGTACTGAGAGCGGTAGGCTGACACAATCTGGTCCCCTCCCCAAAACCCGTTCACAACACTTCCCACCTGGAAAACAAACGACTTAACCTAAACCCGCTTGACAACCCATGGTACAGTGGAAGTAACAAGGCCCCACGACGGCAAACGCCGCCGCTGGGGCCTTTTCTCTTTCCGGAACCAAAAAGGACGAAACA
>JAWXCM010000005.1:0-4810 GCA_034408745.1 Bryobacteraceae bacterium
CCGCTTGCGTGAGCCCATCGGCCGCCTGGGAGCTGAAGCAGGCGCGGGTTCAGGGGCGTCGTCATCCCATTGTTCATACAGTGCGTTTACCAGTTCGTCGAGGGCTCGGTCCGGGTCCTGCGCCAGCAGCGTTTCACGGCTGAAAGCGGCGAATAGCTCCAGACCGAACGGAGTGGGCCTCGGCAGATCGTATATCTCCCATTTTGCCTCGAACAGACGCCCGGCCTCGGCTTCAGCGCGGTCCACATCCATCATGTCCTCCATAGTGGCGCGGATGGCTTCGCGGACCAGCGGGTGCTCAGGCTCATGCAGGCGGAGCGTGGTGTAGAGCAGGGAGCCGTTCCAACTCGAGGCCCGGGCCGGTGTCAAACCCCGGTAGGTGCGGCGCGGCAGGAGTTGCCCGATTTCAGCCACCGGTCGAAACTGACGGCCGAGGGTTTCAGTGCGTTCCAGCGCGGTCTGCAGGTCGACGCGAAAGCCGGTGGGGTTGAAGGCGGCGCGGAGCTGCGCTTCGCTGGGCTGGTCCTTCGGGCTGACGGACAGCAGGAACGCATGGTCGTCGTGATTGGCGACCACGCTGCCCGACACCCCAAGTCGATGAGCAACCACCCAGGCGAGCGACCGGTTCACCGCGCGTCCGGCTACGACATGAAACAGCATCAGCAGCGACCGACCCTCGCGGACACGCTCGATCAGCACGGGCTCGTCGGCCGGAATCGGGGCGGCTTTGTTCTGCCGTTCCAGATAGGCGATGACGCGCTCCGTGACAGGCTCGTCAGTGCCCCATTCTTTTCGCAGGATGCGCTCGCATTCACCCGCACCGCCGGCATCCCATGCTTTACGAAGGTCGCGGCGGAGGTGGCGTTCCTCGTCGGCGAGCTGCGCGGTCAGCGGCATCCTGGGTCCCATCCACCGGGGTGTCTGGACGCGCTCGCCTTGTGCGGGTTTCACGATGGCGGTGGTCTGGTGGAGGCGCTCCAGCACCACTGCCCGTCCTCCAATGGTGAACGCTTCACCAGGCTGCAGCGCGGCCAGGAACCCTTCCTCCACTTCTCCCAGGCGCCGATTCCCTTTATTCACCACCTTTATCTGGAAATCGTCGGAAATGGTTCCGATATTCATGTAATATTCTCGCGAAACTTTCCGACTGGCAACGCGAAATGTTCCGTCTTCAACAATAATCTTTCCGTAGGTGCCATACGGGCCCAGCACCCTGCCCCCTCCGGCCAGGTACTCGATGCACGCTTCGAAGTCCTCCAGCGACAAGTCGAGGTAAGGGCCAGCGCGGGTGACGGTTTCATACGCGTCGGACAGGCGCCAGGGTCGTTCGATGCTCATGCCGAGCAGGGTCTGCGACAGCACGTCGAGCGGACCCGCCGGAACGCGCAGTGCGTCAAGCCGGCCCTCCGCGGCGGATCGGCGCAGAGCCACGGACTGGAGCAGATCGGGGACGCTGGTCGGCAGCAGGTAGCCGCGCGCGACACCTCCCACGCGGTGTCCGCTGCGCCCCAGCCGCTGGAGCGTGCGGCTGACGCCTCGTGGTGTGCCGATAAGGAGCACCTGGTCGACAGCCTGAAAGTCGACGCCCAGTTCGAGGCTGCTGGAAGCCACCACGGCTTTGTACTGGCCGGCGCTCAGGCCTTCTTCGATACGCAGACGCTCGGAGCGTTCGATGGAAGAGTGGTGGACGGCGATGCGCTCTTCATCGTCCGGGAGCAGCAGCGTCAGGGCCAGGCCGAGGCGCTCAGACGCAGAGCGCGTGGTGGTGAACAGGATGGTGCAGTTGGCCTTGGCGACGAGGTCGGCGGCGACGCCCGCGATGCGGTAGGGATTGTGTCCGGCGGGTGGGAGCCAGTCGCCCTTTGCCGGTACGCCGATGCGGAGTTCGTGCGCCTTGCGAACATCGACGGAAGCCACTTCACACGGACGGTCGCCGCACAGCAGCTTCTGGATGACGTGAACGGGCCAGGCCGTGGCGGAGAGGCCGATGCGCTGCAGCCCATCTTTGGCTCGCTCTTCCAGCCGTTCCATGGTCAGAGCAAGGTGAGTGCCTCGCTTGCCTTCGCAGAACGAGTGGATCTCGTCGACCACCACGGCCCGCGGGTCGAAGCCGTCCATCCAGCCACGCTGGGAGAGTAGTCCAGCGAGGGATTCGGGCGTGGTCAGCAGGAGGTGCGGACGGCGCCGCTGCTGGTACCCGCGCTCCTTCTGCTCAGTGTCCCCGGTGCGAACTTCCATGCGGATGCGACGGTCGAAGGGGAGGGCCGCGTTGATGGCTTCGAGTGGGGACTGCAGGTTGCGATGGATGTCGCGGTCCAGCGAGCGCAGCGGGGAGACATAGACCGCACAGACGGCGTTCGGCAGCCCGGCTTTGGACTCCGCCTCGCGGGCCAGTTCGCTGAGGACGGAAAGGAACGCCGAGAGCGTTTTGCCGCTTCCCGTAGGCGCGAGGATGAGTACGTTGCGCCACTTCAGGGTATGTTTGAGGGCGAGCTTCTGAATGTCCGTGAAGGCTCGGGGACCGAATCGGGTGTCGAACCAGGTCTGGAGCGCCGGATGAAGTTTCATGCGGGTCGCGCCATGGAGGCTTCGTACAGTTCACGGACTCGGTCGATGCTGTCGGCTTCAGCGGGCGTCTTGTCGCGACGCCAGCGGATGATTCTTGGGAAGCGAAGGGCGTAGCCTCCCTTGTGTCGCGAGGATTTCTGGATGCCGTCGAAGGCTACTTCGATGACGACTTCGGGCTTGACAAGCGCCACCCGGCCGAAGCGGTCTGTGGTGGCGGCTCTGAGGATGCGAGTGAGTTCGCGAATCTCCTGGTCGGTGAGGCCGGAGTAGGCCTTGCCGACATTGAGGAAGCGGTCGGCGTCGCGAACTCCGAAGGTGTAGTCCGAGAGCCAGATGGCTCGGCGGCCGCTGCCCTGCTCGGCGGCCGTGATCACTACGTCGAGCGTGGCGTAGGGTCGCTTTACTTTCAGCCAGGTGCCGGAGCGTTTGGCAGGTTCGTAGGCGGAGCCGGCCCGCTTGAGTACCAGGCCTTCGTTGCCACGGCCCCGGGCGTCGAGGAAGGACTGCTCGATATGTTCGGCCGATTCCGCCCGCCACTGCGGGGCGATGTACAGCGGGTGGCCCTGAGCACTTAGTAAGTCGACCATCGCGGCCCGCCGAGCTTCCAGTGGACGGTCGATCTGCATCGCACCGTCGAGATACGCAAGGTCGTAGGCTACGAACGCCACAGGGACCTCGGCCATCAACTCCGGTGTGATCTTCTTGCGGGCGATGCGCTGCTGGAGCACGTTGAAAGAAAGGGCTCGGCCATCCTGCCACGCGAGTATCTCCCCGTCGAGCACCGCCGCACGGGGTAAGTGGCGGAAGGCTTCGACTAACTCGGGAAATGACGCAGTTACTTCCTCCATGCCTCGGGTGAAGATGACGACTCGCCCCTGGTCGACGTGGATCTGCGAGCGGAAGCCGTCGTATTTGTCTTCGACATACCACTCGGTGGGATCCGCCAGGTCGGCGACATTGTCGAGGGGTTTGGCCAGCATGAACTCCATCGGGTGGAACAGGCGGGCCTCAAGTTCGAGGAGCGTTCCGTTGCGGGCTGCGAGGGCGACGCACGGGAGGTCGCCACAGGCGTTGCTCGCGGCGCGAACGTGGTCGAGTTCGGCCCCGGTGGCCTCCGCGATAGCTTCTTCCACCTGCTTCGAGAGCAGCCCGATGCGCAGGTTTCCCGTGATCACTTTCAGGAAGTACTTCAGCGTGATGGGCCGATGGCGACGGAGGATCTCGCCGAGCACTTCCACCTTGTCCTGCTGCCGTCGCATCTTGTACAGGCGGGCGTAAGCGAGTTCAGCCTCAGCGAGCGAAATGGGTTCGTTTTGTGTTTTGCCGTGGAGCAGCAGGCCCACCGTCTCGCCCGTGTCGCCGACGTCGCGATAACAAATCGCGTAGATCTTCGGATCGATTCCAGTGGCCAGCAAAGCGGCGTCCCGCAGGGTGGCCCCTCCGACGGAGAACTTGCGGTCCTCCGACTGAATAGGTCCGCAGCAGAGGAATCGCACCGCACGCTCGAGATCCGGGTCGGCCAGCGTGCGGAAGTAATCGGCCAGAATCGCGACCTTGCGCAGACGCGAGTTGTAGCTGGCGATGCGCTCGCAGGCCTGGGCGAGGTGGTCCATCAGCCTTCCCCTGCTTCTTCCGTCTCGCGGGCAGCGGCCGCCAGCGGCGCGCGCGCATCAATGCCACGGGCTCGCAGGATGCTGGCAAACGGCTCGGTGTAACCGTGCACCACGTCGACCTCGCGGGCTCCCGTGCCCTCGACGATCGCGAGCAGCTCCTCATAGTCGCCATGGTCGGAGTAGGGGATCAGCTCCTCCGCTCCGACGCGGTTGCGCGCGTTGTCGAGCCCCGCCCATCCAGACACATACGCCAGCCGGTATTTGGTCCCCCTCGCCTCGATGTACGCGCGGAAATTCGGAACCACAACGAGTGCCTTCGGGGCATCATCCCTGGCCATGTAGGGTCGCCATCCGGGGAACTCGTAGCCCGCTTCTTCGTAGGCCGGGATCAGGCGCGCGATGGAACCGTGAACCGCGGCGGGGACTCCGGCCTGACAGAGCGTGTGGACGATCTCCTGCCCGCGGCCCAGCGGATAGCCGATAAAGACCGGGGTGATCTTGTCGGCAAGGCACTCCTGCGCAAAGCCGACAATCCGCTCGCGGGCGGCATCGGCGTCGAGAAAGTGGTAGACGGGGATGCCGAACGTCGATTCGATGATGAGGCGGTCGCAGGGGACAACCTGGGTCAC
>JAWXCM010000006.1:0-3734 GCA_034408745.1 Bryobacteraceae bacterium
ACGCCGAACTCCTCTTCGGCAAGATTCTCCGCCTCCAGGATGCCGTCCGTACAGAAATACAGCCGGTCTCCCCTGGACAGCTTGATCGAATACTCTTCGTAGGTCGCTCCAGGCAGGAGTCCGACCGGGATCCCGCCAGCCTCGCGAATCCGCTGCGTGACGCCGCAACGAATGTGAACCGGACTCAAATGCCCAGCCGACACATAGCGAAATTCGGAAGTCTGCGTGTCGAGAATTCCATAGATCATCGTGAAGAACTGATGAACCGTCGAATTGTCGGAGAAACGCCGGTTCAGTCGCGTTACCACCTCAACGGGCGGCGCGATGCAATGTTGCCGCGCATTGTCCGCGCATGGCTGGTAGAGGAAGGATCGATCCGGTACAACAGAGAGCATGTGACTGAGCGTGACTGAGAGTAGCGCCGCAGCCGCACCATGGCCCGAGACGTCCAGGATGTAGACGCCGAGGTGGCGGTCGTCGAGTGTCAGGACATTGAGGCAGTCGCCGCCCACAGATGTGCAGGGCCGGAACTTGTATGCGAACTCCATGCCGGGAACGCGCGGCATCTCGAGCGGCAGGAGCGACCGCTGCACCTCCGCGGCTGCCGCCAGATCCAGTCTCATCAGCTGGCTGGCAGCTTCCAGCCGTTCGTTCACTCTCTGCAACTCCTCCTTCGCCTGTTTCTCCCCGGTTACGTCCGATTGCACGCCGATGAAATGCGTGACTGCTCCCGCGGAATCCCGTACCGGGGTAATCGAAAGCCGGTTCCAGAAGGGCGTGCCGTCCTTGCGGTAATTGAGTAACGTCACCGTCACGGCCCGCTTATTCCTGACGGCTGCCCGGAGTTCCTCAACGGCTTCAAGACTGGTACCGGGTCCCTGCAGGAAGCGGCAATTGCGTCCGATGACCTCGGCCACGCTAAATCCCGTGAGCTTCTCGAAGCCCGCGTTCGCATAGATGAGAGGGTTGTCCGGCAGGCTGGCATCGGCTATCGTGATCCCCTCGGCGCTGGCCGCGAGTGCCCGATCCTTGAGTTCGAGTTGAGCTCGTACTCGCCGGCTGTCGAGGCTGGCCACTCCCTCGGATCCCTTTGCGACGGTCATGGTCGAACGGCCTCCCGTGTCACGCGATGGCGGTGGGAGAACATGTTGCGCAGACCGAGCGTCGCCGTCCAGCCAAACAGTGCGTTGACCAGCCAGCCGCCGGGAAGCTCATACTCGATCCGATCCGTCAGACGCGTCTGGTTTCCAACCGCCTCGAACTCATGCCGGTGAACCCACTTCGCGAAAGGTCCCCGGATCTGTTCGTCCACGAAGAGCCGATTCTTCTCGTATATTGTGTGCTGCGCGACCCACCGGAACGGTCCGACGCGAAGCTCAACGCGCGAGCCGGCCTCAATGCCGCTGCCGCTGCGGCCCGTCATGCGCACCGGAGGAAACGCGGGCGATAACAGAGCGAGCGCGTCTGGCCGCTCGTGAAAGCGAAATACGTCGTGGACCGGCGCGTCGATCAGAACGCTCCTGGCAAAGACAGGCACGCCTTTCAGTCTATCCGTGACTCGGATGAGAATTGATTACGCCATCCCATGCCCTGCAGGCATTTGAAAGCCATGAGTCAAACTACTTCCGATAACCAGACCTGGCCCGATCTCGCCATCGGTCTCTATGACAAACTCACCGGACGCGGCGCGGAGATCACTTACGAACTCCAGAACCTCGAAATCTCAGTGCCCAGTTCCGCTTCCGCGGCCGCTCAGTATGCGACGTGGCGCGTTAGCGGTACGGTAAAGATACGGACCAGGGATGAAGCACACGCTGCGCGCACTTGATGTCGACCTTCAGATAGAACACGGTGGACACGATCTGAAACTGACCGGGTCGGGGATGCGGTTCGTCGCGAGATTCCCGACCTTGCTTTCTACGGTTCATTTCGTTCCGATCTTCTGGTCCGTGCGAAAGAGTCTGACCTGCGAGGCGTATGTACGCATCGAATGGCGTGGGCTCGGCATTGCAATAAGGGTCGGCGCATGAGCGAGCCGCTGCGGCGTATCGCCATTACCGGGGCCACCGGATACATTGGTGGCCGTCTGGCTCCACGGCTGATCGCCGACGGGTATCTGGTTCGATGCCTTGTCCGTTCTCCCAATAAAATCGCGTGCCGCGACTGGGCGGATCACTCCGGTGTTGAGGTGCGCAAAACGGACCTTGCGAACGCCGCCGAGGTGGCTGCAAATCTTGAGGGGTGTGACGCGGCGTTCTACCTCGTCCACTCCATGACCTCGGCTGGCGCTCAGTACGCGCATCGGGATCACACTCTGGCTTTGCGCTTCGCCGAGGCCGCTCGCCAGGCTGGCGTGGGCAGAATCATTTACCTGGGCGGGCTTGGCGAAACGGGGGAGGGCCTCAGCGAGCACCTTTCTTCACGCCGCGACGTGGAGGAGGCTCTCGCGTCCACCGGGGTGCCGGTCACGGTCCTGCGCGCCGCGATGATTATCGGTTCGGGCTCGGCGTCGTTCGAAATACTTCGGTATCTGGTGGAGCGCCTGCCCATCATGATCACCCCGAAATGGGTCAGCACGCCCTGCCAGCCGATCGCGGTTCGGAACGTGATCGGATACCTGGCCGGTACCCTGGCGGCGTCCGAAACGGCCGGAGCCGTGTTCGATATCGGCGGGGCCGAGGTGATGTGCTACCGCGACATTATGCGGATCATGCAGGAGGAACTGGGCTTGCACCGCCGCTGGATCATTCCCGTTCCCGTCCTCACTCCACGCCTCAGTTCTTACTGGATTCATCTGGTCACTCCCATAAGCCACGACATCGCCAAACCGCTGGCTGAAGGGTTGAAGAACCCGGTGGTTTGCCGGGAAAATGCCATCACAAAGTGGATTCCGCAGCAATTACTCGGTGTCCGCGAGGCGATTCGGGCGGCTCTGAGCACGATGGCCGAACATCGTGTCCCAACGAACTGGTCGATGGCGGGGCCGATCCCGGGTGACCCGGACTGGGCGGGCGGCACGGTCTTTCGAGATGCGCGGTCAATAACGATTGACGCCCCGGACTGGGCTGCTTTCCGCGCCGTTTGTCGCGTGGGCGGAGGCCATGGCTGGTACGTCGCGGACTGGCTCTGGATAATCCGTGGCTGGCTGGACGTGCTGGTCGGAGGGCCAGGGCTTCGCCGCGGGCGCCGCGATCCGGAAGTGGTTGGTTACGGCGAAGCCCTCGACTTCTGGCGGGTTGTAGGCTTCGAACGAGATCGACGGCTGGCTCTGCGCGCTGAAATGCGATTGCCGGGAGAGGCGCTGCTTGAGTTTCAAATCGAGGCGCTAGGCGGCGATCGGTGCTTGTTGCGCCAAACTGCGCTTTTCAAGCCGCGCGGGATTTTCGGACTGCTCTACTGGTATGCCGTGGTTCCGCTGCATCACATCGTCTTTCGCGGCATGCTCCTCGGCATCCAGCGCGAGGCGCTGCAGCTTGCCGCTAAGCGACCCAGGGTCGAAGCAGTCGGCGGGCAACTGAATTGAGTCGTAAGAAATCAACGAGCAGTGTCTCACTCATGTTGGCACGGAGGGCAGCACAGGGGGCAGGCCCCATAAGCGTTTACTTAAGAATTGTTGTTTTGTAGCGGACGCGCTGTTCTGATGGCACATGAAGCAACCACTCTCCGTGCTGGCGGAACTGGACGACTGGAGTATCCTGACTTCGTTTTTTCCTGAGGGGTGGCGGCAGAAAGCA
>JAWXCM010000007.1:0-8270 GCA_034408745.1 Bryobacteraceae bacterium
GTCACGCGGGCACCCCGCTTTTAAGAAACACGCGCACAACGGACTCGCTACGGCGCTATGGGACTGTGTGTTTCTCTATCGCTTGGAGACGCGCCTTCGCGGCCTGTGCGCTTTTAAGGGAGCGGAATAACGCCGCTGTTCGCCAGCGGGACAAGCAGCGGTGGCGGGCGTGAGCATCGTCGGGCCGACAAAACAGGACCCGAAAGGGAACCACTGATGACGTGTCGAAAGCGTAGGGACGATCTAAAAGCCGCGGGAGCAGTTAATGCGGCGCGGGTTTGGCGGCGCCTGTTTCCGGGTGCCATGCCCCCCGCCCCCTGTTTCCGGACCAGACCTTGCCAAGCGGCCTTTGCCGAACATAGGCAGGCAATCCCGAACTACTTCTCTTCAATCCGGTACAGATGCGTCCGAGTCCGCGCATAAAACGCCTTTCCCGCAATCGCCGGTGACGCCAGAAATCCCTCGTCCAGGCGATTCTCCCCTACCGGCTCAAACACTCGTCCCGGCTTGAGCACCGTCGTCTTGCCGTCCTCGCTAAACAACCACAGCCGGCCATCGGCGTACACAGGCGACGCAGAGTACTGCCCGCCAATCCGCTGCTGCCACACCTGTTCCCCCGTCTTGGCATCGATACAACTGGCAATGCCCGTGTCGCCGATCATGTAGATCAAGTCATCAACCAGCAGGATGGACGGCTTATTCGAAACGCCCCGCTTTACCTTCCACACCACATGTGTATCGGAAATCAATCCTTTACCGCCCGTGCGCACCGCGAACAACTGCCCGGCGGAAAAGCCCGTCGGAAAGAAGATCATCCCGTGACCAATTACAGGACGCGTGCTCGCCGAATGCTCGCCGCGCTCTTCCACACGCCACAATTCCCTTCCCGTGAGCGGATCGTAAGAGTACGCCGCCTTCGCTCCCAGGCTGATCATCTCCCAGCGCCCGTTAATCCGCTCGACATGCGGAGTCGAAAACGCCTTGCGTAGATCGCCCTCGGCCGCCGGCTTGCCGTTCTTGTCCAGATCCTGGAAATCGATCGACCGCTTGGTTTGCCAAACCGTCTGCCCCGTCCTCTTGTCGAGCGCCATGACGAACTGATGGTCGCTCCCATCGAAGTGCATCAGCAGTAGGTTGCCGAAAAGGATCGGCGACGATCCAGCCCCGCTGAAGTGGTTGCACTCAATGTCGCGCCGTTCCCATAAGACCCGAAAAGTTTTCGTATCGATGCCGGCCGTGCCCGCGGCCCCGAAAGTGATATAGACTCGCCCTTCTTCGATTACCGGCGTCGGCGAAGCGGGCGTGTTGAAGGGGTGCACAAACTGCGGCTGCGGGACATCGAACAATTTCCAGTCCCGGATGATCTTCCCGGTGTCACGGTCAATGCACAGCGCGAACAGTTCCCGGCCGTCCTTGCTCGCGGAGGTCAGCCAAATCTGTTTTCCATGGATCACTGGCGACGACCAGCCGCGATCGTGAATCGCGGTTTTCCAGACGACATTCCGCGTCTCGCTCCAAAGCAAAGGCAGGCCGCGCGCATCCGAATGCCCGTTACCGCCGGGTCCGCGAAATTGCGGCCAATTCTCGGCTGCGCGCATCACCGGACACGACGTCAGCAGAAGGACAAGGAGGATCTTCGTGATCATAGTCTGTACCGGAGTATCGCACTCAGCCACGGACTATGGGGGTGCAGCCCGTCATCCCATTTGCCGAAGACGTCGTAGACGTTGCCGTTCAGCATGGAATTGAATCTGTGCGTCTTGGGGTAATGGCGCGCTCGTTGATTCCGGATATCGGAATTCGTCTGGGCCTGCCCGCGCCAGGTTGCCGAAGATCTTGACGAGGTGACTATCCCAACTGCGGCGCCCACTCATTCCTAGCGCAGTGCTTCCACAGGGTCGACGGCGGTCGCGCGCCGGGCTGGCTCCCAGCAGGCGAGCATGGCAACAGTCGCAAATGCGAGCGCCACCCCGATCAGGGTCAGCGGGTCAGTTGGCTCCACTCCAAAGAGGAATGTCCGCAGCACACGCGAAAATGCGATGGCCGCCAACACGCCTACCGCGATGCCACTCGCAATCAGCCGAAAGCCCTCGCCGAGAATCAGGTTCCGAATGTCGCGCTTCTCGGCGCCCACTGCGGCACGGATGGCGAGTTCTCTCCGGCGTGAGGCCACGGAGAGCGAAAGGACGCCGTAAGTGCCTACCAGCGTCAGCACACCGCCGACAATCGCGAAGCCGGCCAGGAGTTGCATCGCAAACGCCCGCGTTGCCAGCGATTCCCCACGTACATCCTCCAGTGTCTTCATATTCTCCACGGCGGCTGTAGGGAGCACGCCGCGAATTTCGCGCCGGATGCTCGCCGCGATCGTCCGCGGATCGGCTGACGTCCGAACGAGCAAGTGCTTAGAAAACGCCGATGCCTGCCAGAGCGAGAGGTAGATCTCGGGCTCCGCTTCCTGTGTCAGGTCCACCGTGCGGCCATTGGCCACGACACCCACAATCTGTGTCGCCGGGCGGTCGCGTCTGTTGGTCCAGAACTTCCTGCCGACGGCGCTGCTCCCTGGGAAATACCGGTCGGCGAAGGCTTTGTTCACCACTGCGACAGCCGAAGCCTTCCGGTCGTCGCTGGCGCGGATATCGCGGCCCTCGATGATGGGCAGGTGCAGAAGTTTGAAATACCCTTCGGTTGCGGAACGCAACGGGATGGCAATCCGGTCGCTTTCGCGGGCAGGAGCAGGTTGACCTTCGATCTCAATCGCGCCGGGCCAGTTGTTTCCCGTTAGGGGAACGCCCCATGCGAAGGCGGCCTGCTCGACGCTAGGAATTGCGGATACGCGTTCCAGAGCGCGGTGATGAAAGTTTGCAATCCCGACCTCACAAAAAATTTCTTCCCCTACTCCCCCGACAACATCCCGGCCAAACCACCCCACCGAAATTCGGCCGCCGCGCGAACATGAGCCGAGAAGAGGTGCTGCGCCGCCACGCCTCTCACTCTAACTGACAACCGATAACCGACAACCGACAACTAAACCCGACACGAAAGGAGCCTCGACATGTCCGAACAGCCCCCTCGCCCACCGTCCGACCGTAAACGCGAAGCCGGCCACATCAACGGCCTCAAATCAGCAGGCACCAAAACTCCCGAAGGCCTCGCCGCCTCCTCCCAAAACGCCCGCACCCTCGGCCTCTTCGCCCTTCGGCCCATCCTCTCCGTCGAAGAAGTGCCCCACTTCGACGCCCTCTACGCTGACTGGGCCCTCTCCCTCCGTCCCCAAAATCCCATCGAACGCCAAACCCTCCAGGACATCGTCGAAGTCCACTGGGAATTGCGCCGCCTCCGCGACGTCGAGCGCGCCAACATCGAAATGACCATCTGCCTGCGCCGGGATACCGTCGACCAGCAGTGGGACACCATCTCCCCGCACGGACGCGTCGCCGACGCCATGTCACACCTCGCCAACACGTCCAAATTTCCGGCCCAGTTGAACCGCCAACTCGCCCGTCTCAGCCGCGAGCAGGACCGTCTCATCAAGCTCTTTCATCAACTCCGCCGCGACTGCCCACCCATCGTCGACCCGCCGCCAGACCAGCCCCAAACGCCCACTGACGATCCACATGAAGTAAAAAACGAAGGTAATCCCATTTCTGAACAACCCGAGGCCGACACGCTCACCGTCCTGCAATGGAGCGCCGAACCCTCCTGCAGCCTCAGAAACCCGCCGCCCCCGGCACCCTCCAGGTACATGGCCGCGGGAGCCCCTATATAAAGGAGGAAACCATGCACCCAAACCTCCTCCACCCCGGCCCACAACGGCAGCGCTTCGCCCATGTGTGCTATCCTACAGTCCGCTCCCAGCCCAATTTCCGTATAGCTATATTCATGCGTGGACTTTGCTTTTTCGCTCTTCTCGTCCTGACGTCCCTATCCCTCGCCCCGGCCTCGGCCCAAGGTGTCATCACCACCGTAGCCGGTACTGATTGGCTCTTCCCCAGCGATGGACAGCCCGCCATCAACGCGCCCCTCAGCGCCTCCAGCGGACCCGACCTTGCCATCGACGCCGCGGGTAATATCTACGTCTGCGACTTCGGCAATGCCATGGTCCTGCGAATCAGCCGCGATGGCATCATCCGCGTCGTTGCGGGCAACGGCCTCGTCTCCGGCGCCGGCGATGGTGGACCCGCGGTCAACGCTTCTCTCTTCACCCCTGTCGCCATTGCACTCGACCGCGCCGGCGCCATCTATATCCTCGAAATCATCGGTACTATCCGCAAAGTAAACCCCAACGGCATCATCGAAACCATCGCCGGCAATCTCGGCGAAGACGGCTTCGGTGGCGATGGCGGCCCGGCTCTCAATGCCCGCTTCGATGGCCCCTACGGCATGGCCGTCGGACCTGACGGATCCATCTATGTCTCCGACACCGACAACCAGCGCATCCGCAAGATCGGCACCGACGGCATCATCCGCACCATCGCGGGCACGGGCGCCTTTGGACTCTCCGGAGACGGTGGACCCGCGACCGCCGCCCGCCTCATCGGCCCCCGCCGCATCACAGTCGATAGCCGCGGCAACGTCTTCTTCGTCGATGGCGGCATTACTGGCGGAGCCCTCGCCGGCGTCATTCGCCGCATCGATCCCAACGGCGTCATCACTACCGTCGCCGGCGGCGGTACCCGCACCGGTGAAAACATCCCCGCCACCCAGTCCGCGCTGGTCGCGCTCGCCGTCGCGGTGGATGCCGCGGGTAATATCTATCTGGCCGACCGCGCAACTTCCAGCATCCGTAAAGTCGATACCTCCGGCGTTCTCACCACCGTCGCCGGCAGTGGAGTCTCCGGCTTTGCCGGGGATGGCGGGCCCGCGCTCAACGCCCGTCTCGCCCTCGGCGCCGCCCCTGCTATCGCACTCCATCCCGACGGGTCCATCTACATTGCCGACGAAGGCAACGGCCGTGTCCGAAAGATTGACTCCGCCCGCAACATCACCACCGTTGCCGGCAACGGACTCTTCCGCTTCTCCGGCAATGGCGGACCTGCTACCAGTGCCACCCTCTACCTGCCTACCGGCCTCGCCCAGGACACTGCGGGTAACATCTATGTCGCCGAGCCCACCGCCGGACGCATCCGTAAAATCACCAGGGCAGGGGTCATCACCCTCTTCGCCGGCAACGGTACTTCCGGCTATTCCGGCGATGGCGGGCCCGCCGTCAACGCTTCTCTCAACACGCCCCAAGGACTCGCTGTCGCGCCCGATGGCTCCGTCGTTGTCGCCGACTCGGGTAACTGTGCTATCCGCCGTATCAACCCCGCCAATGTCATGAGCACCCTCGCCGGCACTGGACGCTGCGGCTTCTCCGGCGAAGGTCCTCCACTTCAGACACAACTCGGCGGACCCGGCGGCGTTGCCGTCGACGCCGGTGGTGACTACGTCTTCACGGAAACCGATGGCAACCGCATCCGCATCGTCGCCAACGGAACCACCATCACCATTGCCGGCGACGGCACCGCTGGCTATACCGGCGATGGCGGCCTTTCAACTCGCGCCCGCATCTCCGCCCCCACCGGCATCCGCATCTTCGGCAGCTTCCTCTATTTCTCCGACAAGGGCAATAACGTCGTCCGCCGCATCTCTTTCTCCGACCTTCGGATTGAGACCGTCGCCGGCAACGGCAGAGCTGGCTTCTCCGGCGATGATGGACCCGCCACCCGGGCTTCACTCGATGCGCCTTATGGACTCGACTTCGATTCCGAAGGCAACCTCTACATCGCCGATAGCGGCAACGCCCGGATTCGCCGGGTGGCTCCCAACGGCGTCATCACCACCGTCGCCGGTGGTGGCCTGTTCCTCTTTGACGGTGTTCCGTCCACCCTCTCCGTTGTCACGCCCTTCGACGTACTGGTTGACCAAACCGCCGGCAACCTTCTGTTCTCCGATGTCTACTTCAACCGCATTCGCGCTGTCCTCGGCACTGTTCCCACCTTTACGGGCAGCCCGCTCAGAATGGATCTCACGGCTCCCGCGGGAGGCCAGGCCACCGATCAGGCCATCACCCTCACTGGCTCCATCCCCGGCGTTATCTACGTCGCCACCGCGGATGTCCCATGGTTGAAGTTCACTCCTGAAGTAGGCACAATGCCCGCCAACATGACCGTCAGCGCCAGCGCCGCCTCGCTCGCCCCCGGCATCTATAACGCCAACATCACCCTCACGGCCATCGCTGAACCGTTGACTCAAAACGTACCCGTGGCGTTTACCGTCACCGCGCCCGGCGCTCCCAGCCTCAGCCTCAGCCCCACATCGATGCAGTTCTCATTCGTGGCGGGAGCCACTGCCTCCCGCACCCGGCCAATGGCCATCTCAAACGCGGGCGGCGGCTCGCTCCCCTACACCGTCAGGACTGCTATCAATGCCGGTGGAAGCTGGCTCAAACTGTCTACCGCCTCCGGCACCCTCGGCGCCTTCGGTTCCTCGCCGCTCAACATCACAGCCGACCCAACTGGCCTCGCCCCCGGCACCTATTCCGCTACCATCACCGTCGCCAGCGCAGGCCTCTCACAGTCTCTTGTCGTCCCCGTCACGATGACTGTGAGCGCAATTCAGCAGACCATCCTCATTCCACAGACCGGCCTCTCCTTCGTCGCCACCAGCGGCAACAGCGCCGGCTCCGTGCTCCCGCAATTCTTCAGCATCCTGAATACAGGCCAGGGACAGATGCGCTGGAACGTCTCCCCCACTACACTCTCCGGCGGCTTCTGGCTCAATGCGTTTCCCGCCTCCGGCGTCACCGATGCGGCCCAGCCGCTTGTGCCCCAGATCCGTGTCGACATCGATCCTACCGGCCTCGCCTCGGGTGTCTATTACGGCACCATCCAGATCACCGCTCCCGACGCCGATAACTCGCCCCAGTTCGTCTCCGTCGTGCTCACCGTCGTCGAGCCCACGGCCGGCCTTGGCGCCATCGTCCAGCCCGCTGGACTCACCTTCGTCGGTATCGCCGGCGGCGAGTCGCCCGGCTCGCAGACGATCCTGGTGCAGAACACCGGCGGCTCCCCGGTCACGTTTACCGCCGGCGGTGTCGTCGTCAATCAGCAGCCTCTGTTTGAGACGCTTCCGGGCACCGGTACCGTGAATCCCGGCCAGCCCCTCCGCATCGTCATCCAGCCCAGAACGGCCAAACTCGCCGCCGGCGTTTACCTCGGAACACTCACGCTCTCGTTCTCCGACGGGACTCGCCGCAACGTCGCGGTCGCCCTCGTACTCGCGTCGACGGGGGGCAGCGGCAGTCCATTGAAAGTCAACACCATCACCGGTAACTGCCAGCCTAAAACCCTCGTCCCCGTCTTCACGCTCATCAACGACGGCTTCAGCATCCCCGCCGCCTACCCCGGCCAGGTCGCCGTGAAGGTGGTGGACGATTGCGCCAATCCGATGACTACCGGCGGCGTCGCCGTCTCGTTCTCCAACGGTGATCCGCCGGTTCGCCTGACATCTCTGAAGGACGGCACCTGGGCCGGCACCTGGACGCCGCAGCGCCAACTCCCCGAGATCGTCGTCACCGCGAATGCAGCCGTGCCCGAGCAGGACATCAAAGGTCAGGTCACCATCAAGGGTGGACTTCGCAACGGTAATCGGAACCCGGTCATTAACGCCGGTGGCATCGTCAACGCCGCCACCAATCTTCAGGATCAGGCGATCGCCCCTGGCAGCCTGATTTCAATTTATGGCGGAAACCTCGCGGGCGGTGAGGTTTTGGTGGCTGGCCGCCCCGCCCCGGTAGTCTCCTCGAGCGATGGCCAACTGGACGCGGTGGTGCCTTATGGGATCGCCCCCAACACTTCGCAGCAGGTAGTGGTCACGCGCGATTCGAGTATTTCCACGCCCCAGGCCATCATCATCGCTCCGGCCGCCCCCGGCATCTTTCACGTAATGCCCAGGGATCCCGCCACGGCAGGTGACACGATTGTCATCTACTGCACCGGCCTCGGCGAGGTAACGCCCTCCGTCCCCGTAGGAGAACTGGCCTCCCGCACTGAGCCGTCCAGCACCACTCTCCCCGTGACAGTTACCATCGGCGGCATTGATTCAACGGTAGTCTTCAGCGGCCTCGCTCCCGGCTTAGCCGGCTGGTACCAGGTGAGCGCGATCATCCCGGCCGGAGTGCCCGCTGGCACCGCCGTCCCCATCATCCTAACCGCGGCCGGCCAATCCAGCCCCCCCGCCAACATCGGAGTCCGCTGATCGTCAGAGCCAAGCCATTGCTAAGCGATCGA
>JAWXCM010000008.1:0-7412 GCA_034408745.1 Bryobacteraceae bacterium
ACGCCGAACTCCTCTTCGGCAAGATTCTCCGCCTCCAGGATGCCGTCCGTACAGAAATACAGCCGGTCTCCCCTGGACAGCTTGATCGAATACTCTTCGACACCATCAGCAGTCATTCGGGAAGGCGACTACAAGCTGGTGGAATTCTTCGGAGACCACATCAGTGAGGCCGACTCCGTCTACCGCACCGAACCGAAGATCGAGCTGTACAATCTCGTCAAAGACGTTGGCGAGCAGCACGATATCAGCAAACAGATGCCCGACAAAGTAGCGGCCATGCGTCGCAAACTCCGCGTCTGGATCGACTCCACAGGGAACAGGCTGCCCACGAAAAATCCGCAGTACGACGCCACTCAGCCGCTGGCCGAGTCGCGAGGTCAACCCCCGGTACGCGGCGGCCAGTAAGCTACTTCTTCGTCGGGCCCCGCTGCTGTTGCTGCATTTGTTGCTGTTGCGGCGGCTGGTTGCTGTACGGAGCCGCCTCCTTTGTGTCGGCCACCCCGGCGTCGCGCAGGGCCTCAGAAGCGTCAATCACGAACGCCACCACACTGACGGCCTTACGGTCCACCAGCGACTTCAGCGAAGGGAAAGCCAGGCCTGTGAGCTTCTCGATCTCGTTGACCGGCACAATAAACGGCCGGGGCTGATCTTCACTCAGGTCCCGAGTCCCCGGCTGCATGGGAAATATGGCGATCTTCCAGAACCGTTGCGGGATCTGCACGCCGCGGTACACCGGGTCGTCCCGTTGCAGCACCGGACCCGTGAATACCGTCGCCCTGACCTTGCGCTTTGAGGCGATGTCGGTCACAAAATTCTCAATCTGAGCCATCACTCCCTGGTTGATCTTCGCTGGTTGCGGCACAGCGTTCGTGTAAACGAACACGTCCTGCGCAGCCTTCGAAGCACTCGCAGCATCGCCCCACGCCACCTCCCCACGAGACACAAGATGTCCTCTGTCCAGATCGTTACCGGTGTACACGTCCTCACCCACCTGACCCACTCGCGGCAAACGCGGATCGTACCGCCACACATCCTTGCCCCGCGAGACTCGCTGCAAGGTAGCCCCGTCCACATTCGACACTGCGTACAGCGCGAACTTCCGGGCCACACTCATCACCACTCGGAAATGCAGATAATCCAGCCCGCGAGTCTCCGCGTTTGCCGCATTGATTTTGGGATCGCGCATCGGTGGCGGACTGTACGTCGGCTCTTCCACGCAGAGCCTCGAATTCGGAGTGACGAAGCACGGATCGTACCCCACCTTGCCGTTGGCAGCCGCGTCGCTCACCACCACCGGCGAAGCAGCAACAGCAGCCGGAGCATCCCCACCGGAATAATCCAGATAAGGGCCCTTTGGAGCCGCCGCCGCCACAATGCGAGTCACCGGCCCACCACCAGCCGGCCTCTGGATCGCCATTACCCGCCTGCCCGCGTCCACCGATTCGATAAACCCCTCTACACCCGCAGACCGGAACGCCAGACCAGGACGCAACACCGACTCCTGCTTCGCCTGCGGAAGGAACTCGGTGCCGTCCGCAATCTGAGTGGACGTCAGCACCACCGCATCCACGAACGAAGTCCCACCACCCAGCGACACACTGCCCGAATTGAGATACGGCTCCATCTGCGATGCCGCCACCTGCACCATCGTGCGCTCACGTGGACTGGCAATACCGGCCAGTTCCAGGCGCTGAACCGGCACCGGCGTCGCCGCCCCGGGAAGGCGATGACGTGTCACCGTCAGCACGTACACTTCTCTGCCGCCCGCGCCTGCAAGCCACCGCGTGCCGCCGCCCACCAACACAGAGGCCAACACAGCCGCTCCCGCCATCACGCGCCACCGTGGAGCGAGCGACACAAACCCCCGCTCAAACAGCATGCGGCGCAGCATCGACGGCGGACGCACCGCAAGCGTCTCATCCGGCGTCCGACCCGCCAGGAACTCGAGCATCACATAGTCCTTCAGCGACGTCGCCTCCGGCTCCTGCTCCCCACTCGCCCCCGGCTTCGGCCGAGCAAACTGCAGACCATGACCCTCACCCCTCGGCAGCAGAAACTGGTCGAGCACTCTCCTCACCTGCGCATCCACCGCCGGCGAAAGCGCCGACACCAGCCGCGTCCGCAGCCAGTCCGGCATCCGCCCATGCCGCAGCCACGGCAGGCTCGTCACCCCCAGCAGCACCGCATCCCGCCGCTCGGCAGCGCACAACTGCGACGCAAACCAGAGCGTCAGAGGCCAGTACAGTTCCGGATACACCGCGCAGGCAGCCAGCAGTGTACTGCCTTCGGCGCCAAGATACCGGCGCAGTTCGCTCAACATCGCCGCGCGCTCCGTGTCGGGAGGCGATGCCCTGTCCAGCCACCGAGCCGGCAGATGCGCCAGCATCGCCGGATACACCGGAATGTCCGGCAAACGAGCCGCACGCTCGGAATCCATCGTGTCCAGCAGAGCCGCGATCCCGTCCGGCGACGCCGCGCTGACCCGCAGCCCCAGCGCCTGCAGCGCTACCGTCAAAGGCAGGGACAGCGCCAGCGGAGTGAACAGCCACCGCGTGTTCCATCGCGACAGATCGGCAATCCACAACTCCGGCTTCAGCGTGAACGGATCCTGCAAAATCGCCGGACCGGCAAACAACCACAGGTCGTGATTCGGGTGCAGCGCCGCCAGCTCCTCCAGACGCACGCCGGCATGCGTCTCCAGGTCGTGAACGGTTGCCGGAGAACCCTGGAATGTATACACATTCACCAGCCCAACGTGTTCGCGCAGTGCCTGGAGCAACGACTGAAACAGCAGCGCCTGCTGGTCCGTCGCGCTCTGCTTTTCAATCAGCACCAGAAACTCGCGCTGCAGCGTCCGAGTCCCGTACACCGGACGCAGGAACCCGCAGCACGCAATGCTCGCCGCCAGCGTCGGCTCAATGTCGATCTCCTGTGACACAGCCGGTTTACGTCGCCGCATCTCCATCCCGATGCGCCGCACAAACGGGCTCCGAAACGCAGGCTCCGATGCCGGAGACCCCGTCTGCCTCGTATCCAGTTCCAGTGCGGCCGAGTAGCGCCGCAGTCGCGCGCGCCGGTAGTACAGCCACGCCCCGTAAGCCGCAAGCGCCAGCATGGGAACAGCAGCGGCGATGGCTGCCGCCCACCAGGGCACGTCAGAACTCAGGTGCCGCGTCTCAGTAGACGCCCGCAGCAGATGTCCGTCCGTCGTGAAGCTTGCACCCGTCGGTACCCCGGTGCCCGGCACACCCAGAACCCCGCCAGTCCGCGCCGAGTAGACCGCATTACCGCCGCTGGCCTGCCTCACCATCAGCCACCGCGAATCCGGCGAAAACGCCAGGTCCTTAGCCCTGCCGCTGTTGGCGAGCAGCGTGGGTCTGCCAGCACCGGTCACATCCCAGAGACAAACTCCGTTGGTCCCGTTGGCCGCAGTCCAGCGGCCGTCCGGACTCGCCGTGATCGAAGACGCCCCTTCACACCTCCCCAAAGACGATTCACCCGAGCTCAGCCGAGCCGTACCGTCGGCCGCCAGAAGCACCCCATGGCCGTCCGGAAGCAGCGCGCCTGACACCCAGTTCCCCTGCACAGCCCAGCGTCGAACAGTGGTCGCCGCTGCGGAGTCCTGCACCAGTGCCTCGCCCGTCTGAGTGATCAGAAGTCGTTTGGTGCCCGTGCGGGCAAAGTCCACCCAACGCAAGTTTTCTAGTTTGGTGTGGCTGTTCAGGTCTTCCAACTCCCAGCCGCTTGCATACTGAATCCCGACCTGCTGCAAGTCGGCACGGAACCGGAAGTCCAGCGCAGTTCCGGAACGCGTCGTAGTCTGACTGACCACGTTGCCATCCGCACGCGTGAGGTACAACTGGTCGCCCTTCAGTCCCGCAACGGTCGAATCGTTCGCGAACGCAACCGGCGTAACGGGAAAGCTTACCCCACTCGAATGAATCGAACCAACATCGGGTACATTGAACAGGCGCGCCCCAGCCGTACCCTCAGGGATGATCAACATTCGACCATCCGGTGAGAAACGCAACTGTCCGGGCGAGCCGTCCAGCACCAGAGGTAACAGCTTCCCCGCTTCCTGCAGGCCTGTCTGCCCGGCCACCGGAGCACGGATCGTAATCAGCGATTCGTCCGCATCCTGCAGATACCCGAGCCGTTCCCCGAACTTCGGATGCGAGACCAGCACCGCGGTCGGCGACGCGTCTGTGCGCGTCACCAGCAGCCGGAATGATCCATCTGCTGCCCCGGTCCGAGCCTTCTGCCCCCGAGCCAGGACTTCGGCGTCCCCCAGAGGGGCACCATCCCCCTCCACCTTGCCGGTCAATGAACGAGAAGCCACCGGCGCATTGGCCGGAGGAGCAGGCCGCAGCTCGGCGTCGGTGAGCAAGGGCCGGGTAAACACGTACTGCCACAGCGCCACACCGGCCAGCAGCAACGCCAGCACCACAATGGCAGCGGCAACGGCACCCCATCTGGCTAGCCGCGAAGCACCCGTATCGGCGTTCGAGCGGAACTGGGCAGGCTCGCCGTCTTCGCTCCCGGGCCGTTCCTCGGATTCCGGGAACGCGGTATCGAACAGCGCTCGAAATCTGCGCTGTTGTTCCGGAGTCCCGCACAGTACCGGGCCGATCAGACCTCGCAAATCACGATGCCTCGCACGCAATGCACGCTGCGACGCCAGTTCGAGCATCAACTGCTGCACCGCCAGACGTTCCCTGGGTCCGTAAACAAACCCCTCGTCGTGCGGCAGAGCCTCCAGAAACGCTTCGAGTCTGGTGCCGAAGTCCGTCACTTGCGCGCGAACCAGTCCTTCAGTACCGTCAGCGCCGCCACCCGATCCGTCGCATGCTTCACCAGTGCCGGAATCGTGCGCCGCGCCAGTTCATCGTCGAGGCCCATATCCACCTCGCCACCCAGCTCGAGCATTCCCACCAGCCAGTCCAGCAGTTCCGCCGTAGCCGGCTTCTTCGTCAATCCCGAAGCGTCCCGCCGCAGCAGCTCGAACACCTCCAGCACATCCCGAAGCATCGGAGGAGCCGTCTCGTTCTCGTCATCGAACTCCGGCAAACGCGCCGCCACAATCTCCCGCAGGCGATTCCGCAGCCCCTTGGAATCGGAAGGAAACTCAATGTTGTAATACACGCACCGCCGCAGAAAAGGCGCAGGCAGATTTTTTTCTGAATTACTGGTAATAACCAGCACCGGCTCCAGACCATTGCCTGCGCGAACCGGACGCACTCCCAACTCCGCAATCCGGAAGTAATGATTCTCCAGCTCGTTCAATAAATCGTTCGGAAAATCACGTGGCGCCTTGTCCACCTCATCAATCACCACCACCGATTGCCGCGGCCCTGTATGCTCGAAATCCGGCGGCAGCACGTGCCGCATGTCAGCGGGGATTTCCGCGAAAGCCCGGCTCTGCAGTATCGCTTCCCCCAGCGCGTTCAGCCTCAGAAACTGGCTCGCATCCGCGCTGCCACCACTCTGCGAGGCCTGAAATCGCCCCAGTGCGTCGTAATAATAGTGGAGGTCCCGCGCCACGCTCGTGCTTTTCGAATCGAATTGAAAGAAAAGGAATCCGCATTTCCAGGCGAGGTACCTGCCCAGGTCCGTCTTGCCCGTGCCCGGTTCCCCGGTAACCAGCAGTGGCTTGCGCAGCAACAGCGCCACCCGCATCGCGTCCACAAGGTCCGGATCCGGCTGATACGCGCTCGGGTCCCGAAATGTCGAGCGTCTCGCCTCGGCCAGTGCTACCTTCTTTTCGCTCGGCTTTCTGGTGCGATTCTCCAGATCGGCAGGAAGTTTGGTCATGGGTTATTGAGCGCTCTCCAGCAATTCAATCAGGGGCTTCGTCAGTTCCTGCATGGGCATTGCCCTTCGTCCCTGAAACTTCTCCGGGACCTTTCCCTGTAGTTGCAGCAGCCACGTTTCCGCATCGTAAAACGCCTTTACTTTGCGGTGGCTCAGCCAGTCCTGCGCATGCTTCTGCTTCGGAGGCTCCAGCACCGGAAGCACAGCGAACCGCACCGCCGGCCAGGTTTCATCGGGGAATGCTTTCTTCAGCGCCTTTTCAGTCGGGCCATCATCTTTCCAGACAATCGAAATGCCCATGCAGATGGCGCGTTTTCCCAAGATATCCGGCCAGGAAGTCCAGTAATCCAGAAAAGAACGCACCAGCTTTTGCTGTTTCGAGTCCCAGTCTTCACCCGAGATCGTGGTGGTGAGAAAGTTCAGACCCTCCGGCAGATCCTTGAGCAAATCAACCGGATTTCTCGACAGGGAGTCCAGCGTCCGGGCCACGCGCATGGCGAACACCTTCTCCGCTTCCGGTCCCGGCGTCGCTCTGGTCGGCCAGTCCAGAGGACGCGGCTCGATGGACGCTCCCAGCCCGAACAGTGGAAAAAGATCCTTCGCCAGACGGTGGTGGAATCCGTGATGGTTCTCCACATCCGGTCCGCTGAGAAGAAACACCAGCGGCCGCAGGAAGCCCGTGGTGTCCTCATCCCGCACCTGCAGCAGCGCGTCTTCCTGTTCCGCGCGATCGCACAGAAACGGCAGGTACTCGGGCAGTTGCCGCTTCGACACCTTCAGCACCGTCGGCGAACCACTGGAGGCAGGTTGAAAGTCCGACATTTCTTTGCGAATTCTCGCGACAATCCCCTGAAATGCCACATCGGAGTCCGGCGACGCCTTCACGGATTGTTTTTCTGACGGCAGTATCTGATATTTCTTCAGCCGTTCTTCCACGTCATACGCCCGCAGATGGACCAGAAACACCAGTGCCTCGCCCTTGTCCTTCTTGTCGAGGGCAAGCGGCAGTTCCACTTTCTGGCAATACTCCGAATTCGCAAACGCGGGACTGAGCAGAAGGACAATCACGCGGGCTTGGTTCAGCCGCGGCATCAGTTGTTCTTCCCACGTCTGCCGCGACCCGGCCCGCAATTCCCGGTCATCCCAGACTTCCACAAGTCCGTCGTTCTCCAGCGACGCAAGATGATCCGTGAACTGTGTCATCCAGTCCTGGTCGGCATGCGAGTACGAAACAAACAGAGGCAACTTCGCCATCGCGTTTGGTTGATTGTATCCCTAACTCAATCAAGGAGCGAGAGTTTCCCCCCACCCCGCCACCCTTCACAATGGATCAGCTTTAATACCGGATTGCGCGCACGGCGTAGCTCACGACTCGCGCAAGACCATGCTTCCACCAGCAGGTGATGCTTCAGGTACCCACACGTTGCGTGATGTACGCCATGGCGGCGGCAAAGTCGGCGAAATACTGGCAACCAAGTTGATCGAGCCTTGCCCTGACATCCGGATCATCGAAATCCCGGGAATTTCGACTGAGGAAACAGCTCTCGGCTGAGATCGTGCGCCTCAAGTCGTGAATCACCGAGGCGAGCACAATGGAATCC
>JAWXCM010000009.1:0-6888 GCA_034408745.1 Bryobacteraceae bacterium
TCTCGGCACCGACTACATATCCGTCCTGCAGGAACTCGTGGGCGGAGCCGGAGCCGATCCAGGGGGGACAACGATCGTCGTAGATGGCGTGGAAATGGATGCGCGCAGTGTTCCGATCGAAGCCATTCAGCAAGTTCGTATCAATGGCGACCCTTACACAGCCGAGTTCACGCGTCCTGGGCGAGGCCGTATCGAGATCACGACACGAGATGCCACGTCTGACTTTCACGGATCCGTCAGTGTTGGTCTGCGGAACTCGGTGCTGGATGCGCGTAACGCCTTCGCGCCGGAGCGGCCCGATGAACAGCGGCAGCTATTCACCGGACACCTGACCGGTCCGCTCGGCCGCTCAGGCCGCACAAGTTTCATGATTGCCGTCGAACGCCAGGATGAGAATCTGCAGTCACTCGTCTACGCGCAAACCCCAAACGGATTATTAAGCCAGCAGGCGCCCACACCACAATCCTCCTCCGACTACATGATTAAGATCCGCCGCCTGGCCGGCAACAAACATGTCTTCACCTTCCGGTTCGACCGGGAACAGGAAGCAGCGGATAACCAGGGGATCGGCGGTTCCAGGTTGCCCGAGGTTGCATTCATCAAAAAACAAACCGACGATGCCGTTCGCCTGCAGCACACCGCGTTCCTCTCCGCGAAGTTGATCAGCGATCTGTCGCTGGAATTACAATCTTCCCAGGACCGTAATTCGAGCGTTTTCCCCGGAGTACGAAGGCTGAGTGTCGCGGATGCCTTCGTCGCCGGAGGAGCGCAAGTCGACCAACTCTCATCGGAAAAGGAAGTGAGCCTTAAGTACGTTCTCTCGTACTCCAGGGGCAAACACCTCATCCGTGGCGGCATCAGCGTCCCCGACTGGACGTGGCAGACCTACCAGGATTTCGGCAATCGCCAGGGCACGTATGAATTCGCCAGCCTCGCTGACTACGCATCGGGACGCCCCTTTGCGTTCACACAGCAACTGGGCGACGGCCGCGTGTCATTTCGGCGGCGGACCTTCGGCCTGTTCCTGCAGGACAACATCAACGTTCGTCCTGGTCTTACCCTCGGACTCGGCCTGCGGTACGACCGCCAGAACGTTCTCGACGATACGAACAATCTCGCGCCCCGCGTATCCGTCGCCTGGACACCTGGCAAGCAGCGCAAGGCAGTTGTGCGCGCCGGTTTCGGCATCTTCTATAACGGCCTGGATTCGGACGTGGTCCGGGATGTGCGTCTTTTCGGATCGGGCGGCTTCCGGCGCCTCATCGTCACCAACCCCACCTGGCCTGAGCCGCTTCTCACCGATGGCGGACGAACGCTCCCGCCACCGGCTGTCGTCCGAATGGCGGAGGATATTCGCACGGCGTATCTGCTGCACTACACGCTGGCAGTCGAGCACAAGCTCACCCGGCGTACGACGGCTTCGGCCACCTGGACCAATTTCCGGGGCGTCAGCCTCTACCGGTCGCGCGATGTCAACGCGCCGCCGGGTCCCACCTGGCAGCGTCCGGATCCAGCATTCGGCATCATTCGTCAGGTGGAAGCCTCGGGTACCCTCGAAAGCCAGAGCCTCGAACTCGGACTCTCGGGGCGCCTGGCGAAATTCTTCACCGGTTCGGTTCGCTACGAGCTCGGCCGAGTGATGTCGAACATGGATGACAATTCTTCGCTGCCGGCCAACAGCTACGACATCGGCTCGGAGTGGTCCCGGTCCAAACGTGACCGCCGTCACTCTGTACGGACGCTGGGCACGATGCGTGTGCGCGATTGGTTCCAGACCGGCTTCGTGTTGTCCGCCGGCACGGGAGCGCCATACAATCTCACCACAGGCCGGGACGGGAATCAGGACGGCATCGCGAACGACCGTCCGTCAGGAGTCGGCCGCAACACGCTGCAAGGGCCGGGCTTCCTGAGCCTCGATCTGCGCGTGGCCAAAGAGATCAGCCTTTCCAGTCGCAATGGCGACGGTCCGCGCGTGGGACTTACCGCCGATGCCTTCAATGTGCTAAACAGGGTAAACTATGCAGGGTATATTGGTAACCTGAGTTCGCCATTCTTCGGCCTGCCCGTGTCTGCGCGGCCGGCGCGAAGACTGCAACTCGGAATGCGGTTCACGTTTTAAGGGCCAATGTCTCGCATCGCATACCTGCTGCCAGTGATCACTGCACTAGCCGGCGGTGGTCTCCTCCGCGCCGACGATGACGAGAAGAACCGTCATCGCGCAGAGCGCCGCCTGTCCAGTCTTGAGACGCGGGCCAGAAAGATCACGACGGCCCCCGACTCCACCGAGCTGTCCGGATTCCTTCAGCACGAAACACTCCGTCTGATCGAACGTTGCCGAGCCCTTCTGCCGTCCTCGTCCTACCAATTCGACCGCACTCTGGAAGCTACGGACGATCTGCTGGATTCGCGTGAAGATCTGCAGGCGGCCGACAGGCACCAGTCTCCATCCGAGAAAGAAGAAAAGGCCCAGCGCGATACCGCCAGGCGCTTAGAGAGAGCCTACTTCCGCGTGCAGCAAGCGGACTACTTCGCCCGGCTCAGCGGCGACAAACACGCCCCCGAATACATTACTTTCTCCCGTCAGTTGTACCAGCGTGCGCGAGCGGCGTACGATGAGCGGGAATACCACCGGGCCAACCGCCTAGCCTCAGCCGGCAGCAAACTCGTAAGCGTGTTGGAGAACCTGGCGCAGGCCGCCGTCCGAAAACCCGTACCTCCGGAACTCAAGTAGTGCGCCTGCTGAGCGCCAGAACTTTTCGCATCGAAGCGCTCATTATCGCGGTCGCGTCGCTGTCCGTCATCGCGCTCGCCTTAATCCTGGTTCAGGACGCGCTTTCCCAGACCGAAGGCACCCTGCGCTCCGCAGCCGAGCAGGAACTCGCGGGTGCGGCGGAAGAACTAAAAGATCAGTACCAGGACCGAGCCGCATTCAGTGAACGTCCGCTTGAGGCGCTGCCGCTCGAGGCCCAGGACCTTTCCCTGCGCGGCCTGTCCCAAACCGTACTCCGCTCTTACAAGGACGTCCGCGGCGGATTCTACATACCGCAATCGCAAGCTGTTGTGGGCGCATCCGGAATGCACGATACGTTACCCGCCGATGAGCTGAACGCGATTCGGGCAACCGTGCAGTCCGGGCAGTCGGTTGGCAGTACCGTCTCCGGTGGCGACTTGCTGATTGCCCGCATCGCTGGCACAGCCGATGGACGCTACGCCTGGGCTTTGCGAAGGCTCGCAGGCGTCCGTGATCCGGCGCCAAATCGGCGTCGATGGTTGCTGGCAACGCTCGTCATCGCGGCCGTCGCCGGAGTTGCCGGAGTCGTGTCCATTTTTATGCGGCTGCGGCGCGGCGTCGATGGCGTTAAGCGGATGCTGCAGCACCTCGAAAGCGATTTCACCTACCGCGCCGCGCAAGTGTCCGGCGAGTTCGGTGAGATCTTCGCCGCCATCGGCAAGATGGCGGACCGCCGTATTGAGCTTGAGTCAACGCTCCGCCGCCAGGACAGACTTGCCGCGCTCGGCAAGGTGGTCGCAGGCGTTGCGCATGAGATTCGCAATCCACTCAACTCCATCCGGCTACAGCTCGAACTGCTCAAGCGCAGATCGCAGAGGGGCATAGCATCTGGCGCCGAGGTCGATGCGGCGATGGGTCAGGTGGACAGGCTGAACACCATCCTCGGGCAGTTGCTCGGGTTCGGCAAGCCCGACGTCGGCAATCGATCCATTCAGGAACTTCTGCCACTCGCGCAGCATTCCATTGCGATGGTGCGCGACCGCGCCGAAGCCAGAAAAGTGGATCTGCATCTCACCTCGGACGACAATGCGAACGTGCAGGCAAACGTGGACGCCGTACAACTCGAGCAGGTTTTGACGAACCTCATCCTCAATGCCATTGAAGCCGCGCCTGAGGGCACGGGAGTGACACTGCGCATCACCGAATCGGGCGATGCCATCGAGTTCTCCGTTATCGACCGTGGACCAGGCATACCCGAACCGGTTCGTGACCATGTATTCGACGCCTTCTTCACCACACGCCCGGAAGGAACAGGACTGGGATTATCGGTGTCACGGCAGATCGTTGCTGCCCATGGCGGCTCCCTGTCGTTCATCACTTCGTCTGACGGGACGACGTTCTCAGTCCGGCTCCCGCACACAGGAGGGCAATGAAACAGTCCGCTTCCGTTTTGATCGCGGAGGATGAATCTACCGCCCGTGAAGCGCTGCGCGAGCTTCTGGAAGACGAGGGCTACCGTGTCATCACCACCTCGCGCGGGGACGAGGCGCTTGAGCTGCTCACCGATATGCGCGTCGAGGCGGCCGTCCTGGATGTCCGAATGCCCGGCCTCGACGGTTTGTCCGTTCTTCGCGAACTGCAGCATCACGAGAACGCGCCTGCCGTACTCATCATGACCGCGTACGGCACTAGTTCCATCGCCATCGAAGCGATGACACTTGGCGCCGTCGACTACCTCATCAAGCCGATCAACTTCGAGGAATTGCTGATTCTCCTCCGGCGCGCGATCGAGAATCGCCGCCGCGGCCACGACCTGGAGACTATGCGCAATGAAGAGGCGCAGTCCTCGGACACGCAGCTCATCGGCAGCAGTCCTCCGATGCAGGCGATGTACAAGCTGATCGGCCTGGTCGCTCCCACCGACGCCACGGTCCTCATTCGGGGCGAGTCGGGTACGGGGAAGGAACTCGTCGCGCGCGCTATCCATCGCCACAGTCCGCGCAAGGACCGGAGTATGGTGAAGGTGAACTGCGCGGCAATTCCTGACACCATGCTCGAAGCCGAGCTGTTCGGTCATGAGAAAGGCGCCTTCACCGGCGCGGCCGCCCGGCGGTTGGGCAAGTTCGAATACGCCAACGGAGGCACCATCTTTCTCGACGAGATCAGCGAGCTCTCACTGGGAACACAAGCCAAGCTACTGCGCGTCCTGCAGGAGCACACAATCGAGCGGCTCGGCTCCAACGCGACAATCTCGCTCGACATCCGTGTCCTTGCGGCAACAAATCGCGACCTGGAAGGCGCCGTCAGGTCCGGCATGTTTCGCGAGGATCTGTTCTTCCGCCTGAAGGTAGTCGAGGTGTTGGCGCCGGCTCTGCGGGACAGGCGCGTTGACATCCCTGAACTGGCCCACCGGTTAGCGCAGCGCTCCGCCAAACGGATGCGCTTACCGGCGCCCACCGTCACAGACGAGGCTCTTGCATGGCTCGAAAAGCAGGACTGGCCGGGCAATGTCCGCGAGATGGAGCACGCGCTTGAGCGGGCCCTTATCCTCAGCCGTGGAGGATTGGTTCGCCCCGAGCACTTCACCGTGTCGCCGCCGAGCGCAGGGGCCGAAATGTTTGACAACGTCCCGCTCGAACTCGGATTGCACGACGCCGTGATGCGCCTGGAAAAGCGCCTGCTTGAGCGAGCCCTGACAGCGTGCGCGGGCAACCGGAGCAAGGCCGCCGACCTGCTGAAGATCAATCGGCGCCTGCTCTACGACAGGCTGCAGGAGTTTGGCATGGAATAGCCATCCGGGCAGCCCGGCGATCCGCGTCGTGAACAACGAATGCTGACACCATTACCTGCTCCCCAAATCTGTACCAGCGATAAATGGGAAGCTGCCACTTCAGATGAGAGCCATAAAGGTTGCTTGCTGGGCCTGGCAGGCGAAGCATTGTCCAATACCTGGAGCGGGGCGGTCAACAGGTGGAACTCGTCGACTCGGCCAGGTTCTCGGCCGATGCCTTTGCCGCGCAAAATACGATCTCGCTCGGGATGCCTCGGACCGCGGCGTATCTCGACCGCTTGCTGGAGCGGACGAACTTTTATCTGGCCCAGGTAGAGCCGGATATTGTGCGAAGTCGAAATCCCCTTCGAGGCGAGCCTGCGGAATTCGCGCAGCAGCGTTTCTCCGCGGAGCATGCGATTCTTCCCGGGATCCTGATTTGCTTGCCGGCAAGGCCCGAACAGACCCGCTCTCTTCTGCTGATTGGAAAATATCCCAACGGCATGACCCCACTGCTGATTTCCGTGGAAGGCCTGAAGCAACTCGAGGAGCAGTGGGTAAAGGGCGGATCGCCGGAAGGTTGGGAGATGGTGGTCAAAGCCGAGATATTCCGCGACACCGCGCTCAAAGCCTGGCCCGTGGCGTTCCGACCGATTCCACGGGACTTCTGGAAGTAGTCCTGTGGCGAGCTTCAGGGCGACCCACTCGTTGCATCGTACGCGGCCAGAACCAGGCCACTAATGGCGTAGAGCCCAAACAGTGGAATGGTGGGCGCGCAGGGACTCGAACCCCGGACCTCCTGCGTGTGAAGCAAGTTCGGCTGTATGAGGCCGCTGATAACAAGCCACTTAGCAGACAGAAGAACCTCAATAACTGCCCATTGCGGACAGTTTTGACACTAAACGACACTAACCGGCTGGCGGGGTGGCACTCGCAGACATGGCAGACCAAAAGACCAAACCATAACCATGAGTTCTCAGGAAACGATTTCAACTCTGCCACGGGCGGCACCGTTCATGTCACAACTCGTCAGGGAGCCTCCCGGAGGGAGTGGTGCCGGTGTTTCGAATGACGGTTGATCACCAGCGTTCTCACAAGTAGGTAGGTGACCACGCAAGTACGATCTGATTGCTGACAAAGGTCCGCTGACACGCGGCTTAAGGCAGGGCAAGAGATCAGAACCGCGCGGCTCCCTGACCAGCTGTGGTGGCTTCTGGTGGCGGCCTCATTCTTCGTGAGGATAATCGCGAATGCTCAAACTAACCCACCAACCTTCCGTAATTACGCACTAGCTAGCTAGTTTCTGTCGCAAAATGGTGCGATCTGTCGCGGCGAAGCGTAACTTGTATTACGTTACGATCCAGCCGCGTGAGCAAGGAACCGGTCA
>JAWXCM010000010.1:0-5011 GCA_034408745.1 Bryobacteraceae bacterium
CACCGAATGACACCCGGCCGCCGCCCATGAGTTGCATCAGCGCTGCCGCGATTCGCGACGTCACGATATCTTTGATCGCCGTCAGGATCGCGGTCTTGAAGGCGTTGCCAATCGCTCCGAACACCGACTGAGATTTCGTGAGCATCGCATCGAAGACGCCGCCCGCCTGCTGTTTAAGCGAATCGTAGATCTGTCGGTTGTGGTCGAGAACGATGCGGCCTTTTGCGATTTCGCTCTGTTTCGTCCGCTGCAAGTCGTCCGAGGCCGCGGCGTCCTTCACGCCCTTGATCTCCATCCCATACGTCGCTTCGATGTCACGAACGTACCCCTTCACTTCATCGGACTGGAGATCCTTGCCGGCCAGCCAGGCCTTCAGCTTCCACTTGCTGATTTCGGCTTGCTTCTCCAATTCGATTCTGCGGATCTGAATATCGAGCGCCTTACGGGCGTACTCCTGTTCGACTGCCAGCTTTCGGCCCTCGACAGCGAGTTTCTGTCCGATCGACTGGGCGTTCAGTGCTTCGATATCCAGCATGGCAGCATCGCGGGTTTGCTCCGCCCGCGGCGGAGACCGCTTTCAGCGTTGGCAGAATGTCTTTTGCGGCAAAGTTGAATGCCAGCAGGCGGTTCGTACCGTTGAGCAGGTCTTTGAACTCAAACGGCGACTTCTCTGCGAAGCCCTGGAGTTCACGGAACAGCGAGTCGGCCGCTTTGGCATCGCCAAGAAACGCCTGCAATCCAATTCGGCTTCGCTCGAAGTCAGCGGATGTCTTGACTGCCCAACTGGCGATTCCGGCGAGAGAGATCCCTGCGAGCGCACTGAGTTGGTTGACGGCCTGTTTTGCGCTGGCTGTCACCGAGTCGATGGCCTTGCTGGCGCCGTTACCGCCTTTTATCGCCATTCGCTCGATATTCCCGAGGTTGCCGTTGAATTGAACAATCGCCTTGTTGGCGTCCTTCTCATCCACGGTGATCTTGAGAACCAGTTCATTGGTGTTTGCCATTGGTAAACTCGGACTACGATGTCTGAACGCGACGACGCCCTGTGGCAGTTCGCCTACTGCATATGGAAGGTGTTTCTGTGTGTGGTGTTTATCGTCCTGATGACCTGGCTCAGGATTTAGGAGAGTTGTCGCCCGGCTTGCGCTTCCTGTTCCTTCTCCCGGTCGTAGCGGTTTCGCTCTTCGTCCACGATCTGGAGTGCGCGCAGTTCGTCAGCGCCAATCTCATCGAGCGTGATGTGGACACCCGCCTGCAGGGCGAGTTTCAGGTCGATAGTGCGTTGCAGCAGATTGCCCGCCGGACTCGCGTCGCAGGTGTCGAGCACGGTGAGACGGCACCCACCGCAACGCAACCGTTTCCAGTGTTCGCTGCCGCAGCACGGACAGACTCCGGGGTCGTCGATATCGTCCGGCTGCCAGTCATGCCCGCAGTCGAGGCAGCCGATTTCGACAGCATTCCCGCACTCCATCTCACCGGGACAGAGATCGCCCCGGCGCAGAGACTGGTGGATAAGGAACCGAAGGGAGGGGCGTTCCGGCCACTCCCCTTCTAAAAATTTGCGGCCGAGTCCTCGGCGAAGCCGGCGTCGAGTGCGTCGATCGCCGCCCGAATGGCAACAGCCTGGTGAATGACAGGGACCTTGCTGCCTTCATAGCCTTCGGTGTTCTGAACCAACTTGGTAAAGAGATTGCCCGCGGCGTTGAGGTTGACCGTCATCTCCTGTTTTTCAAACGGAAGATCCAGTACACGGGCGAAGAAGCGGCGGTATTCGAACACGTCTTTGGCACTCGGCACCCGGAGGACGACAGCCACCGTTCCGCCCGGAACCCGGAGAGCCACGCGGTAGCCTTCCGCGGCGGGCGTCACATCGTCAACCTCTACAAAGGCCAGCTCTTCCAGCAGGCGCGCGGCTTCGAACGCATCGAACTCCGCGCCGCCCTCGCTGGCGCGAATCTTCCGGAGCAGTTCTTCGTCGGCCCGTTCGCCGTGAGGAATCGTTGTCTCCGATACGCCGCGGCCAAGCTGTTTGATGATGACCTTCCGGCTGCGCTGCCGGCCCGTCCATTCCTCGTCACTCGGGAAGCGGACTTTCACCGCCTTGACCCCCTCGGCTGAACGGAGTTGCAGCTCAATGAGGCGCGCGGAATCGAAAATTGCCTGGTTTTGCATAAATCCTTTTAATTTACTCGCAAATGCCATCGACGTTGGTCTTCCTGGCTGCCATACGAAGGGACATCCTGCGCATAGCGGAACTTGGCGTAGCAGGCCCGGAAGACGGCCCGGAAAACGCATTTGCATGGCTTCACACTTTTGCTTCGGCGGCCCCGGCGCAGGCCAAGCCCGCCACAGTACCAGCATCCCGCCGCGGCGAGCCCAATGACATTGCTCCGGTTCCAGAGGGGATTTTCCGCTTCGGCGCGGTCGAAAGGGACAGCCAGGGCAGGAGTCATTGGTTAAAGAAGTTGCGAGAGTGAATTGATGCCCTGTTTGAGCAGAGCGGAGCGCATCGCGCGAAGGATGCGGGCATGCATGGCGTGAACCGCGGATTCGACCACGCCGAAGTGTTGCGCGATCTCCAGAAAGGTGAGCCCTTCGTCGTAGCGCATCCGGATTAGCTGGACGTGCTTCGCGGCGAGGCCGGCACAGCAGCCCTCCAGCACGCGGCGCCGTTCGGTTTCGAGGAGCTGGAACTCGGGTGAGTCCTGTTCCGGAGCGATGAACGAGGAGAGGTCCTCTGCTGTCAGGCAGCTTTCTTCAGGCATTGGTCATGAACGGCCGTGAACATGTCACGGCAGGATTCCGGAATTTCGACAAGCGTCCAGCAGCCCACCGGGTTCTGCCGTGTCTCGCGGCGGTGGGAATACTGCGTGCCGGTCCTGATGCGTGAGGCAAGGGCGGCAGGATGCTGGCCCTTGAATCGAAGCGCATGGATGCGCCTTTTGGTGCCCAGCAGCTCGCATTCACCCTCACGTTTGAGCTGCCGCGCTTCTTCTTCCGTGGCCCAGAACAGGTGCTTACCCGAGCTGTCGAGCACGGCAATTTTGCGGAGACACACTTCTGCTGTGCTGGTCATGAAGGAACACTTCGGGCAAGGATGGGTAACCGGGAGTTGGAGGGTTTACCGTCGGCCTTCTAACCGACGAAGCGCTTTCCCGGACCGCGCCGCTCAGGGGTACTGAGCGAAGATTCTAGTCGAGTGTACTGTCCGGATCGGAAAAACTTCACATCCTGACAGCAGAATTCTTCTATGCCGCTATCGCCTCCCGCAGTTCGGCCACGTTGCCGGATTCAATGCGGCGGGCCGCAATTTCGCAGTATGCTTCTTCCGCTTCAATGCCGATCGCGCACCGTCCGGTCTGGACAGCCGCGACCAGCGTTGTGCCGGATCCGGCAAACGGGTCGAGAACCGTGCCGCCTTCCGGAACGCACTGGAGAAGGTGTTTCATCACCGGCGTCGGCTTGCCGGTCATGTGAAACTTGTCGGATTGCCGGATGCCCGCGCGGATCGCGCCAGCCCACGGACCACGGCCCGGCGCCTGAGCGGCCGGTCCATTGGTGCCCCACACCACGTATTCGCACTGATGCCGGAAGTAGCCGGTATGTGGAGCGCGAGCAGCTTCGGTCTTATCCCATGGCACGATGCCGCGCCACAGGAAGCCGCCCCATTGAAATGCGTCGGTAGCCAGAGGGAGTTGACGCCAGTCGCAGAACATCAGCGCATAGCCAGCCGGCTTCACGATGCGCCGGCATTCGCTCAACCAGATGGAACACCAGGTCGACCAGGAGCGCCCGTCGCGGTTGTCTCCGGAAAATGACGGTCGCACAACCCTGGTCCCATGCTGGACGTACTTTGCTGCTGGTTGTGCGGTCCGGTCGGAGCGGAACATGCCGCCGGAAGAATAGGGAGGGTCGGTGATGAGTGCATCGGCGGCTGCGTTCGGCAGTGTATCCAGGATGCGGAGGCAATCGCCAAGATAAAGAGTGACGCCGTTTCCCGTGAAGTAAGGCTTCATGCTGCTTTCGACTTCTTCACAGCGGAGGCTTTGGCAACCGCTTTGACCGTGCGGTTGCCGGAGTGTTCAGCGAGGAGAAAGGCAGGGTGCAAGGACGAGGCGACGTGCTGGTCAATGGCAGCGAGGGGGAAACGGCAGAACTGGAGGAACTTGCTCTTGCCAATGGTGGCCCAGAGCTTGTCGATGTCGAACACCTTGCGCTCGATCGCCTTCGGCGAGAGATGCACGGTGTAGTGAGCGCCTTCGAGCGCCAGCGGCTGGTCGGCAGGGTGACTATCGCCCAGCGACGACAATGCTTTCTTCACCGCTGCAGCGCGGTCGGCGACTGGCTTGAACTCCGCGAGGCGTCGTTCGAGTTCACCGTATTCGTCGATCAGGGCGCGATGTGCTTTCGTCAGTACCACGCCCATGAATCGCCCGTCTTTGCCGGGGCGGTCAGTCGGTTGCTGTTCACCATGCAACGCGTGGTCGCGTTTAGTATCACGATATGATACTATTTAGTCATGGGGACGAAGCACCGGAGAACACTCGAAGCGATCTTCTCGAATCCGGTGCGCTCAAACATTCTCTGGTCTGACATTGAGGCGGCTCTTCGTGCCGCCGGCGCGGAGGTTACCGAAGGAAGTGGTTCACGTGTGAGGATCGCGCTCAATGGCGTTCGCGCCGTTTTCCACCGTCCGCATCCTCGGAAAGAGACAGATCGCGGCGCCGTTGTTGCCATGCGCAGATTCATCACGCAGACCGGCGTTGATCCCGGAAAGGAGTGACCTGTAATGACCTATAAGAACTACGATGCGGTTGTGAGGTTCGATGAGCAGGCCGGCCTTTTCCACGGCGAGGTGGTCAACACACGCGACGTTATCACCTTTCAGGGAACTTCCGTCAAAGAACTTGAAAAGGCGTTCCGGGAATCGGTCGAGGACTATCTGGCTTTTTGTGCCGAACGGGCCGAGGAACCGGAGAAACCGTATTCCGGCAAGTTCGTCGTTCGGGTC
>JAWXCM010000011.1:0-4447 GCA_034408745.1 Bryobacteraceae bacterium
ACCCAATTGCGAATGTCGCAGCAAGCGTTCGCTGCGGCCTGGCCTTTCCGTTCTCCCATCGGTTCACGGTGGCCAACGAAACGCCGAGGGCCGCTGCGACAGCTTGCTGCGACATTGCCAAATGGGTTCGTATTGTTTTTATCTGTTCGGAGTCCATTCAGAAAACTCTTGATCTATATATAGCATCTGCTATAATCGCTGTCAATGGAGAACGTGGCGATTAGTTTTCCACAGGGCGATCCTTGGCAATCAGGCAATCTGGCCTGAGTTGAGGAACTTGGTCTGTGAGAATGTATTCGCCTCGTGTTCGCCATTGTAGAATTGGAACGGTTGTACTCCAGGCCGCCCGCCAGATGTGCATCGACGGTGTCAGACCTGCCGCGATAGACCGCGTAACTTACTGAGGTGTCTGAAGATGGCCCGATTCAACCTGAAAAGCTTTGCGCAGCCGGACCTCTTGAAGAAGATCCAACCTGCGAACCTGATTCCTTTGCTCGGACCCTTCCGGCTGTTCCTGGAAATGAAGGGATTCTCCCTTCCATCCAACGCAGATCAGGAAATCGACTCCGCCGCTCTCGGAGGCATCCTCGCCCAGCCGGACGAAGAGATGCCGGGAGACTTGGTCGAAGCACTGCACTTGATCGGCAGCCTTGGCTCGGACGAGCGCTTTGATGAATTGCTGGACATGGCGGCGGCCAACGAGATCGAAACAGACGGTGAAGTCACGGCGCTGGATCTCGCCACCCAGATCTGGCTCAAGAACCCCGAAGCTCTGGAGAGGAAGGAACACGAGGAGTTCTTCCAGAGACGAAAGTCCTTTGAGAGCTTCCGCGCGGCCGACCCAGAAGTGGTTATCGCCATCTACGACCTGCCGCTGAACTTGTCGGCGTTGGAGGAGTCGCTCGACGCCTACTTCCTGGCGAAGAAGCGCGGCGTTGGGTGCCGCGTTACTCGAAAGGACTCTGCCGGTGAGGTCCGGTTCCTCATCGAGCATGGCCAGCCGTGCAAGCGCGAGCCGAGCAGGAAGGGGCCCAGATCGACCTCGACATTCTTCCGGCCCGAGAAGACGGACGTGGTGATCTACGACGTCGTCCACAACGAACTCCGCATCAACGCATCAGCTTTCGCGGACGTACGCGAATACCGCGCCCTTTTTGGACGCCACCTTTTCGGCGGTGAAGACCGGTTCGTGTTCAGCGAGAAGTACACCCTCGAGCCACTCAAGAAGGATGGCCGCACATCCCTCAACTGCCGTGATATTTCCGGACTGGATTCGGTGAACCTTCGGGAGGTTGAGTACGCCTGGGGCGGCGCATTTGAACACGTTGAGATTCATCGCGCCGAAGGCCTGTTTCACGCACTGGCGCTGATCCAGAGGAACATCGAAACGGAGCCTCACATCCGCAAGGCGGTGTTCAAGATCAAGCTGGACGGCGAAAAGAAGCCCCGAACGGTCACAATCAAGGCCGGCAACAAATCCGGCTACAACCGCGGCGAAGAGGCAATGATGATTGAGGACTGGCTCCGCGCTCGCGGGTTCGTTCTTACCGAGGAGGGCGCCGCCGATGCGCAAGCTAACGCAGCTTTGGCGGGCGATTGAGAAGATTCCGGGGCTGACCGATATCCCGGCGGCGTGGGAAGTGCATTGTGGCGCCGAGTTCTCACTGGTTCGTCCGCACCTGCGCTCCACCGACGTTCTGGGATACCGTTATCCGTGCCCGAATCCGCGCGACGCCGATTGCCCTCGTGCCATCGTCGATCACGGGGATGGCACCTTCGAAGCGATCTGCAGGCACCCGCACAGGATGTGCGAGGACAAGGCGCTCGCAGCCAGTGACGTACTGGTCCACGAACTCGACCTGACCTCCTTCTTCAGATCCGTTACGCAAGCGTTGGGGCTGCGCTGGCAGCGGCCCGCACTGCGCTTCCCTGGCGTTTGGGCGATTGGAGTTTCGGCTCGCGTCAACACCCGGAGCCATCCCGTATTTCTTCAGGTTCAGGCGCGGCGGGCGGCGTTTCTGGAAGGCGTTCGCCGGCTGTTGGTCGAGATCGATGGGCCGTTCCTGCTGGTAGCGCCTACTCAGCGATTCCGGGATGTGGCCGTTCAGGAAATGATTCAGGCCCGCGGAATCGGCTTCATTTCGCTCGAAGACGAGATTGTGGTGGATGATGCCGGGCGGTTTGTTGCGGTCGATCCAGTGTCTTCCGAAGATGAACCGACCGTTACGCCGTCGGTTGACCGCGAGCGGGCGATGAATACGTTCTGCCAGAAATACGACTGCCCCAATACGAGGATCGCGGAGGAGGCGGCTGTCGATATTTCCGATCTCTACAAATGGAAGCGTGACGAGTTGCCCAAGCGATCCAAGAAATCTGCGCGCATCGAAGCCGTTCTCAAACGGGGACTTATCAAACGCACGGGGTGAGCGCCCTCAGTTCGCCCACGTCGCCCTCCTTGAATCGCCCATGGGGTGAGGGTTCAAGATCGCCTTGTACCAATCGCGCACAAAGCGTGAGGGACAGGCGAAATGACCGACAAACCCCTAGAAACACTACTCGACGAGAAGGAACTGGCCGAGACACTTCAGGTCTCTCTCGGCACGCTCCGAACGTGGCGGACTGACGGTAAGGGACCTCGTTTCCACCGGATCGGGCAGATGATCCGGTACGCGCCATCGGACGTGAAGGATTGGCTGCTGACCCGCCAGGGCGGCGGTGAAGCCATGGCGGTGACGCGATGATCCAGCCGGTCACACTGCAGAATCTGCTGCCGTCCGAGGTGGCGTTCGTCGCCGCCATGCAGCAACTCGGCTTCGGTCGCTTTGAATACCTCCAGATCCGCAGCGGGGAACTGATTCTCAACCCTGGGCCGGTCACCGTGCGCGACGTCAAGTTCGGGTCGCCGGTGACGACCGGCAAGCCGGCGGCGGCCACGTCGGAACTCCGGCCGCAGATTGCAGAGTTCTTTGCGTACGTGCGTGAGGTCGACGCAGGCGAGATCCGCGAGGTAGAGGTGCGGCACGGGCTGCCCTTTTCCATGGAGATCGAACTGGCCGGTGCGAAAAGCGCCATTCCGCAAGGAGGCCGCCGTGGCTGACATCACTCTCGACCAGGCGCTACCCGTTGTCCAGAACCTCGCGGGGCGGAAGGCCAATGCGTTCGTTCGCCGCTGCGGGCTTGCCATCGATGAACGAGAAGACGTAGAAAGCCGACTCGTCCTGACGTTCATCAGCCGCTGGCCGAAGTTCGATAGCCAGCGAGCTTCGGTCCGTACCTTCGCATCGCGCGTCATGGACAAGGAACTGACGTCCATCCTGCGGTACCGCCTGGCACCCAGCCGGAGGGAGCAGGACATCCCGGTCGCCGATTCCGCTCCGAGTTCGGCGGCACGCGGGCGCTTCAGAGTTGACATCGAGCGCGCGCTGGCCCCGCTGCCCAGTGCCGTTCAAGAGACTGCGCTGACGCTGTTTTGGTACTCCACGGTCGAAACCGCTGAGGTGCTGGGCTGCTCACGCCAGATTATCCACGTCCGAAAACGGCAGATTCGCGAAGCGCTCGACGCGGCCGGCATTGGGCCCTGCTACTTTGTCGCCGGAGGTGCCCAATGAGCGCCCAACTCATGACCTCCACCTACAGCATGTGGTCGCTCTTTCGGAATTGCCGGAAGGCGGTGGACTGGCGTTACATCCAGCAGTTGGTCGGTCTGGAGCGCGATGGGAACCTCCACTTCGGCACCCTCGTCCACCAGTGCCTTGAGCTGTGGCACCAGTCCCGCGACCTCGGGCGCGTGCTGGAGCTCATCGGCACGCTCTGCCCTAACCGGCTGTATGACGAAGGCCAGCGCCGGGACTGGCACAATGCCACGGCTTTGATGAAAGCTTACGCTGCGCGGTATGCGGCGGAAGAGTTCGAAGTGGTGGCGCTGGAGAAGACGTTCCAAGGCCCGATCGTCAATCCGGCCACCGGTGCAGCATCCCGCAGCTTCGTCCTCGCCGGCAAGGTCGACGGCATCGTGCGCATCGGGGACGACTACTTCCTGCTGGAGAACAAGACCGCCGCGCAACTCGACGCAGATTATCTGGAGCGGTTGTGGACGGACTTCCAGATCACCATCTACGCCTACTACGTGGAGCAGGCGATGGGCATCACCATCACCGGCATCCTCTACAACATCCTCGTCAAAGCCAAGCTTCAGCAGAGCAAGGGTGAGACGGAGGAAGAGTACCAGGCGCGCCGCGCGGAACTGCTGGCAAAGTCGAAGACGGGCAAGACGACCGCCAAGCGGAAGCTGCCGGAAACGGATGAAGAGTTCCAGGAGCGCCTCGCGGAGAAGTACACCGATCCGGCAATGCTCCACCGGGAAATGCTCTACCTCTCCCGTGACCGCTTCGACATACTGCGCAGCGAACTCTGGGAACTGACCCAGGCATACCTCGACGCCCGCCGG
>JAWXCM010000012.1:0-105085 GCA_034408745.1 Bryobacteraceae bacterium
GCCCACGTCCTTCCAGCCGAGGTCGTCCGCCAACAGAAGGACAACGTTCGGCCGTTCGGGGACTGCTCCCCTCGCAGCGGCAGCGGCGGTTGCGGTGAGCAGTAGCTGGCGTCTCGTCATCGTGCTTCTCCGGGTGCAAAGCTCAGAATGGTCAGGGAAGCTCGCGGGAATGTGTAGCTGAAGGTCTTCGAGGCAGTGTTTACGGGCACGGTGCTCGTCTTTGGCAGGAGCGTGCGGTCACGGCCAAAATCGTGTGTGGCGCGGAGGTCGTCGTGGCGCATCTGCCAGACCCGCACGTTTCCGGAGATTCGGCCATCCACGGAGTCCAACTGTGCCGGTACGTCGGTGTCAGCGCTGCGGTTCAGAACGTTGATATAAACCAGACGCCTCTTTGGGTCCCAGGATCCCGACACGTCCAGCATTGCGATGTCCTTCCCGCCGGCTGTGTGCGCCGAGGGTGAAGAGACGAGCAGGTCGAGGGCGCTGTTGCCGCGCTGTTTCCCATACTCGGCAATGGGATAGAAAATCGATTGCAGGAACACGCCGTCTTTATTGCTGACGATCGGCGCCAGGGCATTCACGAGTTGTGCGAGATTCGCCATCCTGACTACGTCGGCGTGACGCAAAAAGGAGTTGAGGAACACGCCCATGGCGAGCGCGTCCTCAAAGCCATAACGCTCCTCGAGGCCGAGTTTGTGGACCTCCAGATCCCTGCCAGGGCCGGGCCCGGTACGGCAGCAGACGTTCCACTCGTCAAACGCGATGCCGATCGGTCTGGGGTTCGTCACGCCCGACTGAGCCATTCGGATCTGGGCGCGCGTGATCTCGATGCGCTCATCGAGTGTCTGGCTGGCGGACAGGAAATCCTCCAGCGATTCCTGCCGGCGGGGCGGGATGTACATGTGCAGCGAAATATAGTCGATGTCGTTCCGCAGTTTCCCGAGCACCGTCCGATTCCAGCCGATCCAGTCCGAGCCTTCCTTGTAGTTGCTCGCCCCGTTGGCGATCAGCCTGATCGAAGGATCTGCACGGCGCATGACTTTGGCCGCTTCCAGAGCGAAGGCTGCGTATTCTTCGGCCGTCTTGTGTCCCAGCTGCCACGGGCCGTCGATCTCGTTGCCGAGGCCCCAAAACTTGACGTTCCAGGGCTTGTCCCTGCCGTTTTTCCGGCGCTCCCGTGCCCACGCGGTGTCCCGGCTTTCATTGGCGTACTCAACCCACTCGCGAGCTTCGTTGAGGGAGCCGAGTCCGGCGTTGATGCACAGGACCGGTTCGATGCCGGTTCGTTCGCAGAACAACAGGAACTCATCCGTGCCAAAGCGGTTGGACTCGATTGCGCCCCACGCATGGTCTGGCCGGGGCGTCCGGGCGTCCTTCGGACCAATACCGTCCTTCCAGTTGTACCCCGATACGAAATTTCCTCCCGGCCAGCGAAGGTTTGAGACGCCAAGCTGGTTGACGGCCCGCATCACGTCCTTGCGGAAGCCGTTCTCGTCAGAGAGCGGGTTACCTTCGTCGTACATGCCGCCATAAACGCAGCGCCCGAGGTGTTCGGCGAAGTTGCCGAACATATGCGGATTGATTTCGCCGATCACCCTGTCGGTGTCGATCTTGATCCGCGCCGAAGGCTTCTGGGCCGTGAGTGGGAAGCCACCCAGGCACACGAGTATTCCAATAAGTCCCAGCCGCATGTGTCTTGCCCTTCTCTCAGAAGTTGATCTTGGCCGCTATCTGGCCGACTCGCGGCAACAGAAGCGTCGTCTGAATCCGGCCAAAGGCGCCGCTTCCCAGTGCTGTGTTCGGCGCCGAGAACGATGGCGTGTTGGTCACGTTGAAGTACTCGAAGCGAAGCTGTAGCTGGACGCCTTCTTTGATCCTCGTATTCTTGATGAGCGAGACGTCCTGGTTGAAGAGAGCGGGTCCGCGCGTATCGGGCAAAGTACGGCCGACATCGCCGAGGGTGAATGAAGCCGGCTGGAGAAATGCCGCCGTGTTGAACCACCGCGCAATCGCCTCGCCGCGGCTCCGGTCGGCGTTGATTTCGGCGCTCTGTCCGGTGGTGTTCGGCCGGTTCCCTCCGCCGGGAATGGTCGCGCTCATGCTAAGTGGAAAACCGCCGCGCCGCGACGTAATTCCGTTGAGCTGCCAGCCTCCGATGAGCCTGGCACTGAGTCCCCTCGCGCCCGGGAACAGCGCCTTGCCGGGTCCGAAAGGCAATTCGGCAACGAAGCTGATAACGAAGTTCTGGGCGACGTCCATTTCAGAGAGGCTGCGCTCCAGACGGAGGTTGTACCAGTTCTGGGTATTGGCAGGGTTGTTGGCGGCCCCGCCGTTGTTCGACACGGTGTTGTTGGAGTCGCTGATCAGTTTGCCCGCTGTATAGGCGAACAGAATGCCGATGCCGCTGGAAAAACGCTTGTCGACCTTGAGCTGCATGGAGTGGTAGATGCTGTTCGCCATCGTCATGTTGATGACGTTGACTCCAGTGAACTGCGGGTAAGGAAGCAGCAACTGGCGGCGCGTGACGGTTCGCTGGGCGAGGGTGCCAACGTTGATGCTTCCAAAGAAAGGATTATTCACCTGCTGGTTCAGCGCGGTGCCCAGGCTCAGAAACTGGGGATCGAGTTCGTTCATCTGTCGGTTCTTGAAGGCGAGGTGCACGCCGCGGCTGCCGACGTAAGCGACGTCGACCAGGATTTGGCCAGGCAGCTCCCGCTGGACGTCGAAGTTCCACTGGTATGTGACGGGCATTACCTGAGTACGGTCCCACACCGCCGTGCTCTGCCCAAGAAAAGTGGAGGCTCCGAGAGAGTTGCGCACCGGCTGGATAATGCCTTCGGGATACGGATTGCTCAGCGTGCGATACGGGGTGAGTCCGCCGTCGATTGTGCTGACCAGAGGCGTGTTGGCTGCGAAGCCGTCGTTGGCGGCAAACGCGGTAGCGACGTTTGAGGTCTCGGCGGGAGCGTAGAAGAATCCGCCGCCCCAGCGGAGCACCGTTTTCGGAGCCACCGACCAGGCGAAGCCGAGGCGCGGAGCAAAATTGAGGCGATCCCAGTTCCACACATGACGAGATTCGGGGCTGGCGAAGACCAGACCGCCCCGGAGGTTGGGGAACTGCGAGTTCTTCGCCGGCGAAGGGATGTCGGCATCGAAGTAATTGATTGCGTTATATCGGTCGGTGAACGGCGATTCGCTCTCGTACCGAATGCCGGCGTTCATGGTCAGCCGTGGAGTCAGGCGAGCATCGGTCTGAATATAACCGGCGCTGTAGAAGTTCTGCGCGGAGACGCCGGACACGACAGGCACGCTTCCGGCGTTCGGATTCCCGAGCAGCAGGCTGGCGATGCCATTGCCGGCATTGTCATAAAACTGAAGCGGGTTCGGGCCGCGCGTGAATACCCGGTTGAAGGTAAGGCTGCCGCCTCCGCCGCCCAGCAGGAAGAAGTTAATCCTCCGCAGGCGGGTTTCGCCGCCGATCTTAATAGTCTGCTTGCCCATGACACGGGTCCATCCGCCGATGAGCGTGTGGGTGTCGTTGCCGCTCGAGAAGTAGCTCTGGCCGCCCAATGCACCGTATTGCTCCACCGAAACCGCCGGGAACACAGGGATCTGGAACTGGCGGACAAGGGAATCCGGGAACCCGAGGGTCCGCTGATCAAAGCCATAGCTCCGGGTTTCCCGGAACTGATACCAGCGAGCCAGACCGTATTTGAAGTTCAGGATAGACGTGGGGCTCAACGTGATCGCGTTGTCGAACGCGAATGTAGTCTGCCGAAAGGGCGTCGTTCCCACGGCGCCGGGGTCCGGAGTCGCGACGTTGCCGTAAGAATCGGGCTGCGTGAGCAGGGTGCGATTGTGGGCGAACCGCCCGAATACTCGGTAGGAGGGCGTGAATGTATGGTCTACGCGTCCACTCACCTGGTTCTGGTCGATGCTGCGTCCGGCGTTGTTCGCGTAGTTGTTGAAGCCGGTGAACGGATCCCCCGCGGTATTCGGCAGCGGATAATAGCTCACAAGCTTTCTCGCGATGGGGTCGATGCGATTGGCCGGCAGCACGTTGCCCGGGAAAGGCGACCGGACAGACTGGCCGGCGCGCGCCGGGTCGGGAGCCGTGGTGGTCGGGTCATAGATGACGACCAGTGCACCGGTTTGCGTCAGCGTCCTGGAGAAGTCGCCGTTGCGCTGTTCCGCGGTCGGCAGGCTGAAACGGCCGGTGTCGCCGCGGCGGTAACGGGTTCCCTGATAATCACCGAAGAAGAACGTGCGGTTCGTGCCCTTGTAGAGTTTGCCAAGGTTTACCGGTCCTCCAACGGCGCCGCCGAACTGGTTCATGCGGAACGGCGGGATGGAACGGCCCGCGGCATTATTGAAGAACTCGTTTGCGTCGAATGCGCTGTTGCGGACGAACTCGTAAATCGATCCGTGGAACCGGTTCGTGCCGGATCGCGTGGACACGTTGACAACACCGCCACCGAACCGTCCCCACTCGGCCGACAAATTGTTACTCTGCACCTTGAATTCCTGAGTGGCTTCGATCGACGGAATCGTGGTCATGGTGTTGAACTGCCCGGTGGTGCTGGGTACGCCGTCGATGTGGATTTCGTTGCTCATCTGGCGGCCACCATTGATGGAGAAGGTGCTGTCCTGGTTGGTGTTGACGGGGATGTCGCCGAACTGGCCGTTCGACGCCGGGGATGCGATGAGGCCGGGTGTCAACTGGACCAGGCGGAACGCGCTGCGCCCATTCAGCGGAATGCTCTGGATCTTCGCTCCGTCCACCACCTGGCCGATGGCGGAGGTTTCCGATTCCAGCAGCGGTGTCGTGGCCGTAACCACAACCTCCTGCGCCATCGCTCCGAGTTCGAGTTCCTGATTGATGCGCAAGACCTGATCTACGAGGAGTTTGATGCCCGTGCGGCTTACTGGCCGGAAACCCTGCTTGGTCATGGTAAGGCGGTAATTGCCAGGCTGGAGCAGCGGGGCAACATAGGCTCCCGTTTCGTTGCTCTCAATTTCACGGACACTTCCGTTGTCCTCGTTCGTCACCTTTACGGCGACACCGGGAACTCCACCTCCCGACGGGTCCGAGATAATCCCGACGATCTGGCCTGTGGTGCCCTGCGCCCGGACGTGGAGAGCGAACAGAGCCGCCACAACCAGGATTCTCCAGCAAGTAGTCTTCACGGACAATCTCCTGAATGGCCAGTGCACGTTTGGGCGCGATCTTTGCGACACCTGCCGGAGATTTATTTGGTGAGAGCTTTTGCGCCGCCGCCGGTGTCGCAAAATCGCCGCCCGGCTCCACACTATACAATTGACGCGGCGCGGCCACCATGGACCGGCAAGATTCTCTGGACCAATTCGACGCTTACTTTCATATGTGGTATCCCCACCTGCTCCGCTATACCTGCCGCTTCACGGCATCGCGTGCAACGGCCGAGGATGTGACGCAGGAAGTCTTTCTGGATCTGTACGAGGCGCTGCGGTCGGGGCATCGGATCGAGTTCCCGAAGGCGTGGACGCTCTGTGTGGCGAGACGCAAGTGCGCGGACCTGCAGACGCGGCCGTTCAACCTGGACGGCCACCATGAGTCTCTGGACGTGTTGGAGGATCGCGGCAGTAACCCGGTCCAGGCGATGCATGCAAGTCTCGAGGCCCAGCGGCTGCGAAGTCATCTGGCCCTGCTGACTGAGCGTGAGGAAGAGGTGCTGCTGCTGAGGCTGCAATCGATGAAGTTCCGGGAGATCGGCGAGTCACTGGGCATAACCACCAGTTCAGTGAACACATTGCTCTCTCGTGCGCTGGACAAACTTCAGCTTGCTTTCGGAACTCGCCGCGTGGCCGCGGTGGCTGCGGAACGTAATGGGCTTTGATCTGACCGGTCCGAAACATCCCGACAAAAGCACGCTGCTGGCGTGGGCGGAAGGCGAATTGCCATGGTGGCGGGCTCTGCTCGTCAGACGTCACGTTCAGTCTTGCTGGCACTGCCGGGCGGATGTGAGTGCACTCGAAGCGATGTTCGCCGCCGTGAGCGTCAACGTGGGGCAAATGCCGGAGCCGTCGAAAGTGGACGTGACCAGGGCCTGGTGGCGTTTTCAAGACGCAGTGCGAGAGCGTTACCCCGATCCCGCCCGGGCGTCTGCTGGTGCGCTGCGGCTGAACGGGCCGCGCGTTATCGCAGCTTCTGCCCTGCTGGCCACCGTGGCGCTGGCCTACGTCGCGAACTCACCGCTGTTCCGGAGGGACACGGAAACGCCGGTGGCAGCCACTAAGAATACCGTGCGCCGCGAATTTACCCCGCCTGCCCCCAGGCTGCGTCCCGAGCCACACACCAGTCTGACACCACCTGCTCCTCCGGCAGTAGAACTGACCACCCAGGTGATTCCGATGCAAACTGGTCCGTCGTCGGACGATGAACTCATCGAGGCAGAGGTGCATGCGGTGGAAGCGCTGCACCGGTCGGGGCTGTGCCGAAGCTCCGGGATCGCGGTGCGCAGGGCCGACGGATTCGTGGAGGTGTCGGGCATAGCCCGCTCGCGCGATCAGCGAATCGAGATCGAGACTCTTCTGACCAGCACCGCTAAAGCAGGAATTGTGAAAGTGCTTATCGCCGTTCCTGAAGATGTCCCTCTGCCGCCTGCTTCCCCAGGCAACACGGCCGCGAGTGCTTCGCCTGCGGACACCAGCAACGTCACCCCCTCGATCGTAGGTTGGCTGCGGGAGAGCCTGCATGGACGCCCGGGCCTGACGGAGCGCGACCTGTTCAATCTGATGAACTCGATGGCTCTGGCTTCGGAGAGAGCTTCGAGTGAGGCATGGGCCCTGCGGGGACTGGCCGAACAGTTCCCGCAGGGCAGAACCGTGCGGCTGAGCCCGGATTTGCTGGCAACGGTGCTGCGGATGGTGGAAGATCACACGATCATGCTCGAAAACGACCTGACGTCTCTGCATGGAAAGCTGCTGGTTGCGCCGGGCACGTCCACCCCGGTCAGCGCGCCCGCCCGGCCGGCAGGAGAGTCGTGGCAGCCGGCCGCGCTGACCCTGCAGGAAGATGTCGAAAAGATGATTCGACAATTTCTCGCGTCGTTCTCTTCAGATGTCGCCGACACGCACCTGCGCAGCATGGGCGAACGCACGGAATTTTGCATCTCCATGGCGAGTTCTCTTCGATCGGACCTCCAGACCCGTTCCGCCGCCCTAAAGCAGGAAGGCCGACCGTCGGGTCGATGAACCGGCGACTGCTACCAGTCAGGCGCTTTGCTGCCCTCCACGACGTTGCGGAAAGCTGTGGAGGCTGGGCGAAGAGCGGACCAGGTGAGTCGGATGCCTGTCTGCAGGGACGCCTGTCGGATCGAGTAACTCTCCGGTCGTTTCCATGATCCGCGAGCGGTTATCTCTTTCCGAACCGACGTTAGGCTCTGCCTGCGAGCAAACAACCCTGTGGGGAGCGCCCAGGGCATACGACTGCACAGAGCAATCGCTTCGACTCCGGCGACTGAAAAGTGTTCAGGACGGCGCTCCCTGGCGAAATCCATGCCTGGGCTTCTTGCGGCTCACTGACAGTGGTCTCCTTACCCGCTCGTCAAATTGACACAAATACGCTCAATCGACGGGACGACGTCTATGTTCCCAACCTTCTGTTGCCGACTGTTCGGACGGCTGCGCCGACTCCCAGAACCTCGAGCTTTCCTTCGCAGCGTTGCCGGATGATACCACCCAGTCATCGAGCGTCCGCTGTGTTGTGGACCGATCGACAGCGTTCAGGAAGGCCCGAAGGGGTTGCTGCTCTGGCCCGCTGTCCCGCCGCTTAAAGCGTTCACCGCTTTCAACACGCGAAGACCCACACGACGAACCGAGCTCTGACAAGAATGTCCGGATTCGGCACGGGTGTTCTGCTATCCGAGCCATCGGATACCGTCAACTGTGTCGCCGTCGTTTCCCGGACCAACGAGATACGCGCTCATTCGGGCGGCTGCATCCACAGCCTCGATCCGCACCACCAGCTCATTCGATCCGGGGCGGAGTTCTACGGCTTGCTGGAACTGTCCGTTCCGATATCTGGTGCGGCACTCTTCCGTCATGACCTGCTGACCATTTAGTTCCGCTACAAGCTTTCCGGAAGCGCCGATCCAGAGAAACGCTTTGGTATGTCCTGCTGCCTCGATCCGCGTTGCGGCTGCAAATCGATTCCCCGGCGCAACCGCTTTCCCGCTCCACCTATCGAAATGCAGCGTATCCGCAGGTATTTCGCAGGGTCTCCAGGTTTGCATCGGAGTGTTCGGGTTGGAAGTAACCCGCCACAGTCTGTTTGCACGTCCGTACCAGGATTTCGGCTTTGCCCAATGGCTCCGCAGAGAAGCCGCATCGCCACCCCGGACGTCGGCATTTGCGAGCTCGCGCGTTCCCATTTGCCTCTTGTCGGCCATGTGCAGATAGTCAATATCCCAGGGGTTGTACCCAAGCAGAAATGAAACGAGCGAGTCAGTGGCAACGGCATCCTCACTCGCGAGGACCAGATTGCTTTGCACCATCTGATCGCTTGCTTCGCAGTTGTGCTCCTGGTATTGCAATCCACGCAGGCCGTCAACAACGGCGTAATCCGGTGGATGAAATGCGGCAAGGTCGACAATGAATGGGTCGATGCGATTGTCGACGCTGTGGCCCGAATGGAGGCGCGCGTTATGGAATGTTCCTGGAAGCGCATAGGCTTCTCTCGGCGCCGTCCCGACGTAATTCTTCAGGCAGCAGGTAATGCCGCTTTGGAGGTGCACTTTCATTACGGGAACGGTAATCAGAAAATCGCAGTTCCGAATTGTATTCGTGACGAAGTAGTCGGGCCGTGCTCCGAAGGCGGCGATGCCATTTGACGATTTTGGAACTTCGACGCGAACAAAACGGCCATTCGCGTCGCGGACGGCGTCGTAGCTCAAATCCACATAATCGAAACCGCGGCCCGGAAACTCCTTCCGAAATTCGGCGAGCATGCCGCCGAACGATCCACCCAATCCGGGAAACTCCTGAGGACCCCAGTCGAAGGTCATTGCATCCCGCCGGACGTCATCCTGGTAGACGACGTTATCCTCTGCAGGATCGGACAGCCGCCGGTAGCTTCCCCCTTCAGCAAGTGTGATCCGGCCGGCGCGGGAGAAACGCGCAACATACTCCAGCACGGCACGTGTTACACGCATATCGGTGATGTCACCGGTGGTATAAAACTCCCGTCCGCGTAATCCCACGATATTCGGTTTGATCACGACCCACGAGCCAGGACGGATCTTCGCCTCCAAACTCCCGGCGCGTGGGGTGCCAAGCCGGATGGCGGTCCAGACCATGTCGCGTACGCGCTCATAGTCGAGTAGATCAGCCAGGGAACTCGGTCGCTGGAGTTTGGAATAGCTGGACGGCACCAAACCGATCCGGGTTTGCTCCCGAGCTGCAGACAAGAAGCTCGGACGGGCGGCCGCAGCTGCAGCCGCAACCATGAGTTGCCGCCGGCTGAGTGTTGCCATAACTTAATTTATACAGCTTTTTTGCGCTTCCGGAGCTAGACTCAGGGGAGGAGATCCCAAAAAGATGCGTAGGCGCGACTTTTTGTTAGCGCCCGTCTCATTGCTGCCTGCGTTGGCGCAGACTGCAAAGACCGGTAATGAACCTGAGCCCGGGCAATATCGGAAGCCCCGGGAGCGTGTGACAGCGGCTGCGAGCCGGGATACTGCTCCACGAGTAGGCCTGATCCCCTCCACATTCGCCGGTACTGAGGAGATGGACGGCCGTAAAATTCGCGCACTGGCCAGGCCCGCTCCGATTACAGCCTCCCTGAGTGCTGCTCAGCTCACCGATATGCTTCGTCTCGGAGTGGAACTGGGCGGCGGCCGGCGTGGCGGCCTTGCAACCGCTGTCAGCCGCGAAGACTGGGTACTGATAAAAGTCAGTGTCCAGAAGTGCGGATGCGATGCGGCGTTTCATCCGGGCACTGTCACCGATCCGCGTCTCGTCGCAAGTGTACTTGGGTACCTGGTCGAGCGTGGACTCGGACGACGCTTCAGCATCGTCGAAGGCGCACCGTGGAAGGCGGCGGGCACAGCCGATTCGATCTGGGACTCAAACTGGAACGGTAACTTCGACGGCCTTACCTACAGATCTGTCGTGCAGGAGATGTCGAATAAGCATCGGTCACTGAGGTTCGAGTTGCTGGATTTGAATACGGCGCCTTCTCTCGAAATGCCTGTTAACGGACGTGTGTTTGCGAGCCGTAACCCCAAAGGGATGTATCACGTTCCGCGCGTGCTTCGCGAATGCGACAAGGTGATATCGATCGCACCGCTGTCAACGAGAGCCAGTACAGACATCGGGCTGTCCATCCTGAACTATCTGGGCTTTTCTCCTGCCGATGCGTACGGCGAGGGCAAGCAACGGCTTCCTGCGTCAGGCGAACCCGGCGAGATCTCGGTGGACATGTTCTCATTCCATCCTGCCGATTACTCGATTGTCGGCGGAACCTTCGCCGCTGAGTCTGATGGAAGCTCAGGCGGAAGCACCAGGATGCGCCGCCACAATGTGCTGATTGCCGGGACCAATGCACCCGCAGTGGACGCAGTCGGAGCTGCCGTGATGGGATTCGATTCGACGAAAATCCGGCATCTCGATCTTGCCGTTCGCCACGGCTACGGAGTGAATGATGCGTACTCCATCTGGACACGCGGAGTCGAGATCGATGAAGTGAAGGCGGAGTTCCGGAAGCCGACCGCGGGTGAGGTCCGCTAGCGAACGCAGGCCGATCGTGCTCGCCGTCGATCCCCGGTCGGACTGAGCATACCGGACCTGGGGCGCAGCCCAGGATTCAGATCAAGAGCCCGACCAAACGAACGAGGGCATCTGCTTCGCCGGCGAGGTCTTGCGATCCACAGCCTCGCTCGACGCATCAGGGTGTCCTCGATACGGCCGACGGGTGTCAGCCTGCCGGGCCGATTACCGGTAACGCCGTTCTTGGGTCCCAATGTCCGAGTGGCCGACAACTCGCCCGACATTCCTCCGAGCCATATCCGCGTATAGGCCGTTCTACGTCCAGACGCCGGCAGATTGCGATCAGAGGGCGTGAGCCGAGTGGTCGGGCTCTGACGATACGGTTCGAAGGCCCAAACCAAACGTCGCTTTGGCGAACGTTCTCGTTTACGGGCGGGTTTCAGCGACAGATGAACTGTCTGCCCTGGCTCAGGCTGGGATTGCTACCGTGCCCGGAATTGAGGGCGATCTCTTGATCGCCAGTCAGCCCCTCGCGGGGAATTCCAAAGGGAGAAAGTTGAGGCCGCGCCTTCACGCCGGACGTGCGCTGCCAACGGCCGCGTTCCGGCGGCCCTCGGCCAATACGGATTCGCCAGGCCGGCGAGCGGCGAGCAAGTTAACACGGTAATGACAAGACTGACACTTGAGCCCGCCTCTGAAATGCAGTAGACTACCTCTACTCAGACGGAACCATGAACCCATCCAATCCACGGGCCTTATACGCCCTGCTCGCCCTGACCGCGATCACCGCACTGGCCCAGGGGCCAACCGGGGAAATCTCCGGTACCGCTGTCGATACATCGGGAGGCGTGGTGGCCGGCGCGGTAGTCACCGCCACCAATCCGGCAACCAACACCCGCCGTTCGTCCACCTCGAACACCTCAGGAAACTACAGTATTCCGGCGCTTCCTCCGGGCATGTACGACATCAAGGTGGAAGTGGCGGGATTCTCCGCGCAGACTCGCAATGGCGTGGAACTGCAGGTGGGCCAGGTGATCCGCATCGACTTCACGCTGCAGGTGGGCAACGTGGCGGAGGTGGTGAATGTGACGGGCGGCGCGCCCGTGCTGGAGACCGAGAGCACGTCGGTGGGCACGGTGATTGAGAACCGCCGGATCGTGGAGTTGCCGCTTAACGGACGCAATTATCTGCAGCTTGCGTCTCTCATTCCAGGCACGACGACGGTGGGCCCGGCTTCCTCGCAGGGCCAGCAGAGAATGGGCGGCGCCCGCAACAGCTTCGCGCTGAACGTAGCGGGACAGCGCGTCCACTTCAACCACTACTCGCTGGATGGGATGGAGAACACGGACCCGAACTTCAATACCTACCTGTTCCTGCCTTCGATTGACGCGCTGCAGGAATTCAAGGTGGAATCGGGCGTGTTCGGCGCGGAATTCGGCCGGGCGATTGCCCAGGTGAACGTCTCCACCAGGGCGGGCACGAATCACTACCACGGGGTTCTGTTCGAATTTGTCCGGAATTCGTTCTTTGACGCCCGGAATTTCTTCGCGCGGGTGAACCCGCCGTTCAAACGGAATCAGTTTGGCGGTACGTTCGCCGGCCCGGTGATCCTTCCGAAGGTGTTCGATGGACGGAACAAGCTGTTCTTCATGTTCAACTACGAGGGACTGCGTGAGCGGCGGGCCCTGACGCAGACCAGCACGCTGCCCGACTCCCGGTATCGCTCAGGCAACTTCGGCTTCCTGAACAAGGCGATCCGGGACCCGCTGAATCCTGGCGCGGTGTTTCCCAACGGGATCATTCCGGAGAACCGCATCGCGCCCACTTCCCGCAAAGTGCTGAACGATTTTTTCCCGCTTCCGAACCAGGCCGGCAGCGGCGCGCTGGGGATCGCCAACAACTACCTGAACGACGAGGGCCGCCGGACCACGGGCGATCAGTTCACGCTGCGAACGGACCTGACGGCGATCCGAAACCAAACGTTCTTCTTCCGGTTCAGCCAGACCAAAGAGCCGCAGTACATCCCGTCGGCCATCGCCGACCAGGGCAACAACGTGGCGATTCTGGCGCAACAGGGGGTGCTGGGGCACACCATGGTGATCGGCACGAACAAAGTAAATGACTTTAAGTTCGGGATGAACTACTTCAACTCCGCCAACAGCCAGCAGCGCGCGCTGAAGCGCAACGTGGTGGGAGAACTGGGGCTGCAGGGCGTATCGCAGGATCCCCTGTTCTGGGGCATCCCGGTGTTTCAGATTTCCGGTTTCGGCAATGTGGGCGAGTGCAATGACTGTCCGTTCGTCAACTGGAATACCACGTTCCAGGCGTCCAACAACTTCTCCTGGATCCGAGGCAAACACAACTTCAAGATCGGTGGAGAGGTGCGGCGTCTGCGCTACAACCAGATCGGCGCGGTGGTGCCTCGAGGGCGCTTCACCTGGAACGGCCAGTATTCGGGGGAGCCGATGGCCGACATGCTGCTGGGCGTGATGTCCACCACCGAAGGCCAGGTGGGCGCGCCGATCGCCAATTTCCGCAACTCCTACTTCGCGGGCTACCTGCAGGATACCTGGCGGATTACGCCGAAACTGACGATGAACTGGGGCCTGCGGTGGGAATACGAGTCGCCCTTTTACGACAAGCACGACGCCATCGTGAACGTCGATTTCCGCTGGGACAACTCGATTGAACCGACCTTCGTCCGCGCCGGTACGGGCGACCTGAACCAGGGCAATCCCGCGTTCCCCGCCCCTGCCGGGTGGAACCTGGTCCGCGACGGTCGCTTTGGACGCGGCGCGGGTAAGCCGGACCGGAATGACTTCGGTCCACGCGTGGGTCTGGCTTACCAACTGAACTCGAAGACAGTGCTGCGGACTGGCGGCGGCATCTACTACGTCCGGGACATCGCCAACGCGGTGTTTGACGTGGTGAGGAACATCCCGTTCACCATCCGTCAGGCGGAGACCGCCAACACGGTGAGCCCCAACCTGACATGGAACAGGCTGTTCACGCAAACCGGCGCGCCCAGCTTTCTGCTGATCAACCAGTATGGGGAGCCAACCTCATACGTGGCACAGTGGCAGGCGGCGGTGCAGCGGGAGCTGACTCGGAACATGTCGCTGGAAGTGACCTACATGGGTTCGGCGGGCATTAAGCTGCGCCGCCTCGCCAGCTACAATCTGCCGCAGCCGGCCCCGGGGAACCCCAACCTGAACCGCGCGTTTCCGAAGTTCAACGGAGCGTTCCAGAACATGTACGCGGCGGCCCATTCCAACTACCATTCGCTGCAGGCACGGCTGCAGCACAAGTTCGCCAACGGCTTCACGCTGCTGGGATCCTACGCGTGGTCAAAGTCGATCGACAATGGCTCCGGCGTCCGCACCACGGACGGCGATCCTCTCACCCCGATGGATCCGGACAGGTCACTGTGGCGCGACCGCGGGCTTTCCGCGTTCGACTTCCGTCACCGCCTCACCACGTCGTTCCTTTTTGAGCTTCCGTTCGGCAAGGGACGGGCGGTCGGCATCTCCAGCCGGGTGCTGGACGCGGTGCTGGGTGGCTGGCAACTGGGCGGCATCGTGACGTTCCAGACCGGGTTCCCGTTCACGGTGACGTGCGGTCCCGGCAACATTCAGAACGGCGCGGGCGGCTGGTGCGCTCCCGATGTGGTTCCTGGAGCGAATGGCAACGACGGTCCGAAGACGGTGGCGCAGTACTTCAACACCAGCGCCTTCGTGGACCGGCTGGGGCAGAACGCCGGCGCGATTACCGATTTCCGCTTCGGTACGTCAGGCCGCAACACGGTGACCGGGCCGGGGATCGTCAGCCTGGATGCGTCCGTCAACAAGGCTTTCCGGATACAGGACGGCAAGCACACGTTCGACCTGCGGGGCGAGTTCTTCAACCTGCCGAATCACCCGGTGTTTGGCCAGCCGGGCTCCTCGCTGCGCACACCGACCTTCGGTGTGATCACGGGAACGCGGATTGATTCGCGGCAGATCCAGGTGGCTCTCCGCTATACCTTCTGAGCGGCGTGGTGGGGGCCGCGAGGCCCCTGCAGATTTCTGGATTCCAGCAGCCGGAAGCCGTTCCGGTGGAGCCTCCAGCCCCGGGTAGATGTCGAGCGTGCCGTAGGCGCTGTTCTCTGGCGCCGCGCCATCCACCAGACTTCTCAGCGTGCAGTAGTGGATGCCGTTGATGCTCTTGCAGTCGTTGATGTGCCGATGCCCCAGGAAGACGGCGAGCACGCGCCGCGACGCCTCCAGCACGGCCCTCAGGGCACCGGCGTTGCTGACGGTGTGGTTGCCTTTCCCGTCCACGCGGTGCTGCACGAAAACCAGCGCGCGGTCAGTGGAACTCTGTAGTTCCGCTTTCAGCCAGTCGAGCTGCGCCGGAGGGATGAAGGCATCCTTCCAGTCAAACTCGCGACCGCCGTAAGGCTTGCCGTCGCTGGTGAAAGCGGAATAAAGAAAGATGAGCCGGTAGCCCTTCAGCAAGATGGAGTACCAGCTTCGCTCCGCGCCCCACGCATTCAGGAACTGCTGTTTGGTGAGCGTAGTGACGCAGTCGTTGCCGACGGTGAAATAGCGGGGTGCCTTCACCCTCCCCAGCACTCCAGGGACTCGCCGCAGGTCTGCCAGTTCCTGATGCTCTGATGGCTCCACAGATCCACTGCTTCGTTCAGCTTGATCAGCGACGACCGACGGTGAGAGCCTGTTGTCGCTTGTCCGCAATCAGGGCAAGGGCTGGCGCGAGCACATCGACCTCGAACACAACGTCTGCTACAACCCGGACAATCACTGGAACGCGCTGACCGACGGCCGTCAGATCAGAAGTATATCTTCCATGCGCGCGACGGCGCTGAGCAACTCTTCGATCTGATCAAAGACCCTCACGAGTTGCAAGGACCTTGCGGTGACACAACCCACACCGCGACCCTGCAACAATGGCGAAATAAGATGCTGAACCACTTCGCCGAACGCGGAGCTCCCTCGACCGTTAGTGGCCGCCTCGGCCTTCGCCCGCAAAGCATGATGACTTCGCCCAATTTCCCGAAAGCGCAGGTAAAAGCATAATATAATGCGTCCGATTCTCGCGGTCCTGTTGACCGCTGCCGCCCTTGCCGCTCAGCCAGCCATTCGTCAACCTTCGCTGACCGAAAAGCACAACATCCAGCAGGCGGTCGGCAACCTGGTCCGCGCAGCCAACAATCGCGATGCTCTGGCGGCGAAGGCGGTCGCCTCCCCGCGCCTGGACGTGCGCGGCGAAGGCAGAATGTTCGACTGGAATGGCGTTTCGCGCTGGTCGGAGTGGAAGTCAGAGAACCTGGCGGGCGCGGAAGTCGCCACGCTGATTCGGGAAGTGCGAATGATGGGCGACGATATTGCCAGCATCGACGGTTTCTTCCGCACCATCCACTGGCCGGGCGGCGAGTTCTCCGGCGACGTCAGCGGCACTCTGATCAGGAAGGATGGCAAATGGCTGGTAACGTCCGCGCGCTTCGCGGCTCGCCAGTCCGATCAGCGGTTCATCACCGTCGTCCCCGCGTCGAAACCGTCCGGCGACAACTGGATTCCGCTGATTGACGGCAAATCGATGGACGCCTTCGCCACACCCTCCGGCGACCCCATCTCGCCTTTGTGGAGCATCACCGATGGCGCACTGAAGCTGACTCCCCGCGCCGGAGTTTCCGCCAGTGGATTGCGGAGCCGTGAGACATTCAGTTCATTCGAACTGGAATTCGAATGGAAAGTGCCGCCGAAGGGAAATTCCGGTCTGAAATACCGATTGTTTTATCTCACCCGGGGCGATGCGGCGGGACACGAATATCAGGTGGCCGACGACGCCGGGGATCGCGGAGCCATCGGTGATCCCATGGAACGCGCGGGTGCGCTCTACAACATGATCGCTCCGGCGCGCGCCATGTCGAAGCCCATCGGCGAGTTCAATGCCAGCAGGATCATCGTCCGCGGGCGCCACGTTGAGCACTGGCTGAACGGCGAAAAAGTGGTGGAGTACGAGACGGAATCGGGACCTCTGGAAAGCCCGATTCTGCTGCAGAATCACGGCACGGAAGTCTGGTATCGCAATATGCGGATCCGGCGGCTGACGCCTTAGTTCGGCACACGTGAAGCTCGCGAAGCTGGAGCCGGCGGTGACGTTCATCACCATCAGCCTGATTCAGATGATTGCGGCGCTGAATATTCTGATCGCGCTGGTAATGGCGGTGATGGAGAAGTACAAAGACATCGCGATTTTGATGTCGATGGGGGCGCGGCATGCGCAAATCCGGACCAGTTTCGTATTGCAGGCGTGCTGATCGGGGTGGTGGGGATTGCGATTTTTGTGAGCTTTGTGGCGACGTTGTATCCGGCCCGCAACGCCCCGGAAGGTGGTTCCTGTCGAGGCGTTGCGGTACGAATAGCGGGGTCAGCTCCGTTTTTTGAGGACGAGGGCTCCGAGGGCGAGGGCGGCGAGGCCGAAGGTCGCTGGCTCAGGGACAGCGTCGTCGGGGACGACGTCGAAGTCGATGTTGTCTATGCCGATGTTGCCGAGGGTGCCCACCACGGAGATGTCGAAGCCAGCGCTGGAAGTCAGGTTTACGGGCGTGTTGGTGAGGGTGGAGATGGTATCGCCACCGGTATTGAAGCCCGGGCTACCGACAATATGCGCCAACACCCCCAAGGAAGTGTACGACCGAGTATCCGTAAACGGGCTGAGGTCGAAGCTGTTCAGCTGAATCTTGTAGGCGGCGGTTGGAATGATCGTAATGACGAAACCAAAGCCGTAGGCTTGGTTGGCTGTGCCAATCCAGCCGGAGTCCCACCACTGCATTGATTCGGCTCCGCCGGTGTGGGACCAGCTGACATTGGCGTTCGCCTGATCGCCGTAGGACTGGTGGATGGCGCTACCCGGGACGCAACTGGTTGCGGAGCCGCCACCGTTGGCATCGCTGCCGCAGACGTCGCCATCGAAAGTGAGGAGCACCGCCCTCTGGCTAGCTCGGGTGCGGCTAGGAGCAGTCGTACTAGTAGTTTCAACCGAGAAGGAAGCAGATTATCACAGTGAGTTCGATTTTCCAAGCAAGATTTTGGCGTATAACCGAAGCTACGAGCGGTGCCTGCGAGCGACGAGGGCTCCGAGGCCGAGAGCGGCGGCAGCGATACCGACCGTCGCTGGCTCGGGGACGGCGTTGTCGGGGACGACGTCGAAGTTGATGTTGTCTATGGCGATGTTGAAGCTGGTGCCGACTGCGATGTCGAAGCCAGCGCTGGAAGTCAGGCTTACGGGCGTGGTGGTCAGGGTGGAGATGGTGGCGCCACCGGTGTTGAAGCCCGGAGTACCGACAATATGCGCCACCACCCCCAACGTGTCGTACGACTGAGTTACTTGATACGGGGTGAGGTCGAAGCTGTTCAGCTGAATCTTGTAGCCGGCGGTTGGAATGATCGTAATGACGAAAACACGGCCGTAGGCGGCGTTGGTTGTGCCAATCCAGCCGGAGTCCCACCACTGCATTGATTCGGCTCCGCCGGTGTGGGACCAGCTGACATTGACGTTGGCCTGATCGCCGTAGGACTGGTGGATGGCGGTACCCTGGAGGCAAGCAACGGCGAAGCCTCCGCCGTTGGGATCGCTGGTGCAGATGTCGCCATCGAAAGTGAGGACCACCGCCCAGGAGGGTGCGGACAACAGCAACAGCAGCGGAACAGTGCAAGTGAGTCGATTTAGCATGAGGTTCTCCTTCTGGCTAGCTCAGGTGCGGCTAAAAACATTCGTACAGTACTTTCAACCAGGAGGTAAGCAGATTATCACAGCGAGATCGATTCTCCAAGCAATATTTGGGCGTATAACCGAAGCTACGAGCGGCGCCTGCGAGCGGCGAGGGCTCCGAGGCCGAGAGCGGCGGCGGCGATACCGGCCGTCGCTGGCTCGGGGACGATGTCGAAGCCAGTGCCGGAAGTCACGGCGGGCCGGTAGAACGAGAATACTCAGTTCAAGTGATAGGCGCCATCGGTATGGGCTCTTAGCCTGCTAAACTCGATCGCGAACGGATCACGCTGGATCTCTGTCGGAAGTGGTCCGGCAGAAGAGTGTCTGGGAGCAGAGTTCAGATCGGTGCCGGACCGCTTCGGATCGAGTCGTAAGAAGGAAGCGGCTGGCGCGGCGCGGTGGGTACTACGACCTATGGGGTTTGAATGCTGACTTTCGGATGCTGTCCGGGACAGAGGATGGTTTGCGGAACTGAGGCATGTTGAAATTGCCGGTGAGGCAGGCTCCTGGAGGGTCGACAGCCGGCGATTTGCGACACAAAACGTGGTGGTTAGGAGAGCGCAGAGACACGTCGGTGAAGGCGTCGCCGAAGCCACACCCGTTGAGCGAAAGTGGGACGGCGTTAAGAGCTGTCAAGACGTTCTGCCAGGCGGCTTGCGTCCCGGCGCAGTTGGTTGGCAGTGATCCGTTCAACAACCCGCATGGACCCCTGACAGCAAGGACAGAGCCAGAGGATCGGCGAGGCTACAATCGGCATTGTCGGAACGGGTTTGGGTTGAAGGGCAAGCAGCGTGCGGCATAGCGGAAGCAGGGCTCCACGCCGCCCGGTTGGCAAACAAGCCGAAGTGGCGGATACGGGGGAACCCACGAGGTAAGACGTGTAGGAGAAATCGCCGCAGGAACTCCTCATACGTCAGCGTCATGACCCGGTGCTTGCTGTGGTGGGCATAGTCTTTCCATCGAAACCTCACCTCGGTATCACTGACGCTGCCGAGGCGATGGTCACCGCAAGGTATGGGCGCGGTTGCGAGTCGTCGATGAGTGCGTGTCTCACGCAAACGCATTCTGCGCCTCATGCGGGAAAACCGGCTCTTAAGCTCGTATCGATGGTGCGTCCTGAAAGACGTGTTGTTCTGGCAGGTGCAAGTCCTGTCCGGGTAAGCGCCGGAGCGCCCGGTAGCGACTCCAGCCGGGAGGAGAGATCCGACTGAGCCGAGCGGAGTGTCAAGAGCCCTTGAAAGAGAGGGGAGCAAACCAGCGGGCCGCAACAATCAGTGAACGCAATAGCCTCGTCATATTTTCAGCCGAAAGGTGTTCGAGAGGGCCGAGCCGCTCATTTCACGGCGAAGGCAACAGACAGCATTCCGGACCGGAACGAATGCTGGACCTCTCCGGGGTCGCAGGCGGTGGCACGCTGTGAAAGAGCAACATGGAACAGGAGAGACCCTACCTGGCAGCCAAGTCAGGCAAAGACCGTGGGAATAAGGCCGGAAGGCTGAAGTCGCGCGGAGCCAGGAGGGAGTCCGAGAGGTCCGCAGTACCTGTGAAGGCGTGCAAGATAACACGCTGGAGGGAAGGGGCCTTGCTTTGATCGTGCTGGTGCGGAGGTAAGTGCGAGGGCATGCTGGAAACGGCCAAAAACCCCATTGATAAAGTACGACAACTCCAGCGCAAGCTATATGTGTGTGCCAGGTCGAGTAGAACACGGCGGTTCCATGCGCTGTACGACCGGATCTACAGAAGTAACGTTCTGTGGGAAGCCTGGAGGCGAGTGCGCAGTAACGGCGGCGCGGCAGTGATTGTTGTGGATGATCGCAAGCGCCCTGTGCTGCACGGTCGCTTATCAAGGCTGTTCCAGCCCGCGTGAGTTTGGAAACCAGGACGTAAAAGAACTCGTCGCCAGTCCGCGCCAGTTCACAAACCGGGAAGTCGCCGTGGCGGGAACCGTTGGCAACAACTTCGCGGTGATGGGTCATGGCTACTTCCAGCTTCTGGGAGACGACGGCAGCGTATTGACCGTGCTGTCAAACAAGGGCATACCCATGCAGGGGAAAAGTGACTGTCCAAGGCAAGCTTCACCAGGCCTATTCAGTCGGGCAGGAGCAGTTGCTGGTTCTCGTCGAAGCGGCCAACCCGAAACCGGAGGTGAAGAAGTAGCTGGACGGACCGGCCTTCAGGCCGGAACCGGCTCGGCGGCTTCAATGCGCCTGACGCGGATTTTAACCTCAACGCGGGAGCCCAGGCGGTTAATAATCGACATCAGCCGGTCAACGGTGAACCGCCCGAGCTTCGCGTTCCGGATTCTCGAGAAATCCGCCGCCGCTATGCCCGTGCGTTGATGCGCCGCGCGGACGGTGAGCCGCTCCTTATCGAGCGCCTTGATGATTTCAGCGGCGAGAATAGCCTTGAACTGCAGGGCGTCGGCATTGGCATGACCGAGGTCGCGGAACACATTGCCGCTGCCGCGCACAACTTCCATTTTCTCCTTCATCGCAACATCTCCTTCAGTCGCTTCAAACGTTCTTCCACCAGGTCTATCTCTCGCTTTGGCGTCTTGATGCCCTGCGTCGATTTCTTCTGGAAGGCATGGACTACCCAGATATCGTTGCCGAGCTGCACCGCGTAGACGACACGACAGGCGTCTCCTGCAAAGGGCAGGGCAATCTCCATAGCGCCGGAGCCCAGTCCCTGTAGCGGCTTCGCAATATCGGCCTTGCCGCCTTCCGCCGCGATGGTGAGCGCCGTGAGGCAAACGCTCTGCGCCTCCGCCGGAAACTTCCCGAAATCCCTGAGCGCCGCCTTGAGCCACGAAACGGGACGTGTTTTGCGGGCTTCCGCCATTCGTCAGTGCGTTCCGCCCATGGAGCTATGTTGTCATATTTGACAACGCGGGTCAAACCAGCCCCAGAAGTTTGGGCGAATCCGCTACGCGGTCGGACTCTACTCGGCCTCTCGCTACGCTTCGGCGCTCACCGAGCCTCCTGAAGTGCGGTGTCTCGGCCCATGCGGCTGACGATCCCTTTCGCAAAAAAGAATTTTTGAATTGGAAATCTGTTTCTAAGGGACCGCCGGTCCCTCGCGCGCGTAAGGATTTGCTTCACCGCCCGACCGGGCTCTCGTAGCTCGCGGCAGAGGCTCCATTCCGTGGTTCCACGACAGCGTCTCAGACCAACTTTTGCAACGGGCTCAGTGGCGCCAAACGGCCAACGGTCTCGATCGCCCTGCGACGGCTGATGTCCAGCTTAGCCTGGCGCAGCCGGGCTCGTTTTCATCTCTCGCTGGTGGCGAATCGCAGACTCGCCATGAGCAGTTTTACCTGAGCCCAAATTTATTTCTCCATTTCCTCCAACCACATACAGCCAACGCCGCCTACCGCCCACCCCGATTCTACAAACCCACATGCTAGCCTCCCCTCGGAGGTAAACGAGCACCGCCATGGCGACTCTCAAGCAAATCGAAGCATCCCGAATCAACGGAACCAGATCCCGAGGCCCGGTCACGGCCGAAGGCAAAGCCCGCACCGCGCTGAACAGCGCAAAGCACGGGCTCTACTCCAAAGCCATAGTCCTCAACAACGAAGACCCCGAAGCATACTCCGCCATGCTCGACGAGTTCCTCATCGACTGCGCCCCGGTGGGCAGCCTCGAAACCCGACTGGTCACCGATATCGTCAACGCCAACTGGCGCATCGACCGCCTCACCGCATACGAATCCGCGGCCCTCGACCTCGAGACCGACCGCATGCGCCCCGAAATCGACGCAGCCTTCGAAAATATAGACGAGCCAACTCGCGCCACGCTCGCCTTTAACTCGCTCCTCGCCAACAACCGCGCCTACGACGCAATCCAGGCCGGGCTCCGCTCCCAGTACCGCATCCGCGACCGCGCCATCGCCCAACTCATGCGACTCCAGCGTGACCGCCGTCAAAGCGCCCCACCACCGCCGCCCCAGCCCGAACCGGAGCCTGTGCCCGCTGCCGCCGTCACGAAACAGCCGGTCAACATCGAAAATCACCGGAGCAAACCCGGGCATTCCCACATCCCGGCCCCGGAACTCCCGACCGCTGCCGCGAATTCCAGTCTCGACAACGCAAATAAGAGCCCGGGAGGCGAAAACTAGCCGAACATTTCGGCGGAATTCGAGACAATTATGGCGCGACCAGTTCACAAATTCCGGCGCTCGGCCCGTCCGCGAACCCAGGTCCGGGAGACGTGTCTCATCCAGACCGGGCCATTCAGCGACTGGCTCAAGCCCGCCAACCAGCCCATCGCCGCGGCCTCGCCAACCACCACCACCACTGGCGGCCGCCAGTACCGCCAACCCCGCCGGGAACCCGGTGCGCCAGGTCAGCCGAGGGTCGCCAGTACCTCCGCCCAAAACAAGCCCACCGACAACATCGTGACCAGGATCCGGAATGGCGAGCGCCTGCCGCTTCCCTGGGAATTAGATATGAAAATCAGCGATATTGAGTGGGTAGTCCTGCACAACCTCGGAAAAAAGTACCCCGAAGCGTACAAATACATCATGCTGAAAGCCCTGCACCATGCGGGCGACCTCGATCCGCTGCATAAGGCCTTCCCCGTTCAGTTCCCGCGGGGTTCCGAGGGCCTCGACGACGACGACGACAACGACGATGCGACACCAGCCCCGGAGCCGCCATGCAAAAACTGAGGAGCGAACCCGGCCCCGGTCCGCTACCGGAACTGACCCAGAAACGGGTTGTACGTGTAAGTGGTGGAGAACGCCTCCGGCAGATTCCAGTGACGCCGAATCGTCTCGGCCGGCTGCAGGAACCACTCGCCCAGCGGGCGGCCCCGATCCTCACCGTCGAACCACCCCCACGGTGGCCTCGACATATTCGCGGCGCCAACCTTGCCGTTCAGAGCCGAGCCCCTGTTGCCCAGGCGAATATACCGCTCAGTCTGTGTCGACCCGGATGCTACACGGACCGTCACCACGCCATAATCGTGTGCCGCGCCGAACGCCTCGCCCTGACCCGCACGCGCGTTCCGCCAGAAGGTCTCGTACGTCGAAAGCAGGTCGTAGCCCAGCGAGCCGCTCTGAGTCGACTCGGGGTCGTCCGACTTACCGGTGTACGTGTAGACCAGGAACCCGCTCTCCGCCTGCTTCCGTTGCAGTGCGTCGTCCCGCCACGCCGAAATCCCGTGGCCCTTCGACTCCACAAACAGGTGCGGCCGAACCCCCGTCACCGTCACGGGCTCACCCGTCCCCGCCGAACTGCCCTCAGGAGCGTACTTCAGGTACGCGTTGTGCGCCAGCGTTTCCACCAGCATCAACCGCGCCTTCCCGGGGTCCGGGCCATTCTTCTCAGCCACAACAACAGCGCCCTCAAGATCGTTCTCGTGCGCCATCACGGCCTCCGCGGCGCGGCCCGTCGGGTCATACTGTCCACCCAGCCCAACGCCCAGCCGGATGACCTCGCTCAACAGAGCCCCGCGCTTCTCCCCGCCTTTGTAATCGCGGGGATGGAAGACCGCGTAGTGAATGAAGAAGTGCGTCTGTGTCTCAAAAACGGCGTAATAGATCGAGGCTTTCAGCGGAAAACGCCTGCCTTCGGCATTAACCCAGTTGTTGTCCCCCCGCCAGTCGCCATCAAAGTCAAAGCGCGTGATGTAGTCGTACCGCGGCGCCGGTCCCAGCGCCTGGTGGAATATCGGAGCGAATCGGGCCGCAATTTCCTCGTCCCGCCGAATATTGCGGGACAGCACGTCCGGAGCAGGTTCGCCAGGTGGTTGCGCAGACGCTGCGACAGCCGCCGCAGCCCTGGCCGCCTCCACCTCCGGGCGCGGAAGGGTTTGAAGCCGGGCCCGTACATCCTGGAACGCAGCCGAAGTGGGAGCCGCCTCAGTCGGAGTCTGCAACTCAGCTACCAGCGCGGAAACGTTCTGAGAACGCTCCACCGGGCTCGGGTGCGACGAGAAGAATTTCAGGACCGCGTTGGGCTGATTCTGTTGCAGCGCAGCCAGCTTATCGAAGAAACTGATCATCGCCTGAGGCCGCAGGTTCGAATCGATCAGCATGCGCGCTCCCAGCCGGTCCGCTTCCCGTTCGGCCTCACGGCTGAATTTCATGAAGACGCCATTGGCAGCCATCTTCGCCGCCGTCTGCGCCAGCCCCGCCGAGGTGCTCCGTCCCAGCAGTCCGCCCAGCGCGCCCAGCCCAGTCTGAACCAGTCCAGCCCGCATCGCCTGATCCGCGCCATGGCGGGCCACCACATGGCCAATCTCGTGCCCCAGCACGCCCGCCAGTTCATTCTCGTCGTCCGCGGCCTCAATCAGCCCGCGGTTGACGTACACGAAACCGCCCGGCAGCGCAAAAGCATTGATCTCCGGGCTGTTCACGACCTTGAACGAATAGGCAATGCCGTTCCGCCCCGATTTTGCCACCAGGGCATTGCCCAGATCTGTGATGTACTTCGTGATCGCCCCGTCGTCGATCAGGATAATGTCCTTCTCGATCTCGCCCGCGGCGTGCCGCCCCATCTCGATCTCGTCCTTCTCGCTCAGCGTAAATGGGCTCTGCGCCAGCGCCGTGGCAAGCGAGAGAAAGACGAAGGCGTAGCGGGTTTTGCCTGCGATATTCCGCGGGTAGGTCATGGTCATGGCGCGCTGATGGCTTCTGCGGTTAGGATAACCGATTTGCGAGCCAGCCAGACGGTGCGACAACCCGGTACAATCCACGGGTTATCGCGATAGTACGGCGTGGAATCGTGCGTGCGAATCGCATCGAATCCTGCCGCGGTCAGAGTCTCCGTAATCTGTTCGGCAGTCCAGCAGACCTCCTGAACGCGTTCATGGACTCGCCGCCATGTCCGCTCGTTTTTCGAAGCGATAAACCAGTCGAGGTCGCTCCATGCCGTCCGGCCGTCAGGGCTGTGGCTGTTGCGCATCACCAGCAATACGCCGGGTAGTTCCGTGCAGGACGTCGTGATCCAGTACCGGCGAAATCCGGCTTCGTTGTTCACCTCGAAGTAGAAATGTCCGCCCGGGTTAAGCGCCCGTGACACGGAGCGGATCACGCGCCGCAGATCGGACCGCCGGGGGATGTGGTTCAGCGCATCGCTCTCACACGTGATCAGGTCCACCGGCGCCGGGAGTCGGAACTCGCGCATGTCGGCGTGTATCACCTTCAGCCTCGCCCCGGCTGCTTTCGCTCTCGCGCGGGTCAGTCGGCACATGTCCGGCGAGAAGTCGACCGCCGCTGTCTGGATGCCGCGCGAAGCCAGTTGTACCGCGGTCACGCCGGTGCCGCAGGCGAGGTCGCAGGCCGTCTGAACGGCAGGGAGGATTCTGGCGAGGATGTGATTGCGAGCCGCGTCGACGGGGGCCCGCCGAGGGCTGAAGATCGCGTCGTAGTAGAGCGCGAGTTGCCGGCAGGGTGCCGCGTTCATTCCACCACTCTGGCAGAATTTCCAGCTGCAAAAAGGGGGGCAGCTCCCCAGAGCTGCGGCGGACGCCTACGTCCGCCCTACTTCTGCGTAGAGACCACTGAAGTCTCAGGGCGCGTAACTCGACAGGCTCCTCGCCGTCCGGAATATATCCAGCAGCATCGGCTCAGTCAGTTTGCCGGTGGATGTGTTCTGCTGGCTCGGGTGGTAGGACGCCAGCAGCGCGGGTCCACCGGGTGTGGGATAGCTCAGTTCGCCGTGCCCAAACACGAACGCGGATTTGCGTTGTATGGCTCCCGAGTCCAGCAGCAGGTCGAGGTAGTTGTCAAAAGCGATGCGGCCCAGCGCCACCACTACCTTGAGTTTCGTCAGTAACTCGAACTCGCGAGTAAGATAGGGCCGGCAGGCCGCGATTTCCGCGCGAGTAGGTTTGTTGTCCGGCGGAGCGCAGTGTGCCGAAGCGGTGATGTATGCACCCGTCAACGCAAGACCGTCGCCGGCACTGCGCGATTCGGGCTGCGAAGCGTAGCCAGTTGTGTGCAGAACGCGGTACAGAAAGTCACCCGAACTGTCCCCGGTAAACATCCGGCCGGTTCGGTTCGCTCCATGCGCTCCCGGCGCGAGGCCAAGAATGAGTACCTCGGCGGCAGGGTCGCCGAACGAAGGCACTGGACGGCTCCAGTACGTCTCGGTCCGGTAGGCGCGACGTTTCACGATGCCGATGTTCACGCAGTGTTGACGAAGCCGTTCACATCGTGAACATTGGGTGATCTGGGATTGAAGTTGCAACAGTTGGTGGACCGGCGTGGGCACTTACCTGAAGCCTAACAAAGTTTCATGTCGGCGCTGGTAGCTCAAAATCGCATGTGGTCAATGTAGGCGTCCTGGAACGCCGGATCGGCATGTAAGGGGATGTGTTCCACCCGCCGGAGCAAAGCGGGGAGGTCGGGGTTCATAAAGAGGATCAGCTTTGCTCCGGCAAGGGAGGCGTTCCCCGCGGGCTGGATGCGCGTGTCGTTGAACGGCAGTAAGCCGATTCGATGCGCGCTCGACTGACGAACGTAGTTACCGAACGCTCCGGCCAGATACAGGTGCCGGATATCGGACGGCGAAGCATGAAGCCGGCTGAGTAAGATCGAGAGTCCGGCGGCGATGGCGCCCTTGGCCAGCTGTAACTCGCGGATGTCCGACTGCAGTAACTGGAGTCCGTCCTGTAACTGCAGTGTGCGTGTGGGTGTCTCGATTCGCCCATTGGGTGAGATCAGCCGCAGGTTAAGGGCGGCTGCGACGATGTCCACCAGTCCGCTGCCGCAAATACCCCGCGCGGTGGTGTCGCCGAGCACTCTGGTTTGAATGGCACCGTTGACTGCGGTCGCCGTTGCGATCGCTCCCGTGCTGGCGCGCATGCCGCAGGAGATTCGGCCGCCTTCAAACGCTGGTCCGGCGGCAGTGGAGGCGCAGAGCAGCCGGTCGCGTGTCCCGGCGACGATCTCCCCATTCGTACCGAGGTCGAGCAGCACGCTCAATTCGGTGCTCTGGTCCATGCCGGTGGCCACGATGCCAGCCAGGATGTCGCTGCCGACAAAGCCTCCTATGGGCTGCACGAAAGTCAGGTTGGGCTCCCGCAACGGAGCGATGTTCACCGGGTCAAACGGAGCCCGTGAGAGTGGCTCCACGTCGATGCCGCCGAACAGGTGATGCATGGCCGTGTTGCCAGTGATCACCACTGGCACCGGTTCTGCCGTTAGTTCGCCAGCCATCCTGTGCACCTGTTTCCGGATCGTATCCCGCAGGTTGGCCCGGCCTTCAGGGGTCAAAGCATGGCCGATGCGCGTCATCACATCGGCGCCATATGCTGCCTGGCTATTTAGCTCGGCCCGAACGCCCAGAACCGAGCCGGTCTCGCCGTCGATGAGTTGGGCCACAACGGTGGTGGTGCCGAGGTCGATCGCAATACCCCGACCAACACCGCGGGTCACCTGGCCCGCATGTTCGGTAAGAATCGAGTGTTCCCATCCGCCAATTCGTACGGCGAGGTCGGAACTTAGTTGCTCCTGGCAGGCGAGGATTATACGGCCGTCAGTAAGTTGGACCCGGCAGTTACCGCAGGTGCCTTCCCCGCCACAGGGGAACTCGACCCCGTACGGGAAGAGGAGCTCGCGCAGCGGTGTTCCAGGCGCGGCGGAAATGGTGGCGCCGCCCGGCTCGAGGCGAAGCGTGAAGGTCACACGTGGGTCCGGGCGTAGTCGGTCAGCGCGAGCACGTTGGCATCCGGGGTGTCGCGGCAGATCTCGCAGCCTGCGCCGGCAATGTAGTACTCGCCCGCATCGGCATGGCATTGCGCGATCAGGCCTGCAACCTGGTCGGGCGTGCCGCTGCGCAGTGTTCCGGCCGGTTCCAGATTGCCCAGCAGGACAGCGTTGGGCATAGCCGCCCGTGCGGCTGGCATCGGAACAGGGAAGTCGATGTCGATGAGATCGGCCCTGGTCTGGCCCATTCTCTCCAAAATACGCTTCGCATTGCCGCAAATGTGAAGTCGAACAAGGCCGCCGAGCGCGTGAATGCCTTCGATCAGCTGGCATTCGGCGTCCCAGACGAACTCGTTGTAGATCTTCGGGCCGACCAGGGAGGCGGCGGCATCGCCGATGCCAATGATGTCGGCGCCGGCCGCGATCTGGCGTTTCGCGAATTTGAGATTCATCTTCACGGCGAACTCGAACAAATCGTGGACGAACGCCGGATCGTCATAGAAATCGAGCATCAGCGCGTTGATGCCGCGGAGGTCCGCAGCCTCGGCGCACGGGCCTTCCACCCAGCCCTCCACCAGGAGGTCGGAGCCGGCCCGCTGACGAAGAAGCTGCACGCCGGCAATGCGGTCGCTCATTCGCGGACCGTTGCAGGGCTCGGGGATCTTCAGCGTCAGCAGCGTGGCCTTGTCACCAAGAAGCGCGTGGTCTTCGGCGAGCGCGGGAGGCTGATCGTCGAAGAACTCGATTCTCGCTCCAAGGTCGTGGGCCTCCCGTGCGGGGTCGGAAATGACTGAGACGTAGTCGAAGCCAAATCGTTCGGCTACCCGGAGCTGCGCATCGACCAGAACCCGGTGGTCGGTCACGTAGTCACGATACTTCACGCCGGACTGGTTGGCGGCAAACATCATGGTGATCGGCATCACCGGTATGTGGTCTGCCGGGCGTCGGGCAAGTCGGGCTGTAATGCGCTCGCGTCCATTCATTGTTTGGCCTCCATGATTCGTTCGTCCCACGTGGCAGCCAGAGTCCAGCCAGGCGGCACCTGGACGAAGTCGTCGGACTGCCAGTCTCCCGCCAGCAGTCGCTCCAGGATGCCGAGATCGCCCGGCACTGATTCGAACTGCCAGCCACGAGCGGCTGCGTCGGACCGTGTGGTGGTCTCGAACTGGCCATCCAGACCGGTGCCTGTTCGAATGTAAGTGAATTGTCGGTATGTCTGTGTGTGCCGTCCCATCTGCTCCATCAGATAGTCGGCATTTTCCTCGCCATACTTCTCGGCGAGTTTGCGGCGGTCAAGGTCGAATCCGGTCAACTGGCGGTCGACGGTGCCGCCTCGTTCGATCCATCCGGGTGTTTTGAAATAAACACCGGGATTGCCATCGAAATAGTCTTGATATTTGTGACGGCTGCCAAGGAATAGTGCGATGCAGTCGTGCGCACGAGGGATAACAACCGGGATGGAACGTGCCTCAATTCCCGCCAGCCCGTTGCCGCACAGTGCGTAGGCAAACACGACCGCGTCGAAGCCGGTGGGCGTGTCATCGACTACCTGCTGCAGGGCGGCGCGCATCTCGGCGCTCTTGCGGTCATGAAGTCCCTTTGGAAGGAATATCAGGTCGAGCAGGTTCGGACACTGTGCCGCGAGAGCGCAAATCTCTCGGAAAAAGACCTCGCAGGCGACGACTCTCAGGCGCAACGGGCTGCCTCTGTCAGCCGTTCGCTGACAGCGCGGATGAATGCGGGGCTGGTACCGCAGCATCCGCCAATGAAAGACGCGCCTTCTGAGCGCAGCGTCATGCAGTGGGCCGCGAACTCAGCCGCCTGCATTCGATAGATGGCTTTGCCGTCGACCACTTCGGGCAGGCCGGCATTGGCCTTAATCCAGATGGGCAGGCTGGTGGCGGAGTGGAGCCGGCGGGAGATGGCGAGGTAGCCTTCGATGCCGCAGCCGCAGTTGGCTCCGATGACGTCGGCCCCCGCGGCCGTAAGATCGGCGGCGGCCTGCTCCGGAGTTGTGCCCATCATCGTCCGGTCGCGGCTTCGGCCAGTGTCGTAGACCATGCAGGCGATTACCGGCAAGCCCGTGGGTTTGGCCGCGCGGATGGCAAGGATGGCTTCGTTGAGATCCGACATGGTCTCAATGACCAGCGCGTCGGCCCCGGCCGCTGCAAGGGCGCTGGCCTGTTCGGCGAAGGCTTCCAGCAATGCCGCTTCGGTGACTTCCTCGGCCGCCAGCATCTTGCCCGACGGACCGATGGAAGCGAAGACGGACGCCCGTCCTGCTGCGCCGCGTCGCGAGATGGCGACGCCCGCGGCGTTGATTTCAGAAGTGCGGTCTGCCAGACCGTAGCCTTCCAGCGCGATGCGATTCGCGCGAAATGTGTTGGTGAGAATGACACGGCTGCCCGCCTCGGCGTAGGCTGCAGCCACTTCGGCGACCCTGTCGGGATTCGTCAGGTTCCAGGCATCGGGGCAGTCGCCGAACTGCAGACCGCGTTCCTGTAACTGCGTGCCCCATGCACCATCGGTCAGGACGGGGCCGTTGTCCAGCAGAGATCGAATAGACGAGTTCATGCCGCCTGCGCTCCCGTGAACTGGCGTGCCAGTGAGACCGCAACGGCTGCGTTCTCCCCATAGCCGTCCGCGCCGATGGCGTTGGCGAACTCGCGAGTAACAGGTGCTCCGCCGACCAGCACCTTGACCTTGCCCCGGACCCCGGCAGCCTCCAGCGCCTGGATGGTGTTCCGCATGGAGGGCATCGTGACAGTAAGCAGGGCGGAGAGGCAAATCAGGTCGGGCTGATGCGTATGTACCGCTTCGACGAAACGTTCCGGCGCCACGTCCGCACCCAGGTCGGTAACCTCGAAGCCGCCGCCTTCGAGCAGGGCGGAAACGATGTTCTTACCGATGTCGTGGAGGTCGCCTTTGACCGTGCCGATGACAACACGGCCCGCAGGTTGAGCTCCCTGCGCCGCTAGCAGGGGGCGAACGTATTCGAGCGCTGCCTTCATCGCGCGGGCGGAGAGAAGGAGTTCGGGAACGAAGTAGTCTTCGCACTCGAACCGGCGGCCAACCTCGTCCATGGCGGGAACCATATATCGCGCCACCAGGTCCAGCGCGTCGACGCCCGCTTCCACGGCGTCTTTGGCAATGGCTGAGGCTGTCTTGTGGTCTCCGTTCAGGACGGCTTCGTACAACTTGTCGAGGTCAGGCATGTGTCGCGACTCCGTTGAAATCGTGGACTGCGTTTATCATGGCGACGATGTTTTCCACAGGCGTCGCCGCCTGTACATTGTGTATGGAGTTGAAGACGAAGCCGCCGCCCTGGCTGAATATGCGGCAGCGCTCGATTACTTCAGTGCGCACCTGCGCGGGCGTGCCGAAGGGTAATGTCTGCTGGGTGTCGACGCCGCCACCCCAGAACACGATGCGGTCGCCGTACTCGCGCTTCAGTGTCTCAGGATCCATGCCTGTTGCCGAGCACTGGACCGGGTTGAGGATGTCGAACCCGGCTTCGATAAAGGAGGGAATGAACCTAATCACCGAGCCGCAGGAATGTTTGAAGCACTTCCACTCGGTATGTTTGTGGATCCAGTCGTTGACTGTCTTGTAGTAGGGGAACCAGAGTTCGCGAAAGGTGCCCACGGAACAGAATGTGGAGGTCTGCGTACCGAAGTCGGTGCCACAGAGAAAAACCACGTCGATGTTGGTCCCGGTGGCCGCGTGAACTTTCTCCAGATTGCCGAGCGCGATCTCACACTGGCGGGAGAAAATAGTGTGGATATATTCGCGGCGGGAGCGTGTGGACATGTACCACTCGCCGATGTCGCGAATCCCTTTCGGGTGCTTCAGGAACGGGGCTGGGACGAGAGCGATATCGCCGAAGGCTGTGCCGCCGATGCCAGCGACTACAGCTCGCGTGCCGCTGGCGGCGAGAGCGGCTCCAGCAACAGTGTGTTGCAGGTCCTCGTCGGAAATGGGACTGAATTCTTCGAGATTATCCTCGGGCTTCAGCGAATCATCGTCGATTTGTTCCTGTCGAATAATCGTGTCGAAAAAATAGCCGCCGTTTGGCATGCGGCCACTGGGAGGTGCGTTGAAGTCCCCTTCGGGATAAATCAGGATGTCGCCGTTCGAATCAACCGTGGTGTTGAAGTCGCCTGGGACGAGAACGTCCAGGCCCTGTTGCGTTCGCCATGGTTTCCAGTTATCGGCGGGAATTCCGAAGAGTGTCTTCCGTCCGAAGACACCATCGACGTCAATTCCCATCGCATCTTTGAGGTCATCCTCGACGAGTCCGAGCATTTGGTACGGTTCGTGGACCCTGACAGGCCGCGGTTCGAGACCGTAGTGCTCACGTAATGCTGCGACACAGCTTACGTGGATGCCCGTTACGCCAGTGCTGCCAAAATCGACTGGGATGCGATCTGGCAGGCGGTGGTTGATCGCGTTCGCGACCCTTTCCCTGCTGGTCATTACGGAATCCGGTTGCCTGAAGCATATCAGATGGGGAAACAGTCCCGTGCGATCATAAGCATCTGCAGTGAGTCGGTCCAGCGATCCGACTCTCCGTGCCGGCCGTAATAGATCGACGGCGAGAGTAGCTCGGGAACGAAAGGAATGACATTGGTTTCGGCCTGCTGTTGGAACGCCTCGAAAGACGCGGACCACAGGGTTCGAAAATGAGAAACGTAGAGAGGCTCTGGCTCACCGGGGCGGGGAAGAGCAACCTGGATGCAGCCCGGGTTGCCGATCCGGCCATGAATAAACCGCACGCGTTCGATGACAGGGCGGATAAATGCGAGCTTGTTTTCGAAGCCGCCGTACACCATTTCCTGTCCGGTATACCAGTGGGAAAAATCTCCGTTGAAACGGAGATCGGGATAGCGGCGAATGAACTGCACGGTTCGCCACATATCCTGGAACAGGGTCGCGCGATGGGTCTCGACGTAGAGCGGGAGTGAAGGAGCAGAGGCTTCGAGGATGGCCTCGATCAGGGCGTGGGCTTCGTTGTCCTCCTCTATGCCCCAGCCAACGTGAAGCGTGGCGCAGTTCTGGCCTTCGCCGCGGCACCGGTCGACCAGCTCTTTGACATCCGAAGGGTGGTTCACCCGTCCGCTCGAGCATCGCCAAAGATTCAGATCGGCTGCGGCGCGATCCTGCTCCGCGGTCAGAGGCGCGATGAACTGAACGCCGCCGTACCCCGCATCGCGAATCGCGTGGAGACGGGCGGTGGAGTCAGTGGTCCGTGGACCTGCCGAGAACTCCGGCAGATCCTCCAGCGCCAGCCAGTTCATGCAGAAAAGGAGCCGCTTATCCAAAGCCAGCCCTTTCTACCAGCGCAGCTTGAGGTCAATCTCAAGCTTCTCATTGGCGGCCATCATCTCGTCCCAGGTAACGAGGCGTTCTTTGTATGCGGCCGTTCGTCCGAGAATCGCCGTGAGGTTGCTTTCAACGGCCTGCTCGGCGTTGTTCAGGTATTTGCCGCTGCGGATACTGGCGATGAAGGCTTTCACGTTGTCGATGGCGCCCTGATCGAATGTGGGGTCCTTTTCGGCGCCTTGCCACGGATTGTCGCCGACAATTCGAATGTTTCCGCCGTAATGTGTGTCGGCGCAACCTTTAATTCCGAAGACCCGGACACAAAGGTCACCGAATCCACGTGCCAGCTGACTGGAACTAAATGTCGCATGGACGTCGTTGGGGTACCAGAACGTGACGGCGAAGTGGTCGTACGCATTGCCCGCGTCGTAGGGAGTACCGGTCCAGTCCGCACGCCCGCCCGTGCCATGTGCTTTGACGGGACGGCTGCCCAGGAACCAGTTGGCCACGTCGATCACATGGATATTCTGCTCAACGATGATGTCACCGCCGACCACTTTATCCATGTAGAAGTTCGCCACCCGCGTGTGTCCAGGATCCCACCCGGGCTTCGATTTGTCAGGCGCAGGGCGACTGGCGTAGTAATAGACCTGCGCGAACGTCGGCTTGCCGATGTCGCCTCGGCGAACGCGGTCGACCGCCTCGATGTAGACAGGGCGGGCCCGTGTCTGAAAGTCAGTCAGATAGCTCAGCCGCCCTGCTGCTTTCTTTCCGGTCTCGAGGATGCTCTTGCAGCCGGGGACGTCGACCGCAACCGGCTTGGCCATGTATACGTGCTTGCCGGCATCGACAGCTTCCCGTGCCTGTATGGGGTGGAAGTATGGCGGCGACTGAATGACCACCGCGTCAACCTTCGAGCGCGAGAGTTCCTTATAGGAGTCAGGCCCGTAGTAGGTGCGGGCGGGATCGACCTTGAATTTCGTGGCGGTTTGGTCGAGGTTGGCTTTTACGACATCGGCGAGTGCGACGACTCTGGCGCCGGTGTATTCGACAAAGAAGGGCGTGATCCAGTTACCGCGGCTGCCACAGCCGATCAGACCGATCTCAACGTTGGAGTTTGCCTGGTAGGTAAACGCGGCCTGAGGGCTGAGTAACATCAAGCCTGTGCCTGCGGTACCGCCGAGAAATCCTCGGCGCGAAGGTGTGGAGTTATCGGGAGTCGACATCGCGAATAGAAAGCTCTTCCATTAAAGCCGCCGTTGCGACGCAGGCTTCACGCACCCAGTCGACGATTTTGGCGGGTTCGGGCGAGTATTCGAGCTCGATACTAACGGATCCGTTGAACCCGGTATCGCGCAGGGCGGAGAGGTAGGGCTGGAATTGAACGCAACCGCGGCCGGGCGGCAAATCCCCGTGGACTTTGCCGTCGCAGTCGGAGATATGGACGTGGGCGATGCGTCCCGCAAGGAGCTGTGCGATACGCTGCGGCGGATCGTGCGCCAGAACCAGATGGGAGATATCGATGTTGGCTTTCGCGGCCGGATGGTTCACATCGTCGAGAAATCGCCCCATTTTCTCGGCATTATTTATGATCGACAGCGCAAAGGGTTCGATTTCCAGCGCAATTTCGAGTTCGAGCGACGCTGCGTGCGTCGCGATTTCGCGAACGCCCTCGACGGCCCAGGCCCACTGATCGCGCGGCGCGATCACTTCCTGCTGCCAGATGTACTCGCCGAGAACCAGCAGGAGATTGCGCCCGCGCAGGTCATAGCCGAAGTCCAGGAACCGCTTTGCCCGGTCAATGTGGAAGCGCCGCACAACGGCCGCAAAGTCCGCTATTCCGAGAGCGCAACAGACGGTTGAGACCACGGGAAGGCTGACCTCTTCGCATGTGTCGCGAATGAGGCGCTTCTCGCGGGCATCCATTTCCACCGGGTCGCCGAAGATGTCGATGGTGTCGAAGCCGAGGTCCTTCGTGACTCGAATTCCCTCTGCTGTTCCGACATGCGTTCCGACGAACGCGGAGCTAATCAGGCCGAGTTTCACCCCTGTCCCTCCAGGTAGCAGCCGTGCGTTTGAATGCCCCGATGCTATCACAGGCATTCAGGCACACGTCGACCCTGTGGTTACAAAAAGTTAGGTTTTAGGGAAAGAAGCGGTGGCCTGGCTCGGCCACCGCTGGTAAAAGAAAGGCGGGAGGAATGGGTCAGGCTGCGGCTTCTGCGGTAACCGGCTGGAACTTCGGGGACGGACGCAACTGGAAGCCGGCCTCACTGGCGTCGCGGTAGAACATGCGGACTGTGTCGAGAGAGTACTCCGTCAGGTCCTTGCCGACGACGGTGAGCTTCTTCAGCAGATCGTGGGTGACGGTGATGATGTGGCAGCCGATCTCGTCAGCCTGGAGGATGTTGAGGACCTCGCGTGGGCTGGCCCATATGAGTTCCATTTGCGGTTCAGCCGCCATGAGGGTCATGGCGCTGCGCATGATCGGGAGAGGGTCCACGCCCGCATCGGCTATGCGACCGGCGAAGACAGAGATGCAACTCGGTGCTCCACCGGAAAGCGCATCGACTCCCCGTTCCACCTGCGACAGCGTCAGTAGTGCCGTAAAGTTGACTTTGACTCCGTCACGAGTAAGTTGGCGCGCCAGGCTCGCCGCACTGTCGCCACGGGTGTTAGTTACAGGGATCTTGACGTATACGTTGTCTCCCCATGAGGCAATGGTGCAGGCCTGCACGTACATCTCGTCGAAGTCATCGGAAAAGACTTCGAACGAAAACGGCCGGTCGGGAATGGCGGTGAGTACGTCGCGCGCGAACGCTTCGTAGTCGGTGACGCCGGCCTGCTTCATCAATGTGGGATTTGTCGTGAAACCGGCGATGACGGGGTTCGCTGCCAGTTCCAGAATCCGGCGCTTGTCTGCGCCATCGGCGAAGATCTTCACGCGAAGGGCGCTGATAGGGTCGCTCATAAGTGCTCCTTGACTGCTGCGATCTGGGCGGCTGCGTCCAGAAGGCTTACTGCTGTGAAATCGGCGCGGTCGGGTTCCCGCTCGCGCCAGGGATAACGAATCCAGACGGTTTTACAGCCAGCGGCCGCACCTGCTTCCACGTCACGCCAGCGGTCGCCGACCATGAAGCTGTGGGTGAGGTCGATATTAAAGTCAGAGGCGGCCGTGGTGAGCAGGCCTGGCCGAGGCTTTCGGCAAATGCAGTGGTCGCCGTCGTCATGCGGGCAGACGCGCACGTCATCGAGTGGGAGTAACTGGCGAAGATGCGTGTTCAGAGCATCGACGTCCGCTGTTGCCTTCGACCCGCGTGCGATATCGGGTTGGTTAGTCACCACGATCAGAAGGTAGCCAAGGGAATGTAAGTGGCGACAGGCCTCGGTTACACCGGGCAGTAACTCAAAGTCTGACAGCGACTCAGGCGGGAAGGGTCTCCCGTCCCGCTCCATCGCGCGGTTCAGAACGCCATCCCGATCCAGAAAGACGGCTCTACGGGCGTGCATTGGCGGATACGGACTGCGTGGGTGTCGCCCAGAGAAGACCGGCGCGACCATCCTCGCGCATCGATTCCATGGCAGCCTTGAGGGCTTCGCGTGTAGTTCGGACGCACTGCCATCCGGTGCTTTGGATGCGGTCGGTGTTGAGTCGCACCACCGGGACATCGCCTTTCCAGCCGCGGTCGCCACCCGTGTATTCCACCTCCACGCGGGAACGTTGCAGTCCTGCGCACTCGATGGCCAGTTCCGCGATCTCGCGAACCGTGATGTAATCGCCCGTTGCAACGTTGTACGCGCGGAACGGATCTGTGGTGTGGCGATGTGCCGTCAGGACGGCGTTCACGACGTCGTGCACGTGGATGTACGACTTACTCTGCGTGCCATTCCCGAGCACTCTCAAAGTGCCGGGATGCTCCTGTAACTGCCTGAGGAAATCGAAGCCGACACCGTGTGTTTGTCGCGGCCCCACGACGTTACCGAAGCGGAACGCGCAGCCGGAGAGCCCGAACATGTAGCTGTATGAGCAAAGCAGTGCTTCCCCTGCCAGCTTGCTGGCTCCATAAGTTGACACGGGCATGAGAGGTCCGTGGTCCTCCTGACCCTCAACGGTACCGAGGTCGCCATAGACGCCGCTGCCGCTGGCGTAAAGGAGCCGTTTGGCCGACGTCATTCGCATGGCCTCGACTACCTGCTTTGTAAGGACAGTACCTTCGTCGAAGTCGATTGCCGGGTCGGTTGCGGCGCGCGCGATATCGGGATTCGAAGCAAGATGAATGACGGCATCATGCCCGTCCATTGCCGCCTGCAGATTACGCGAGTCGGCCACTTCCCCCCGCACGATTTGTAACCGCCGGTCGTGATTATGGTGTTTGTAATGCCACTCGCGCCCGGAGGAGAAGTTATCGTACAGAGTTACGGCTCGGGTTTGTGGGTCGGCCAGCAGCGCGTCTGTGAAATGACTGCCGATGAATCCGGCGCCACCAACGATAAACCAGGCCTGCCCGGTCACCGGCTTGCACCCGCCGCGGTTTCCACGCTCTCCCACATAGTTTGCTGGCTCTTCAGCGCAGGGTGACTTACCAGAAGGTGCCAGACTACGGCACAAAGTCCCTCAGTATGCGGAGTTACCCGATCTGCGTAGACGGGCGGGATTACCACACATGCGTCGGCACATCTGGCCGTGTAACCACCGTCTCGACCTACGATTCCGTAAATCTTCGCCCGGCGCTCCTGTGCGAGAGTGAGTGCGCGGACGAGGTTGACAGACACATTCGCTTCGCGGTTGCCTCCGCCTACGGAGAAGATGAGAAGTGCGTCGTCACTGCGAAGGCGCGAGCCACGAAGCCAGGCTTCAAAAGTGGTTTCCCAGCCCTCGTCATTGGTCCGTGCGGTCAACTCTGAGACGTTGTCTGTGGGAGCGTACGCCTCAAAGCCGCAGATCTTTCTGAAGTCGTTCACGGCATGACTGGCATGTCCCGCCGACCCTCCGACGCCCAGTATGAACAGGCGGCCACCGCTGGCCCGGACTGAAGACAGCCCTTCGGCAACGGCCTCGATATCGCCTGGCGCGAGGCTCCGAATTACTTCGACCGTTTCTTCCAGAAACTGAGATGCGAACGAGTTCATACTGCTGCCGGCGCTGCCGCCGCCTCCTGTGTGGTTTTCAGATAGAGTTCGAGGTCGTCCAGACCCTGAGGGCTGCCGACTTCATAGAAGCGCTCGGCCACCTCATAACCAGCGAGTTGCTTTGCAAGGCTTAGTTGATGAAACACAGTCGCAAGGTCAGACGGACCCTGCGTTGGAACCAGATGCTCGATTACGCTGCGGTGGAGTGCGGAAAGTCCATAGTCAATGTGCCGCATTCGCGGAGTAAGTGGATGAGTCCTGAACTTGTCATAAACGAGTAACCGGTCATCCTCGTATGCCACGTTGCTGGTGTCCCAGCGGCCTTCGTTTCGAAACACTGTCATCAGTGCGGGGGACGCCGCCCGTACGAACCTGTCCCAAACCGGCCTGAAGGGCACCGGCAGGTAGGAGTCACCGTAGAGCAGGAGAAACCGTTCGGGCAGAAGAGCGGCGCGATGCGCGGCGCGCAGAGCCCCGGCGGTGCCCATGAGCTCCGGTCCTTCATCTGCGTATCGAACGCGGAGCTTCCACCGGCTCCCGTCGTTGACATAAGACCGGATCTGGTCGCCCATGTGAGCGACACAGTAGAGGACATCTGTAACTCCCTGGCCGACAAGCCAGGAGAGCTGCCATGCAGCGAACGGTACGCCCAGGACGGGGAGTAAGTTCTTTGGCATGCATTCCGTAAGTGGAAGCATTCGTTTGCCGAGACCGCCGGCCAGTATGACACAGTGCATGAGTTAGTCCCGGCAGATCAATGTTGAGCCGTCGTGATCAAATGCGAAGCGGACTTCCTGAAGTCCCTCGCGAGCCATAGCTGCCCGCAGGTGCTTTGGATTTGCCGCGTAGAAGAGGAGGAAACCACCGCCTCCGGCGCCGACCAGCTTGCCGCCGACGGCCCCGTTGGACGTCGCCACGTTGTACCAGCGGTCGATGCACGGGTTCGACATACCCTTGCTGCGTTCACGCTTGTGAAGCCAGTGCCGGTGCATCAGTTCGCCGAAGCGCCGCGGGTCGCCCGCCTCGAGCGACTCACGGATTTGCATGCCCAGGTCACGGATGAAGTGCAGGTTATCGATCATTGACGAGTCGCCCTGGGAGGTTCGGACTTTCTGATCGCCGAGTATCGATTCAGAACTCCGCGAGTATCCGGTGAAGAACATCAGCACGTGATCCGACAGATGGGTCATTGTGTCTGAGGAGATCTTCAGGCGGGATGCCTTCACGTTGCCGCTGGTATCGAACTCAAAACAAGAAAGTCCACCGAACGCCGCGATGTACTGGTCCTGTTTTCCTGAAGCGGTGCCGAGAAGGTTCATTTCAATGTGGCAAGCTTCTTCGGCGAGCTCGTGGGCCGAGATGTAGTCCTGCTTGATTCCGTGAAGCGCTTTCAGAAGTCCGACGGTAAAGGACCCTGAGGAGCCGAGGCCCGTGCCTGCGGGAATGTCGGCCACGCTGACGATTTCGAGGGACTTGCCGAGGCCGTTCATGCGAAGCGCTTCGCGCATGATGGGATGCTGGATCTCGTTGATGTCCTGCACGCGTTCAAAGGTGGAGTACTTGAGGAAGATGTCGTCGGTGAACATACGGTTCACCGAGATAAAGATGTACTTATTGATCGCGGCGGAGATAACGAATCCGCCGTACTTCTCGTAGTAAGACGGCAGGTCGGTTCCACCGCCTCCAATCGAGATTCGCATTGGAGTGCGCGAAATGAGCATAACTGTAGTAAGTCTCCCGGGAGCGTTTAATTCGCGGGGGCGAAAATAGTATTTAGAATCGAGCGAGTATCTGAAGTCCGGAGAAGATACCGGAGTTCACAGCGGTCAGTGAAGCGGCCTGCAGATAGTTCTTCAGGTCGTTTGAAGGCACGATTACCACATACCCGTCAGTTAGTTCCAGGTCAAGAGCTTTGCCGGCGAGAATGGGTCGGATATCTATCTGCGCTACTTCCGAGGCCGTCCCATTCTCGCCGATCTTGCGAAGAAGGACGCGCCGGATCGAAGCCAGACGTGTGGGTCCTCCGACGACAGCGAGGGCTCTGGTGAGAGGGACGCTGTTCTTTGTGGCGAGTTCAATTGAGCCAGGGCGGGCTACTTCGCCGATGATGTGAATGAGCTTTGGCTGTTCCGCCTCGACGGTAAGCACATCGTCGGGTTGAATGAGGATGTTGGAGGCAGCTCCGCGCCCTTCGCGCACATCCGCGACGGGAATTCGGGCGACGCTGAACGCACCGTCAGCACTGGTACGGGCGGTGGGCCAGGGAATCTCCCCCTGCTCGCGACGGCGGCTCAGGATGACGGCGGCCGCGTTGGGCTTAAGCGATCCGGCGAGCATCAGCGTGTCGAACAAGCGCTTATTGCCCTGAAGCTGCCGCACTCCGGGCTGGTCTACCGAACCGGTGATCGTGACTGGACCGCTGCGGAAATCGGAGACCACAACTGAGACATTTGGGTTGCGGATAAATTTGCCGAGGCGATCCCGGAGACTGGTCTCCAACTCTTCAACAGTGAGCCCGGCTGCCCGAACTTTGCCGACCATCGGCAGGTCGAGGTCGCCCGACGCACCGACTCTCCAGGACTTACTGATCTCCTCACAATGGAATGCAGCAATGGTGACGGTATCGTCAGTGCCAATACGAAGAGGTCCTGGGGACTTCGTGTTGACGGCGGCTGGCACCGACCAGACCGCCGCACCGACGAGGATGGCCATACTTACTGCACGGAGAACTGCGGGGTGTTTCATTACGGGTTGCTCTGGAGAAGATTGACGCTTGCGGGGCGCGAAGTTCCCTTCGCATTTGTTGCTGTAACGGTGATTGTCTGCAGGGTCGACAGGTCTCCAGTACCGTTCAGGCGCAGGGTAGCCGTGAACTGGCTTCCGAAGGCTCGTGAAGAGGCGTTCTGAAACCAGGAGGTGAACTGAGCGTCGACGTTCTGCGTAATCGTAGGTGTCTGGATTTGCGAGGTTCCGGTTGCGGTGAACTGAATGTTCAGAGTTGTAACGGAACGCGCTGTGGAGTAACCGGTGATGATCAGGTCCATTCCAGTCGCTGATCGACTGGCCACCTGGACGCTGGTGAGTTGCGGCTCGGCCTGAGCGACGGCCAGGGACTTTGAAGGAGCGGGCGCAGGCGTTACCGGTACCGATGCGACTGACAGGGTGCTTGTGATCGCGATGGTTCCTGCGACGGTACCGGTCTGAAACTGCATCTGACGTGAGCCATCCGAGAAGATCGCCTCGGTGGTGTTCTCCGGGATGCGGAAGTCCACGGTTCGTCCCCCCGTTGCGAACTGGATGGACGGGTCGTCAGTGAACGTTTCCGAGTTGAACGTCAGTGTCAGCCGTCCTGTGACAGGGAGAGCGTACGGAGCGTCGAGGCGAAGGCGCACGGCCGGCTGCTGGAGCGGCTGACCCTGGTCGGTTGTAGTCGTAATTGAAACGGGCGGCAGAGCTGTGGGTGGCGTTCCGGCTCCGCGAAGCTGGATGCGGGCGTCGTCGATCTGGATTGTGCCAGTAAGTGAACCTACTGCTTCGGGGGCGAAGGTCACGCGGGTTGTGAGGGACTCTCCCGCGCCCAGGCGTACCGGCAACTGCGCGTCGTGAGTGATGGTGTAACCCGCGCCGTTGAGGCTAATGCTGTTCACCGACGCCGGTGCATTGCCGGTGTTTTGAATTCGGATGTCCGTCACCGACCTCGCTCCGACCTGTGTGTTGGGGAAGTTAAAGGTTCCGCCGTTTGGCAGCGATGTTAAGACGCCGCCGTTGACTGATGAAAACTCGACACGTGGCCCGATGCCGGTACCGGCGACATCGAAGAACGCGTTCTCAACGCGAAGCCGGCCGGTCTGGCGGCCCGATTCTGAAGGTCGGAACGCAACAACAAATTCGAAGCTTGCGCCAGCATTCACAGTAAGTGGCAGTGGCGGCAATTCGGGAATGCTAAAGCCCGTGCCGGTTATCTGCAATGTGTTGATTCGTCCGTTCGCGTTTCCGTTATTTGTAACGCGGATTCTGGCTGTCGCGTTGGAAGCAACTGCGACTGACGGCAGCGTAATCGTGCCGTTTTCAGCGACCGTTACGTCGGTGGATTCGGTGATCGCACGGTATGAATACGCTGCACCAACTCCCTGACCTTCCAGGATAACGACGTAGGTGGTGCTCTCCACGGTAAAGCGGAGTGTTTCCCGATAGGTGGTCCGCTGAGTGGGAGTGAAGGTAATTGTGAATCGAACCTCCCGCTCCGCGGCGATGTCGGCGGGGAGGAGTGGCAGGCCAGTAATCCGGAATACCTCACCAGTTACCGCCACGTCGCGCAGAACCGCGCGTCCTGTGCCGCGGTTGGTCAGGACAACAGAGGCGCTGCTGGTTTCGTTCAGGTTCGCCAGATTGAACGGGATGGTGTCGCCATTGGCCAGTGCGGTTTGGTTGCCCGACGGGTTCAGAATGTAGCTGGGAACGACGTCAGGCGCAAGCGCCGTGCTGCTGAGGAAGAACGACGAGGTGAACGTTCGAGTCTCGGCAACAATCTCCAGGCTGAGGACGCCGGCAGCGGCGCCTGCCCTGGTCGGGCGAAATGTGATGTCGAAGAAACGCGTGTCTCCTGGATTCACTGAAGTGGCAGAAGCAGAGCCTCCGGTGAATCCTTCTCCAGTTACAGTCGCGCGGCTGATACTTACCGGTGCTGTTCCCCTGTTATTTACCAGGAAAGTAAGTGTGGTTGCCGCGCCCAGTGCCGTTGCCTGAAATGGAATCGAGGAATTCGTCGACACGAATGTCGGCGCCGAACTTGTGGATGTCCGGTAGCTGTACTGGAGATCGACGGTCTGTGCAGCCGCTCCGATGCAGATCAGAGTGGCCAGAGAGGCAAGGCGGAGTTTACTCATTGGTGGCACTCTCCGCGGGGATAAAGAATGTGGAGCGGCGGGCCGGGTCAAAAAGGTACTGTACGGCTGGTGCGCCGTCATTCAGTCTCCAGGCTCCATCGGGTGCGACCAACTCGAGTCTGTCCGGTGTCAGGGGGAGGTCGATCACCTCAACCTGACCGGCTTCCAATATGTGAAGGGTTCGCGAACCAGCATTCGCGATGTAGGTTACTCCGTTTCGAAACGCCACAGCTACTGGCCCGTTTAGGCCATCGCGCTCAGATGCAACAAGCCGGAGGTGACCGGAAGGTGAAAGGCTGAGCACCTCGTTCCTTGAGTAATCAGCGAGCAATGCGTTCTCTCCGTCGGCGAAAGAGATGGCCACTGTTCCGTTGAAATGTGCGACTCGGGCCAAACTGGCACCGCGCTGGCTCTGAAGCAATGTCGTGCCGCTGGAGTCCGTAGTGACCGCGAGTAGTCGACCCGTTGCGTTTACAGCAACCGCGGATACTTGCTCCCCATCGAGGACCACAGTTATCACGGGTTCGGCGGACAGGGCGTTCTCGATCCACAGGAGCTTACGGTCCGCGGACGAGTAGACTGCCGCGTACTGGCCGCGGGCCGCCAGTAAGTCCGGCGACGACGTGAGGCCGGTCAGGTTCGTGGTTCGGTATGAACCGGCGCGGAGTCCGTGCACGAGGACGGGCACTCCATCGAGTAGTCCGGCTGCGATGTCCGCGTCGGCACTGACGGCCCGAAGCAGGAGCTTCTCCGACGGGTTGACCGAAGCACCTAAGATTGCTGCGCCAGGCAGACCCTGAATCACTCGAAGTGAGCCAGAGTCCTTCAGGAGTAAGTAGCCGGAAACAGGGCCGGCGAGGTAATCGGCTGAGTAACCTGCCAGGGCCGCGACGAATAAGAGGGCGATGAGTCTCACCGGGGACCTCCTACCGTAACGGTTCCAATCGAAATCGCGATCGGCACAGGAGCGGGTGTTGCGCCTGGGCCACCGGCGCTACCAGAGCCTCCGCCTTTGGTGGCGAAGATCACACCGCCGGCAGCTGCTCCTCCGAGTAGCGCAATGAGGAGCGCTTTCTTACTTCCACCGCCTGACGAAGCACCAATGCCTCCGGCGGATGTGTTGGTCTGAGCGAGTGTCGCAGCGCCTGAGCGGCCCCGGGACTCGGCTGTAACCCGAATGTTAAAACGTCCTTCGGCATTGTTCGGCGCGAGTCCTGATGTGGAGGCGATGCCCTGCGCATCAGTCTTTATTCGGAACAGGTTTTGCGATTTGCCAAAGCTGACTGAAGGTCCGATAGCCGGCGCAGTGAACGTGACATCGGCGTCAGAAACTGGCTGGCCGGATTCGTCTCGAACTTCGACACGAATATCTCTGCCGAGTCGCTTGCGTAGGTTGTTGAAGGCTCCATCGCCTTCGGAAACGGTGATCTGAAGTGTGCTGGTTTGCGCACCCGCAGAGAAGAGGTTACCTGCTAACGCGGTTATTACTGCCACTAATGAGAGCTTGCGGAGCATAGAATGCCGTGTAGATAGACTAACAAACACCCGGGTAAGTTTCACTGTTCAATGCTCTCCGGGGTGACACACATCGCGCCGGAATCGGAGACCAGTTCGGGTGGTACAGAATACAAGTCGTTACTGATGTAAATGGAATCGAGCATGAGATCGGTGCTTTCGAATTTCAGGTTCAGCGTGTGCTGACCAGCAGTCAGCTGACTGATGCGAGGGTAGAGGCGGGTGTCCGGAGACTCCCCCTCACCATTGAGCCGGACCCACTGCCACTGCATGGTCCCGGAAGGGATGGTGGACAGATCGGTCCAGCCATCATCGAACGAAGCCGCAAATGAAGGGGTGGGGAACTCCGGTGCTCGCACCCTGAGCCAGACGGCGTACTCATCCTCAAGGGGTAGCTCAAAACGAATGGCTGCGAGGGCCGATGTGTTCATTGCGCCGATGGCACAGCCGCCAGTGGCTGCGGGTTCCGAGACTGGATAACTCCCTTGGGAGAGGCTGGCGGTTTCGGCTTCGAGGCGAAGTCCGAGAGTTTCGGATTCAGTGCGTGTGGCGGCGCCGGATTTCCTGACGAGGAATACACCGAACTCGCGGTCGGTATGTTGTAACGGATTCGGCACGGTTCCAATCGGCGCTGTAACTGCGGTCGATGTCATCGGAATGCTTACCTTCTGGCCGTCGTATATTCCCGCCAGCACAGGGCGGCCGTCCAGCGCCTGTATGTCACGAATTTCGAAGAGGTCACCCTTCTCAAGGCCCGTCCCGGAAAGGTCCACGGAAACACGGTCGGCGCGATCCCAGTTGAAAACCGCGACGTGCGCGCGGCCTCGCTCCCAGCGGTTGGGCCGGACGAATACGCGGGCGCCGGAAGGACGGTCGGCTGGGCGGAGGTAAGTATTCGACGGGTAAGTGGAGGAGGAAAAGGCTCTTGTACTTCCAAGCAACGTGTTGCCCCGGAAACTCGACACGGTGCAATCGAATAAAGTTAGTGCGATGCTGCCGGAGATGAAGTAATTGTTTTCCAGCCGCAGGTCTGAGCAGCCTGCTCCAAACGCATAGTAGCCGATGTTGTTCTCACCGCCATGGTCGCGATTTGTCGGAAAGTAAGTGATGTTGTCGCGTACCACAGGCGACGCTGCGCGAATGGTCCCTCCAAGCAGGAGGTTGCGGGAGTACGCACCGCCAAGCGAACCGTTGTTGAACAGGATGTTGCCTTCCAGGTAGAAGTTGTTCAGGAAGGTATTCGAAGTGCCGTAAATCTGGAGGCCGAGTTCGAACTGATTGAACACCACGTTATCGATAAGGAGTTTGTGGCCATCCTTGTTCTGCATGTAGGCGCCGTGCCCATGCGGCCGGTCGGGTCCCATCCAGCCGTTGTTATAGACAATGTTCCCGTAGAACTCGTTGTCCGATGCGTCCTTCCACGAGGCGAGGCCGGTGGATGTGTCGTGGATGATGTTGTTCACGACCTTGACGTTGGGTGCGTAGACGGTGATGCCGGCGGGCTGCACTATGTCTGAAGGAAAGGGGCCCGGCTGAGCCGTGATTCGCAGGGTTCGACTGTTGAAGATCTCCAGCTCCTGGTACACGGCCCAGGCGCCCAGTACTTCAAGTCCACCGTCGATACGAACTCGTTCTCTGCGCCAGGGTCGAATGGTGATGAATTTTCCGTCGGCGCCCTGAACGCGACTGCGGAACAGGAGACGGTCCGGAGCGGAGTAGAGCCCACCGCGAAGGTAGAGTGTGTCACCCGGATTCAGGGCCTGCGGGTGCTTCAGTGCGGTCTCGATGGACCATGGGTTTGCGAAGCTGCCGTCAGCGTCTTCGACAGCAACGGGCGCGACGAAAAAGTCGGTTGCTGGTAAGGGGCTGAGGCTCACCAGACTGCCGAAGAGCAGCGAGGTGAAAAGCCGAATTTCACGTTGATATCGTTTCATGCTGCCGGTATCTTGCCAGTGTCGAAACAAATTGAGATCAGTCACTCCCACGACCTCAGTTACCAGGTGAGGAATTCACCGTTCGATCTGACGTTTGGACTGGTGCGGCGTTAACTCCGCCCGGCAGCGCCGCGCGCTGCATCAATCGAGGGCTTCCTGTGTTTACGCTGATGGCCTGAGTGAGGCGGCCCGCAATGAAATCGGCAACCACGCTGTGTGCCTTTTCGTTCGGATGTCCGTCGTATCTGGAGATTGAGAAATCACGAGACGGGTTGCGCAGGAAAGCCTCCGCCGCGTTGACGAAATCGACATTGATGGAGCGGAAGAACTGTTCGACTGCTGCATCGGCTTTCGAATAGAGCCCGTAGTTGCCGAGCATGTTCAGTTCGGGCATGTTGGCGACAAGGAGATGCACATTGCGGTCACGGCAATACTTGCCAAGGTCTGCGAGCAGCCTCTGAGAGCGCACCCAGCCTGGGTAATCAGGGCTGTGCGAGCGGTTCACCTGATGCTCAAACTCGGTTCCCGGTACAACGACGCCGGCGAGTTTCAACTCCATGTTGGTTTTCGTAAGGAGAAGCTCGGCGAGCTTCGATGAGAACAATGCGCGACGGAGAGAACGGACGGTCTCCAGTGAACCTCCGTCTGCGGAATCGCTGCGAGGTTTCGCAGCCGCGGTCGACTTGATGGCTTCCTCCTGCCGACCGTAGACGTCGTTTTCGTTATAGGCAAGTAGGGCGACCTGCGGCTGAAAGGCGTCGGCATACTTTAGAAAGTCGCGAACGTTGGCCCACGTGTTGTTACCCGGCGAAGTCAGATCGAGAACAGAGACCTCCGGGCATGGCGCCTGGCATTTCTCCACCAGCCGATCCTTCAGCCGGACCGTGAAATGCCGGTCTGGCGCGACTCCGGCACCATAAAGATAGGAGTCACCAACCAGCATCACCCGGAGCTGGTTCTGCTGCGAATGAAACCTGCCGCTGTTGAGAGCTTCGAGCACATCGCTCCGTTTGGCGGCGTTAGACAGATGCTCGCCACCCTGGAAGAAGAGGGTTGCGGCATCGAAACGAATCATCGCTTCTCCAACGATGACGAAGACTACTATGGCGAGCAGGGCTTTTCGAAGCATGGCTCAGAACTGGAAATAGATGAACTGTCGGTTGTTAAATACGCCGAACGTTACGACGAACCAGAAAAGCACGGACAACGTAGCGGCGCGGAGCAGGAAGCTGGACTGCCACATTTGGGGGCGTCGCATGAAAGCAGAAGCTGCCGCCAGGATGCCCATAGCGCAAATGACGAACATCAGGTCGGCAGGTGAGGCGAACGGCTGACCGATCGCCGTCAGACCGGGGAGCTCGGTCAGTTTCCGGAGCACCGTGATTGCGTCCTGGATGGAGTTGGCCCGGAAGAAGATCCAGCCGAACAGCACCAGATGAAACGTTGTAACTGTCCGCAGGGCGGCCAGCAATCGAGGAGTGCGATTCAGGCCGGTGGCTTCCACCAGCGTGGCTCGCATGTCCCGAGTTACCGTCGAGATCACGAGGTACAGGCCATGGAGCGCTCCCCAGATCACAAACGTCCAGTTCGCTCCATGCCAGAGGCCACTTACCAGAAAGGTCAGGAAGATGTTTCGCAAAGCATGGTTGCGGTTGCCGCCAAGCGGGATGTACACGTAGTCGCGGAACCAGGTGGACAGCGAAATGTGCCAGCGCTGCCAGAACTCACGAATCGACTGCGACAGATAGGGCTGGCGGAAGTTGAACATGAGATCGAATCCCATGATCTTTGCCGAGCCTCGGGCGATGTCCGAGTAACCCGAGAAATCACAGTAAATCTGAAAAGCGAAGAAGTAAGTGGCAACCAGGATGGCCAGGGGCGAGTGCGAACCCGGGTCGTTGTAAACAGGGTTCACATACAAAGACAGGCGGTCCGCTATGGCGACCTTTTTCACGAATCCCCAGAGCATAAGCTGGAGGCCCTCCCAGAGGAACACGCGCGAGAAGTGGTGCTCCTCATGGAACTGAGGGAGCAGGCTGTGGGCACGTTCGATGGGTCCCGCGACCAGCTGCGGGAAGAAGGACACGAAGGCGGCAAAGATTCCGAGGTGCTTCTCGGGCTGCATTACGCCGCGGTAGACATCGATGGTGTAACTGAGGCTCTGGAACGTGTAGAAGGATATGCCGACGGGAAGTAATACCCTGAGCTCCGGCAGGTGCCAAAAGAGGTTCCAGTTATCAGCGATATAGTTTGCAGAGCCGCCGATGAAGTTGTAGTACTTGAAAAAGAAGAGCAGACCGAGGTTACTGCACAAGCTGAGAATCAGGAACATCTTGCGGCGGGCAGGAACGGCGGTGGACGCCATAAGCCGTCCCGCCACATAGTCCACGACAGTTGAGAAGATCAGGAGAGCGAGGTACTCGACGCGCCAGCACGCGTAGAAATAGTAGCCTGCCGCAAGCAGGAGCAACCAGCGAAACCGACTGGGTGTGGCGAAGTACGCCATCACCACCAGCGGGAAGAAGATTAGAAATTCGGCTGAGTTGAACAACATCGCTGTTTACCGGGTATTAGTCGCCCATTGACGGCGCGAAGGCGCCAACGTTGTCGGCGGACGCCGCAGCGTGCTTCGGCGTGTTCGCCTGGAGCCAGTGCGAGTCGCACTGAAACTCAGGGATGATGCTCTTCAGATACTCCACCGCGCCACGTTCGTCGCGACGGTCCAGGATCCGCTCAAAGTCGGTCAGCCAGCGGTCGACCACGTGGTTGTCTGGGCGTGAGGTTTGCAGGATGCGGATCTTACGGTGTGCCGTGGGCAGGAACTGTTCCGAGTCGGTGTTCAGTTCTTCGTAGAGCTTTTCACCGGGACGGAGTCCGGTGTATCGGATTTCGATTTCATCGTCCGGCATCTTGCCGGCAAGCCGGATCATCTGGCGTGCGAGTTCAGCGATCTTTACCGGCTCGCCCATGTCGAGTACGAAGATTTCCGAGCCTTTGCCCATGGTTGACGCGAGCAGTACAAGCTGGACGGCCTCACGAATCGTCATGAAATAGCGCTTCATGTCAGGGTGAGTTACCGTCACGGGTCCGCCGGCTGCAATCTGCGCCTGGAATGTCGGAATCACACTGCCGTTACTGCCCAGCACGTTACCGAATCGCACAGATACGAACCGCGTTCTGTTGGTCGGCATGGAGGACAGAATCAGTTCGTCGACCCGCTTGGTGGCGCCCATCACACTGCTGGGATTGACGGCTTTGTCGGACGAAATCATGAGGAAGGTCTCGACACCGCAGTCGTAGGCGGCGCGCACCAGGTTGTTTGTACCGAGGATGTTGTTACGCACGGCCTCAAGCGGGTGGTCTTCCATCATTGGAACGTGCTTGTAAGCGGCCGCGTGGAATACGGACTGGATACCGTATCGACTTACTGTGTCCCGGATTCGCTCGGCATCGCGGATGTCGCCGAGCACCGGAGTGATATTGATGTTCGGGAACGACTTCGTGAGTTCGGCGTGAATGCGAAAGAGTTCGCTCTCCGCCTGATCAAACGCGATCAGGTCGCCTGGCTCAAACCCGGCTACCTGTCGGCAGAGCTCGGAGCCGATGGAGCCTGCTGCGCCAGTGACGAGAACTCGCTTACCCCGGATGCTGTCGCGAACCCTGGATTCTTCGATATTGACCGGAGCCCGGCCCAACAGATCAGAGACTGCGACGTCGCGAATCTGAGCGCTGAGAATTCTGCCGGAGAGAATCTCGCCGAGGCCGGGAACCGTTTTGCATTCGACACCGGCGGCTCGGCAATTGGCCAGTGCTTCCTGCATTTCGCGGCCACCTGCGGACGGCATCGCAATAACGATCTCGGCGATCTTTGTGCGTCGCCGGGCCAGGTTCGAAACGATCTCCGCCGCCCTCCGGCCGGTGCCAAGGACTGGAACGCCGTGAATACGAACGGCGCGTTTGCTGGCGTTGTCGTCGAGGTAGCCGACGAGCTCATAACGGAGGCCAGGATTGGTCAGGATTTCGCGGGCCAGTGTGGCACCGGCCTGTCCTGCGCCGTAAATGAGGATCTTTTTGCGTGAGGCTTTGCGACGCTGAATCATCGTGGATTCCGCGTAGAGGCGCCCCGCCATACGAACGGCCGAAGTTCCTGTGAAGCAGATCAGAAAGTCGAGTATGTATACCGAGCGTGGAAATGAAGCGCCCTCCGTAATGCGGAGGACAAGGGCGAATGCGAGGGAGGCGCCGACGTTGGCCCAGAAGATTCGCAGCATGTCGTTGATGCCGGCCGAGCGCCAGACGACGCGGTGGATGCGCGCGAAGGAGAATATGACTGTCTTAGTGAAAAAGGCGATCAGGATAGCGGAATACAGATGCTGCATCTCCGCAGCCGGAACCTCGAAATCGAAACGGAGAAAAAACGCGGCCAGCGCCGCTGCCGGGAACACAGCCAGATGCGCGAAGCGCGCGATGTGGTGAACGATGGTGGTCAGAAATCTGAACATGTTGATGGGTCTTTCAAACCGTTGTTGCTGTGAGCACGCCGCGCTGAGCTCGAACGGCGGCGGTGAGGCCGTCCGCCACGCGGATTACTTCCTCGTCAGTAAGTCCCGGGTAAATGGGCAGGGACAAGATCCGGGGGTACAACTCCATGGCGCGCGGTACGAGCGCGGGATCGGCCCACGCGAACCGCTGATAGTAGGGGTGCGCCGGTACAGGGATGAAGTGCACGCTGCAGCCGATGCCTGCGGCGCGGAGGTGGTCGATGACCGCGGCGCGGTCTATGGGTGCTTTCGTGTTGCCGACGCGTGCGACATACAGATGCCAGGCGTGGCGCGTGTAGTCGGGCACGCGAGGCGTCTCAATGTCAGGCTCGGCTGCGAGGAGCTCCGAGTAGAGCGTCGCGATCTCTTCGCGGCGCGCGCGGAAGCGCTCCTGCTTGCGTAACTGGTGAATGCCGATAGCCGACTGCAGGTCACTGAGGTTGTATTTGAAACCGCACTCGACTACCTCATAGAACCACTTGCCTTTCTCTGTGTATCGATTCCATGCATCGCGGCTTATGCCATGAAGACACAGGATGCGCATGCGGTCGTTAAGTTCCTGCCGGTGGGTGGTGACCATCCCACCTTCACCGGTTGCGAGACTCTTGGTTGCATAGAAGCTATAAGCCACCGCATCGCTGTTGAGACCGGATTGAGGGTCGCTGCCTCCGATGTGAGTGCCACGGTAGTGAGTCGACGTGGCATGCGCCGCGTCTTCGATTACAAGAAGACCGTACTGGCGGGCCAGCTTCCAGATACCGGTCATGTCACAGGAGGCACCCGCGAAGTGGACCGGCATGATGGCGCGTGTACGGCGAGTGATGCGGCGCCGGACGGAGTCGAGACAGAGGTTGCCGTACTCGTCGATATCGGCCAGCACAGGCTGCGCACCCACATGCAGTATGGTGTTCACTGTGGCGCAGAAAGTAAGTGGAGTTGTAATTACCTCATCGCCTGGTCCGATTCCGAGCGCGTGCAATGCCAGGTGCAGTCCCGCCGTGCAGGAGTTTACAGCCAGTGCAAACGGCGCGCCTGTGTAAGCGCGGAAGTCGGCTTCAAACTGCGCGGTGCGGCCACCAGTAGTGAACCAGCCGGAGCGCAGGGTCTCTGCTACTTCCTGGATCTCCTCCTCGCCGATTGATGCGAGATGGAAAGGGATGTTTTGGGCACTCATGAGCGGGCATCTCCGAGGATCTGTCGTTGGATTTGGCCGGAATCGAAATGGTCCGGCATAAGGGACAGGTAAATGGTCATTGCGAGCAGGCGCAAGTCAGTTAACAATGACCGGTGGCGTATGTAGAGAAGATTGAGCTGGAGCTTGGCTGGCAGTATCTGACGGCGGTATGCGTATTCCGGGTCGGAGTGTGCACCAAGGATCTGCTCTTCATTTCGAAAAACCAAAGTTGCCAGATCGGTGATGCCCGGTCTGACTTCCAGAACCTCGCGCCAGGCGGGATCGGCGAGGTCGACAAAAGCTGGTACCTCCGGACGTGGGCCGATGAGTGAGATGTCGCCTCGGACGACGTTCCAAAGCTGAGGCAACTCATCGAGCTTGAACTTGCGCAGGATGCGCCCGGTTCGAGTAATCCGGCTGTCCCCGGATGCGGTGACTCGGGTTCCGGCGCCAGTTACCCGCATGGAGCGAAATTTCAGAAGGTTGAATGGACTACCGTTTCTTCCAGCCCGCACCTGTCGAAACAGGACCGGCCGCCCGTCCTCAAGCGCCACTGCGACCGCAACGGCCGCGAGGACAGGTGACAGCAGCACAAGCCCCGCCATGCACAACGGTCTTTCGATACGGTCGAGATTCATGTGGTTAGCGGGAAAGCGTGGCAAAGCGGCTGGATGCGGCGACCGCCGTTGACTTACGGCTGAAGTGGAGCAGGCCGCTCAGAAAGCCCAGGCCGTATGAGGTATGGTAAGTGGCGAATACCAGGGGAAGCACCGGCAGTAAGTCCCAGCCGTGCGTAGCCGCAGTCCGAACGGATGCTGCCGCGGCGGCCGCTGAGTATAGCAACAGGACGGCAACCACCACGGCCCCAACCAGCGGCGCAGCAGTAGCGCCCACAACTGCAAGTCCTGCCCAGGTCAAAGCCAGTCCAATCACTGTAACAACGAAGAGCCCGGGCACCAGGTGTCGAAAGGACGCGGGTATCTGGTGTTTGCGAATCACGGCGACTTTCCAGAATCCGTACTGCATATACTGCCGGAACAAGGCACTCAGACTGGAACGCGGCTTGTACCAGGACACGATGTCAGGCGACTGGTACACGCGGCCACCGGCGCGAATGATGCGCAGGTTGAGCTCGTCGTCCTGATTGCGCACAAGGGACTCGTCAAAGCCGCCCAGAGTTACCAGCATGGAGCGACGCCAGCAACCGTACGGAACCGTATCGACGTATCCGGCGAAGCGGACATTGTGAAACCGCGCTCCCCCACAGGCGAACGGCGAGTGGTAAGCCGCCGCGACTGCCTTGCCCCAGTAAGTGCTGGCCGATGTCCGCGCAGGGCCGCCCGCATTAGCGGCGTTGGTTTTCTGCAGAGTATCAACCGACTGGCGGACGTAGTCCGGGGCGTAGATGGTGTGCGCGTCCATGCGCACAATGAACTCGCCGCGGGCTTTTCCAATGGCTGCGTTAAGGCCAGTCGAGACGATGCGTCCCGGGTTGTCGAGCACGGTTACCCGACTGTCGCTGGCGCACAGCTGGACCAGCAACTCACGCGTGCCGTCCGTGCTTATGCCGTCGGCAACCAGCACTTCCATTGTGTAGCGGCCGGTCTGCTGACTCAGCACGGAGCCGACGAAATCCTCAATGTGTTCGCGCTCATTACGACAGGCGATGACGATACTGATATCGGGCGTTTTCATTTCACTTAACGGGCAGTTTCAAAAGGTGCGTGTCCCTGTTCTCGCAGGCGGCTGATCACGGCGCGTATTTTGCCGCGCGGAGTTCTTTCCAGGGTGGATGCGGCCTCGACGCGTACATCGACTTTGCCGAGGCGCGCCTGGACCCGCTGGGTTAGTACGGAGCGCTGGGCGTCTCCGAAGCTTTCCGTTGCAATTACCCGAACCAGGATACTGTCTTTGGTTTCCTGAACAATCTGTCCGGCAAGTACGTGCGGAACATCAATGAAGATGCCATGGAATCGCACCAGCTGACGGCCATCGGGACCTACGACTACGTCTTCGATCCGGCCAACAATACCGGCAAGTACCGGCAGGTGGACCCTGCCGCAGGGGCACGATTCGGTGTCCCAGACACCAATGTCGCCGATCTCGTACCGGAAGAGCATTTGGGTCTCGTTCAGCATTCCGGTGCAAAGGATCCGACCCTCGACGCCGGGCGGAACAGGGAAGCCGTGTTCGTCGACAATCTCGAGGATGCCAAAGTCGTGATGAGCGTGGAGCCGGCCGTACTCGCACTCCGTTGCCAGCACGACGTTCTCAACCGCGCCGTATTCTTCCCAGGCCCGGGATCTGTATGCCTCATGGACAACGGTCCGCATCGCGCTTGTGAGCCGTTCGCTGCTGAGGATCAGAGCACGGGGGCTGTAGTCGAACTGCAGCCCCTGAGCCAGCATCATGCGACCGAGCAGAAAGTGGGACTGCGCATATCCAGTAAGCACTTCGGGCTGGAAGCGGTTAAAGGCGCTCACGTAATGCACCGCATTTGCCGGGCTTATGTGGAATGCCGAGAAATACACCTGCTGCTCGGCGAGGTTGTATCTGTGATAGGGAGGCCCGGACTCAGGATCGGTTACTACCATACGGCCGCCGATCATAGACCGGGGAGACTGCACACTTACCCCAGCCCAGCGGAACGAACGTGCCTCTCGCGCCGCGATGAACCGCCTGTGGTCGTCCGCGGTACACGCAGTCGCGACGGGTGTTCCGGTACTGCCGCTGCTCTGATACGTACGCACCTGCTGTCCGGGGTTTCCGGTTACGAGGAAGGCTGCCGGGTTCGCGCGGAAGTCCTCCTTTGGCGTGACAGGAAGGTCAGGAAGATTCGCCCGACCCAAACGGCGCAGTGCGCTGCGTGAAAAGCCCCGAGCCGTCCAGGACTCGCGGTAATAAGGCACGGAGTCGAACGCCGTGAGTAGTCGCTCGGCAAGTCGCGCGTCGAGATATGCGCCGAACTGCCCCGGGCTCCATCTGTCCCGGTCAGAGAACTCGCGCACATAGGCGTCAAAGCGGCCACCGAGTCGTTCATTCCGCCACCGAATTCCGTAGACTGAGATTGCGACACTCTGCAGCCACGGAGGCAGCGCTGCATAAAGCTGTTCCTGAGTGAGTGACATCTGGATGAGTTTAGATGTTGTGGCGTCCCGCCACTTACTAACTGCGGGGCTGCGCGAGAATTATTGTGTGGCTCCGCGCGAGGGTCGCAGAAAGCGCTCCTGGCAGTAGCCTGGGTTCGGCAGACAGGGCCCAGTACGCGTAACGTTCGCTCCAGCTGCGCTGGCGGATCAGTCGGCGAAACCGTTCGAGCGCCCCGAAAGGAACAACCTTCACAGACTCGAAGAACTCCAGCCCAGCCCGCTGGTAGTGGTTGCTGCTCTGGTCACGGTCCGGGTGTGGGTCTCTCTGTTTCCATTCGCGGAAGGCCGGTCTGTTCAGAATCGACGGGCGGCCTGGGACGGGTACGATCCATCGCAGCGTGTCGAGTGCCTGCGAATTGACGGCCGGTTCCTGAAAGCGGGCTTCGCCATCCGGAGTAAGCAGCGAGGCGGTACGCCTGAGGAACTCGCGTTCCGTCGCGTGGTCGAGGTGATGCAGGAATGCTTTCCCAACTATGAAGTCGAAGCGCGGCAGATTCGACATGGAAAGGAAGTCGCCGTGAAGGGCATGAACGTCGTAGCCCAGTCTGGAGGCTGTGCCCTGCAGTGAGCGGACGGCAGGCTCAGCGATCTCAACAGCAGTTACCCGGGCTCCCAGCCTTGCCATAATGAGCGCATTCAGCCCGTCTCCGAAGCCGAGCTCCAGTACCGTAGCACCGGCGATCCGGGCCGCAAAGTTATCGCGGTATAGTCCAAACCACGAGGTATGGGTTCGGATGGCCCGGTGGAAGAAGCCGGGATCGGTCGCTCTGCTAACCAGTAGCTCCTCGTCCAGCGAACTATATAGAGTGGTGTAGTGCCGGATGTTATGCTCCAGCACGGTTCCCGGGCTAAGAGCATGCATGATGCACGTTCTCCTGACTTACTTCCTGTGACTCGAAGACGTCGATTGAGTCTTCGGTTCGAGCTTTGCGAAGAAATCCGGATCCGAGCAGTATCTGCTCACGGGCACCAGCTTCGGCGTGGAGCGTACTGGTCTTTGGCGCGCCATAGTACACGATAATCACAGGACGTCGTTCCTGAAGCCAGGACCCGTGGAGAACTTCAATGACTCGGCTTAAAACCAGGGGCTCGAACGGATCGTAGAAGTAACACACCAGGGGGCCGCTGGGCGGAGTGTATTCGGTGACATCGCCACATACGGACTCGACGGCAAAGCAGCGACGGGCGGGATTGCTGTATGCGGCTATATTTCGCTCGGCGATCCTGTGCAGGTCGGCTCCGAATTCGACGCCGACAATACGCCGAAACGGGTAATGAGACGCCAGCAACAGAGTAAGTCCTTTACCCGACCCGTAATCTATGAACGTGTACTCACTGTGGTTGATGCGAAGTCCGGCCATCGCACTCTGAAAGTGCGCCTGGTTGGACGCTTTGTAATATCTGGCATACAGATAGTTCGGGCTCGATATCTCCATGGACGCGACGCGCACTACGCCACTCGTATCGACGCCGTTGGCCAGATCGAAGTCGCTGGCTTTCGTCTCGGTTCGACGCTTCCAGGGAAGAAATCCCTGCAGCGCGGTGGAAAGGGTGCGAGTAGCCGGCACCGGTCCCTCCGTTCGCAGGACGTGCCCAACGCGCCGGGCGAGCATGAGTGCGGTGCGCGCTTTCTGTCGGATGACTTTGTCAGTATTCACGGGGCCTGATTCTGCAAAAGAGTCTCGATGCCTTTAGCCACGCCAGATGCCGTGGCCAGAGGCAAAGTCACGTTACACACTACGGCGCGGAGTTTTGCGTTCTTAGTGCGTGGGATGCGTTCCACGGGTTCCAGCACGACGTTCACATCGCCGAGGCGCTCTCTTACGCGCTGGACGACTGTGGAACCCATTGCGTCGGTGAACCCCGGCGCAGGGACGTACCGAACACGAATGTCCTGAAGCGAATCCTGTACGATCTGCGCCTCATGCACAGCGAGATCGGTGTCGAACACGATCTCCATCGAGCTGGGACTTACTCTGCGTCCGTCGGCTGCAAACAACATGTCACTGGTTCGGCCTTCAATGTCCTCGACGACCGGGAGGCTTCGTCCACAAGTGCAGGCATGATCGGTCCGGATAGCAGCGCGGTCACCGATGCGGTATCGGATGAGCGGCATCGCGGCATTGAGAAACCCGGTGGAGACAAGGTCGCCACTTACTGCTCCTGACGACAGTCTCTGAGTATCGGTGAGTTCGGTCCAGCTTACTTCCGGCCACAGGTGCAGGCTTCCGTGTTCGCACTCCGACGCACCGGCCGCGATCTCGGTCATCCCGTACGTCTCGCGAACGCGACAGAGGAATGCGTTTCGAATTGTGTTGCGCTGACGCAGGGTCAGAGGTTCAGAACTGGAAAGAACGACATGGAGGCGCGGCGCCTGAAGCCGTTGCTGCAGAATCTCCCGCGCGAGGAATTCGAGGGCGGAGCTGTGTCCCCAGAGATAACGAACATCGTGCTCGGCGAGAGCTTCGACATATTGACGGGCCGTCTCAGCCGACAAGTGATACGCGGACATGTACAACTGGCTCAGTCCACGATTCCAGACCCAGAACGGAGGGCGCTTCTGTTCCACCGGAGTGACAAGCTGCGCGCCGAGCAGAGCCCACCGGTCATGCCGCGTGACACCATTCCATCTGCGAAAGCGCGCCTCCGACAGTGCGTACCAGGAACGACTGGCGTCGCGATTGAACCAGAGTCGTACTGGCTGGCCAGTGGTGCCGCTTGTGGTTTCTTCGTGGAGCTGTCTTCTGTCGAAGTCGTCGGAAACGAAGGCCTCCGGAATGTCACGCAGGGTGGCCTTTTCCAGAATCGGCCAGTTATCCAGGATTTCCCAGGACGCGGAGTCGCCTTTCTGGCGGCGCTTACTCCATTGCTCGCGATAATACGGCACTTTTGTCGCGGCTCGATGCAGTGTTTCTGCGAGGCGCTCTTCCTGCCACGATTTCCAGTGCGAAGCTGGCCAGGTTTCCCGGCTGAGGGCTGATTCTGCGTCTTGATCGGCGCCGGCGCCATATCGCCAGAATCGCAACTGATAACCACGCATACTGGCAAGAATTGGCCGGACCGCCGGAAAATCCCTATACAGTGATTTAGCTATTTCCTGCACGATTAATTATCAGTTGCAAACTGTACAGTATCAATAGTACGAGATGTAAAATGCGCGTTATTCTGCACGGGCAGGCACACTTTTCGCCGTGTTAACCGTGAGGTCCCGCGCAGAGTTCAGATACCAGTCGGCAAAACGTGCAAGGCCGGACTGGAGAGTTGTTGCGGGGTTGTACCCGAGCATCCTCTTCGCCTTCGATATATCGGCCCAGGTCTGTGGAACGTCGCCGGGCTGCTCAGGCTGCCAGTCAATCGCAGCGCGAACTCCGAGCGCTTCTTCAAGCCCACTCACCAGCTCCTTCAGAGTTACTGTCCGGTCATTTCCGAGGTTGAATACTTCGTATCCGGAACTGGTGTAATTCATTGCCGCGGCGATGCCCGACGTGATGTCGTCGACGAAGGTGTAATCGCGACGGGTTGAACCATCGCCGTAGAACGGGATCGGGTAGCCGGCCGTCATCAGGTGGCTGAACTTGTGAATCGCCAGGTCTGGCCGCTGCCGCGGACCATAGACCGTGAAGAATCTCAGGGCTAGAAAGCGCATCCCGTAAAGCCGGCTGTACACGTGACCGAGTAACTCGCCGCTAACTTTGGTACTGGCGTAGGGGCTGATCGGTTCGAGGACCCCATCCGACTCTTTCCAGGGAACTCGCGGATTGACGCCGTAGACACTGCTGGACGAAGCGAACACGAACTGCGGAATGTTGCGGCGGCGAGCGAGTTCGAGAAGATTTTGTGTACCGGCGACATTCACATCCTGGTATGTAAGAGGATCGGAAATCGACGGGCGCACTCCCGCTCGCGCCGCGAGATGAACGATCACGTCGAAGTCGCCAGGGAGTTTGGTGTTGAGACCAGCGTCCCGGATGTCAGCCTCTACGAGCTTCCACGATGGAGAGTGCAGGAAAGGCTGGATGTTGATGAGCTTTCGAGCGCGTGGGTAGAAGTCGTCGAAGCTGTCGAGGCACGTGACCTGCGACTCGCCTGCTGCGAGAAGTCGTGAAGTCAATGAGCTGCCGATAAATCCGGCGCCACCGGTGATGAGAACGTTTTTCATTGCTGGGATGTCCGAAGGTGTTAGTAAGTGGTGGTTCGTGCGGATGAGGCCGCGGCGCTGCGCGCCGACTGGCGGCCCCGGAGCCCGAGCAGCGACTCTGTGCGACTGGCCAGGTTGTCGACCGTAAAGTTTTCGAGAACGCGGTTGCGGATGGCTTCGGAGTCAGGTTCGCCGGCGTCGAGAACGCGGCAGATTGCTTTCGCCAGAGCAACGGGGTTGGAGGTTGGCACCACCTCACCGGTTTCGCCAACCACCAGGGCCGCATCGCCGGCATCGGTAACTACACAAGGCCGGCCGCACGCCATTGCTTCACCCACAACGTTGGGGAACCCCTCCCCATATAGCGAGCTTAGGCAGAACACGTCGAGCGCGTTGTAGAACCCGCGCATATCGCGGATCGGACCGGGGAATAGCAGACGGCCGCCGATGCCACCCGCGTGAGCAATCTGCTCGAGCCGCGCACGTCCGGCTTCCGGCATGCCGCCGGCACAAACGAACATGGCATCGGGAAAGTCATAGCCGACCTTTGTGGCGGCTCGAACGAAGTTCGCGTGATCTTTCATCGGATCGAAACGGCCCGCCATGCCGATCAGAGGCACGTGGTCCGGCACTCCCAACCTGGTGCGCATCTGTTGCCGGGCTTCCGGATCGGGCTCAAAGGCGCTGGTGTCGATGCCGTTGGGCACGCAAACTGCGCCGCTGTGCCTCCAGCCGCGCGACTCCCAGTAGCGGAGGCCTGCGTGCGAGTTGAAGATCACGAGGCCCGCAAGCCGTGACAGAGCAAAGGCCGCGGAGTAAGTCAAACGAGTCATCCAGCCGTACTTCTCAAAGTGCATGTCGGAGTCGCGGATGCCCCAGACGAGCTTCGCTCCAGGCGCAGCCACGCGCCCAAGTGTCGCGGCTATGTTTCCGGCTGAAAGGTAGCCGTGGATTACATCGGGTCGAATGATGCGGACTGCCCGCAGGATCTGCCACCCGAATCCAAACACGTCCCAGCGGGAACTCTTGCGAATGGGAACCAGACGCACGAGGCTTGTGTTGACATCGTGCTCCCGAACGCCGCCGGGGTAGAACACGAGCACATACACCTCATGTCCACGCTCGGCGAGTTCATTGGCCAGAACGGTCAACTGGCGTTCAGCTCCGCCGTTCTCAAGTGAGCGAATTAGGAATGCGATTTTCACTGGTCTTACTCGGTGGCGGTTACGGGTGCGTGTTCGGGCTCAGGCGCCGCAGGTTCTGCGAAATGGAATCGGGATCCCGTCAGTCGACTGAGCACCGAATCTCTGTTGCGGGCCAGCTCAGGAGAGCCTGACAGTGCGCGGTAGCTACTGAGAGAGATGTAACTGGCGGCGATGAACCAGAGGCCCTTCGACTGGAACTCGCGGGAGAAGAACGCGCTTGCGATTACGAACGTTACAAGCAGGCCGAGCGGCAGAAACCCTTCCCGACGATGGCGGAATCCATGCACCGCGAATGAGAAGACATAGGCGAGAAGGAGCACCATGCCTAAGATTCCATTTTCAGCGAGGGTCTTTACCCATGCCGAGTGCGCGCCCTTTTCATGCCCGAGGAATCCAATGTCGTTGTCGATCAGGTCCGCGTATGCGAGGCCAAAGCCACCGGTGCCGACACCCAGAGGATGGTCTCGGAATATGTACCATCCTGCGATCACCAGATCGGAGCGACCACTGGTCCGTGAGTCGAGTGAGCGAGAGTCATCGAACAACTTGTCGATGCGGTGAATCGCGAACGCCTGCTGATCTCCGAAGTTGGCTATCACGACAATAAGGGAAAGCGCTGCGAGTACGGCGACGCCGATCTTTTGCTGAATGCCTTGTGTGTAGAAAAGAAGAAAGCCGAGGCAAACGACAGCGATGAGCATCGCTCCGCGACTTCCGCTGAAGAACACCCAAATCGTGTTGAGCATCGCGAGACCGCCGAGCGCAAGCATGGGCATCGCACGCCGTGCATAGGGATAGGCGACGCAGATCATGAAGAGCGCTGTGAGCGGGTAGGCAGACCAGGCGTTCTTATTGATGACTGGCAGTGACTGCATCTGAACAAAGAACACCGCACCTCCAACTGCCGCCAGGCACCCGGTGACAATTGCGAGCCAGAAGAGCATGAATCGGTCATTGCCGGCGCGGAGATGAAAGATGAGCAGTCCAAAAGCTGCGAGCACGTTCAGGACGTTGTACACACCGACATCGACAGCGGGGGTGAAGGTGAGATGCACTGTCAGCAGCAACGTGAAACACGCGAGCAGCATGGTATGTATGTCGTGCAACCGGAGGACCCTCGGGAGGACAATGAACATAACCAACAGCAACAGATAGTTGAAGCTGTTCCACCGAAGAAGGCCACCGCTCATGAGGTAGACACGAGTAAGTGGATCGATCGTGGACAGGATCGCCACGCCGAACAGTCCAAGACCCGGCATCCAGATGCCCGCGAAGGCCGTCGCGAACCCGACCAGAGTGAGGAGCGTTACCGAGACGGAAAAGCCAGCGACGAACCCCAGCGCGGAAAGTACTGTGACCAGTGCTGTGAGCCAGGGGCCCCAGCGCTGGCTGAACGTGCGCGGCGAGGCGACCATGAAAGGCCTGTTCTGCCGTGGGTCGAACGTCGGCGTCGGTGCGGGTGCGCTCATCCGGCTAACCTTCCTTCGCACACCGGAATATTCCACTGCTTCGAACACACCCGCGCAATTTCGCTCTGCCACGATTCCAGGGTCAGCGACTCGGCGTGGCGGCGGGCGGCTCTGCGGAGTCTGGTCCAGTCAATCTCGGAGGTAAGTACGGTGCGCATGGTGGCCGTAAGCATCGGCACGTTGCCCGGTTCCACCAGCCAGCCGCGTTCGTTATTTGCGCCAATAACCGTGTCTGCCGCTCCGACGTTGGATGCGATTACCGGGAGACCGTGAGCCATGGCGTCGAGCCATGCTTTGCTGAATCCTTCCGTAAGTGACGGCTGGATGGCCACGTCGGCCTTAGACATTTCTTCAGACAAACGCGTGCGGTTAAGCTGTCCAGCGAAGGTAAAGCTGTCTGTGAGCCCGGCTTCGCCAGCCGCATCCTCCAGAGCCAGGCGCTGCGGACCGTCGCCCGCCAGCGTGATGTGCGGCAGCGGGATCGACGGATCGGCCTTCAGGATTTTCATGGCCGCGATCAGATGGAGAAGCCCTTTTTCTTCGGACAGCCGGCCAGCGAAAATGAAACGCGGCGGACTGGAGAGGCCTCGGGAAAGATCCGTCCTGACGGCCATTACTTCTTCCCTCGTCAGTGCCGTTGAGAAGATCCATGCGACCTGTGGTGCGGGATCGACTGGGCCGCTTCCAGTGGCGAGCATCACATTGCGTCCACCTGCGAACGTTCGCATGCAGCCCCGCGTCACGCGGTTCATCAATGTTGTCTCGCTGGTAATGCGCCAGCTACCGCCGTATCGTGCGATGAGCCGTCTGCGGCAAAGGAGCGCGAAGATCATGCCAAGCAGCGGGATGTCTCCGGGCAGTGGCACGTGCACCACGTCGGCGTCGAGGATACGGCGGATCAGTACGCCTGCGTAGTAAGGCAACCGCATCGCGATTGACAGCTTGCGCCGCCCGTCGACACCATGCGGCTTGCGAATGGGAAACACGCGGGCGGCCGAGGGCAGAGGAGAGCCGCCTGCACGCGCGGGCACTTCCACAACGACGAGGTCCATCTCGTCAAACAACGAAGCGATGCCCGCCATTTGTCGCGGAAATCCACCGTCGGTGAGCCAGGTGCCGCTGGTGTCGCGCCAGCACTCTTTGAAGGAAATTGCGCAGACTTTCATGATGCCGCCGTGACTGTCTGTGTCGCACGCGAAGGGGTTCTTGTTTGAAACACGGTATGCAACAGCCGTTCCCACGCAGGTAGCACCGCGGACCAGTCCGAGGCTTCCACGGTCCGACGCGCATTTGCGGAAAGTGAGTGCGCGAGATCGGGGCGGCGGAGCACCGTATCGATGTGCCCGGCGAGGGCTGGAGCGTCGCCGCATGGAGCCAGGAGGCCGTCGCGTCCGCTCCGAACGAGGTAAGGCACACCGCCAGGATCCGTGCTCACGACGCAAAGCCCCCGGGCCATGGCTTCCATCACGCTCACCGGTGTGTTGTCGATGTCGGATGTGTTCAGGAAAATGTCGGCTGCATTGAGCAGCGCAGCGACTTCGCTTCGCGCCACAGCGCCGGTGAAGCGGATGCGACTTGCGACGCCATGTGTCTCAGCGACCCTCATGGTTTCGGCGGCGCTGCCGTCGTGCTCATCACGGCCCACCATCGTGAGCGTCACGTCCGGCCATTCCGTCGCGAGCAGGGAGACCACCGCGGGCGCCAGCGCAGGATTGTAGATCTTATGGAGACGCCGGACCCAGATAATGTTTGGTTTCGCATGTTGACGCTGACGAAATGGGTACTGATCCAGATCCAGCGGGTTGGGCAGAATGACAGCGGAATCGAGGTACGGCTTCATTCGTTCGCTGAGATAGCGGGAGGGCGCGTGGACCGCGGCCGCTCTTGCGAGGCATTGCCGGACTCGCGAGGGTTGGCGTTCTGCGAACTCGGGCAACGCGCCTCCGTGCATCGAGTAGAGGAACGGGATCCGCACGGACTGCAGAAGCATGCCGAGAGCTTCGGCCCACAGGAATGCCCGGCCGCTGTAAAGGTCGACCACGGCGACGTCAATGCGGCTGCGGTGGCGCAATGTGGTGGTCAGGACGTCGGCGCCTCTCAACAATCCGTTTCGAATTGATGAGGTGCGGATCACGTTGTAGCCCCGGGATTCGAGGCGGTCCGCCAGGTCTTCGATGGGCGCGCGTGTGCCCACGTGGCTGGACAGGAATGTTCCAGCCAGCAGGATGCGCGTCGGTTTGAATTCGGAGGTCATCTGGTACTTCAGCGGGCGTGCTTTAGCGGGCGGCTTTGAAAGAGATGTAACCCTGGGTGAAGCCCTTCAGGCGCATCCAGGTCACCTGGGCATTGTTGAAGCTGGGCTGCTTCAGCAGGACCAGACTGTCAATGAGTAACTCGCCCGTTGCCACCTGTAACGCGGCGATTCGGTCGGCTATGTTGCGGCGGCGCTTCGCGTATATACGGCCGAGGCCGAACGCAGCCCGCCATGTCTGAAACGCGTGCGAGTGGCGAGCCTCTCCGTCCATCAGGTGGCGAAGGCGAAGGTCGCCGCAGATGATGAGGCGCCAGTTGTCGCCGACCCGCATTGAGAAGTCGCGATCTTCGACGATGATCTTCTCGTCGTAACGCATGCACTGAATCGCTTCGCGGCGGAAGATCTGACAGAAGCCAGGGAGCCACTTGACGTTGCGGCAACCGGTGAAGGGATGGAAGAATGCGAGTGTCACGCTGCGGCCAAGATGATTGGAGTCACCAGGTTCGAGGCTTGGCGTGATGCCGAGTTGCCGGCGGAGTTTCCAGCGCAGATTGATGGGAGCTCCGTAATTCTCTGTGTCGTACCCGGTGAGTCCACCGACATCGGCGTGTTCGGGCTGGCTAAGAACCTGCATTGCGTGGGAGATGAAGTCGTCCGGGATCGCCACGTCGTCATCGAAGAAGATGACCACGTCCCCCGTTGCGTTCGCGAGACCCACGTTGCGGGCCGGTGCGAGCCCTTTTGGCGCGCTCATCCAGCGCACCGCTTTGTTGTCGAAAGCGGGGGCGGTCTCGCCCTCGCGGCCAACGATCAGCACTTCCAGCGAAGGCCAGGTCTGGCGAGTTAGCGATGCGATCAGACCGCTGTACAGTTCCGGACGGCGAACCGTACAAATGATCACGCTGACCAAAGCGCAGGGTTTCATGCGAAGATGCTGGCGGACTCGGCTCGCTGGTTCGGCTGAAGGTTCCAGTTCCCCTGGGCGTATAAATTCTGCACCACCTCAAGGGCTCGGCGACCGTCTTCCGCTGTTCCCAGGTTTGGCGCGGCCGCTCCGTGGAAGGTACTTACAAAGTCGCGTAGTTCATCGGCAAACGAAGTGTCTTCATGAGGGAACTCGACGTCTTCGACGGCCTGTGCCGGATCCTGCAGCCACTCCCAGCGCCGTGTGAGGGAGACGCGCTGCGGACCATAGAAGCCGCTTCTGCCGCGGACCTGAATCATCCCATCGGTACCGATGAGGTCGCAGGCGAAGAGGCTCTTCCATTCGGTGATGCTGATGTGGAGCTGCGCCAGCACACCTTCCCTCATCCGCAGCGTCGCGAACACGTTGTCTTCGACGTCGACGTTCCAGAAGGCGTTGAAGAAGTCGGCCGATGCGGTATCGACATCCCCGGCGAAGAAGCGGATGAGGTCGACCACGTGAATGCCGGGATCGAGAAGCGCACCACCGCCGCAGAGCTCGCGGCTCGTCTTCCACTCCGATTCATACCCGGGCCGGCCGCCGTGACCCAGCGTGAACCGGATGTGGCGAAGTGCGCCAATGCGTCCTTCACCGATCAGTTTCTTCGCACGAACGATACCCGGGTAATACCGGTAATTGAAGCCTGCGGCGAACTGCTGGTTGGGACGCAGAGTCCGGAGGATCGCGTCGGCTTCGGCCAGGTTACGGCCGACGGGCTTTTCGCAAAGCACGTGCCTGCCGCTGGACAGCGCCGCAATTGCGACGTCCCGCGTAAGAAAATGCGGCACGGCAACAATGATGAAGTCAAGGTCTTTGCGTTCGCAAAGTGCCTTGTAAGTGGGAGCGAGGTCGCAACCCCAGGTTTCCTGCGCCTTGCGGGCTTTCTCGCGATCGGGCTCGTGAACGGCTGCGAGTCTCGTGTCTGGAATGGTGGCGAGGCTGCGTGCTCGCTGCTGCCCCATGAGGCCGTATCCGATGATGCCGGCATTCATTGTGTAACTCTCCTGAGCGTGTAACTGTCTGCCGGCATTGCCTGTGGCCAGTCGCGGTAATCGTCTTTGGCGTGAATGAAGCGGCCCGTGATGTGGTCCGATGCAGCTGATGCAAGGTAGCGCACCAGTGCGACCGGCTGATCCATGGTGGCGGTTGTTCTTACCTCACCACCAGCGCGGCGAACGGCCTGGAGCATCTCAGTTTCAATTGCTCCCGGCGCGATCACATTGGCCTGAACGTTGAAGGGAGCCGCTTCCACCGCTACGGTTTCAGTAAGTCGCACGATTGCCGCTTTGGAGGCTCCGTATGCTGTGAAGTTTGGATACGCATAGGCCGCGCCGCCTCCCGCGAAGTTGATGACCTTGCCGCGTCGCGCCTCGATCATGTGCGGCAGCACGGCGCGCATGGTGTGATAGCTCCCGATGAGATTCGCATTCATCGTTGCGGCCCATTGCGCAGGATCGGTGGACCACAACACGCCAGTCGGTCCAAGCACCGCTGCTGTGTTGACCAGCACATCGATACGGCCGAAGTGTTCGCGGCCAGCCTCTATTGCGGACTGCACATCTTCCCAGCAACTTACATCGCAGCGCTTTGCAAGTGCAGGCGAATGGGGACTCAATTCATCGGCGAGCGCAAGCACGGATTCGGAGCGTGCGAGCAGAAGCACCGATGCCCCGTCGGCTGCGAAGGAGCGCGCGATCGCCTCGCCAATTCCGCGGCTGGCACCCGCGATGCAGACATTGAGTGGTTCCATCATGAAAAGTTTATGCGGCGACCCGGCGTGTTACTGGACTCTTACGGAAGCGGATGCAGCAGGCGCGATAGAACTGCTCGATGTTAGCGACCACCGCGTCGACGCTGAAATTGTCGGCCACGCGCTGACGACCAAAGCGGCCGAGCTTGCGGGCTAACTCTTCATCGAGTACGAGAGCCGAGATGGCATCGGACAGTTCTTCGATGTTGTCAGGGTCAATCAGCAGTCCATCGCGGCCATGCTCGACCGCTTCGGCACCACTGGTTCGCGTGCTGTAGACCGTAGGGCAGCCGGTTGCCATTGCTTCCAGCGGGGCGAATGCGAAGGCTTCTGCATAGGACGGGAACACGGCGGCCCGGGCGCTTTGCAGCTGCCTGTAGAGTTCGGCGCGCGTGGTGTGGCCGTGGAAGGTGACACTTGCTTTGCCGGCCTGATCGAGATTCTGAAAGAGCCGCGAGAGCATTCCGGGATCGCCTTTACCGTAAATGTGAAGCTCGGCGTTTCCACATCTGCTGCGAACGGCTGGCCATGCCTTCATCAACGAGAGGATGCCTTTTTTGGGAGTGAGCGTTCCGGTGTAGACGACGCGGTTGGTGGAGCGCGATTCGAAGGGAATCTCCGCCGGAACTGCCACCGGCACGAACGAGATCGTATCCGGTCCGTTCCGGAGGCCAAACAGTTGCGCTGTCTTCTCGCCCGAGTAGCGACTTACTGAGCACCAGAAATCAGACCGGTGGAACTGCCGCCGCTCCAGCCAGTACGCCAGCGTTGACTGGAAGGAACGTGGCTTACCAAGTTCGCGGGCGAAGTAACTTGAAGAGCCATGCACGCGGGTGATGACGGGCACGGGAAGCGCTGGCCAGAGTGCGGCCCAGCCCTGCGGGTCGGGGACTTCGATGAGGTCGACCTCGCCACGGTTCGCCCATCCGGAGATGAGTTTGTACAGTTCGTAGCGAGCTCGAATGCCGCCACGATCCTTCTCCGACTCGCGCAGGCGGTACACTTCCACACCTTCATCGTCTTCGCGGCTGGCGAAGTTGAGGCGCACGTCATACGATCCTGCGACACGCACCTTCCAGCCTTTGCGCACGAGGGCTCGGGCGACCACCTGTGTGAAGGTCCCGATGCCGCCATGTGGACAGGGCGGGTACTCGTTGCAAACCAGTGCAATGTTCTTCATGGAGTTTCGGTTCAGGCCGTCTTTGCGTCTGCGTATTCGTCGGTGGCTGCCTGGGCTCGCCAGCCGAAGTCCATCAGCGCGACCTGGAAGCCCTGGGCGACAGCTCGCCCGGTTCCGTAGAAGTTGCCATCTTCCACGTCGACGGCGCCAGCGTCGGTGAGGCGATCCTGCTCGCGCGAGGCGGTTTGCAGCCACAATTCCAGTCGATAGCGGCCGGGGGCCAGATGCACTCGCGGGATCTCACAGACTAACTCGCCATTTGCGGGTAACTCAGCCATGTCGTCGCCTACGAACTTACTGTCGAGATACATCAGGCGCTGGTTGAGGCTGTCGAGGAAGCCGATGCAGGCGCGAACCTTGCGGAATGGGCGCGAGCTTTGGACGCCGAGCACAATGCGACCGGGCTGTCCGCAGACCAGGCCCTCGACCTGCTCGCCCTCTTCGTCCTCGAAGCGGATGGACCGGAATCGAATTTCCCCTTCACCTTTACGGTCCTTGATGGTGGTGAGATCGGAACTGGTGTCGGCGAGCGTTGTCTGCAGGTACCCGCGGATGACGTCCTCAGCGGTGCCCTGGTCGACGACCTGTCCTGCGCTAAGCAGGAAGGCGGAGGTGCAAAGCTGTCTGATGGCGGCCATGTTATGACTCACGAACATGATCGTCCGGCCCTGACGTGCGACATCGCTCATCTTGCCGATACACTTCTTCTGGAAGGCTGCGTCGCCGACGGCGAGCACTTCGTCGACGAGGAGAATCTCGGGCTCCAGATGTGCGGCGACTGCGAATGCGAGCCGCAGGTACATGCCGCTGGAGTAGTGCTTGACGGCTGTATCGAGGAACTTCTCGATCTCGGCGAAGGCGATGATCTCGTCGAACTTAGAATCGATTTCCACGCGTCGCATTCCGAGGATTGCGCCGTTCAGGTAAATGTTTTCGCGGCCTGTAAGCTCCGGGTGGAAGCCGGTGCCGACCTCAAGAAGGGAGCCGACACGTCCCGTAATGTCTGCATATCCGGCGGTGGGTTCGGTGATGCGCGACAGCACCTTGAGCAGCGTGCTCTTGCCTGCGCCGTTACGCCCGATGACACCGACGACCTCACCCTGGCGAATCTCCATGTTGATGTCGCGCAGCGCCCAGAATGTTCCGTCGGGGCCTTTGCGCTTGTGGGTCCCGCGGAGCCTCCGAAACGGCGATGCGACGGCGTCCGTGATGCTGTCGCGCAGGGTTCGATATCCCCTTTCTTTAGCGCCAAGCTTGTACCGCTTCGACATGTTCTCGACGCGGATTGCTAACTCAGACATGCGCGACTCCTGCTCTTACTGAAAGACACAGATTGAGATTGATCCATTGCCATACGTAGTAACTGTTGTCGGACTGGCCTTCCAGATACGCATTCCATTCGCTGCGCACAACGCGGGCATTGAGCCAGCCCTGGCTTGCGTCAGTGGCGGATTCGATCTGGCTGCCGGCCCATTCACGAAGAGGTCCCCGGAGCCATTCCCGCTGCGGAGTCTGGAGGGCGCGCTTCGGTGCGTTCACAACTCGAGGCGGGAGTAAGTTGGACGCGACCTGCCGCAGTCCCCACTTACGAACAGGCCCCTGGATCTTGCGATCGGCGGGCTGGCGTAATGCCAGTTCCATCAGCCGGTGATCGAGGAAGGGCTCACGGAGTTCGGTTGAACTCATCATGGAGATGCGGTCGTTGAAGCGGAGTGCGCGCGGAATCTTGGAGTAACGGATATCGCGGTACTGCAAGTTGCGCAGGCGGTCGGGGAACACGTCGGGAAGTGGCTGCGGAGTCGCCATGGTCTGCAGCTCAGGGCTCACACACTCCGGACGGGAAGCACGGTCTTTTGCACCCTGTACGAGCGCAGGAGAAGCCGCAGGCGCCGAGTAGTAGTCATAACCTGCCCACTGTTCGTCCATGCCCTGTCCGTCAAGCAGGACGATGGTTCCGTTGCTTCGAGCCTGGCGGAAGAGGTTCGCGTAAGCGAGGGTGGGAAGACCACCGTAGGGCTCGTCCTGATACGACTGGACCTCCTCGGCGAGTGCGGGGACTTCGTCGGGGGAGAGCAGGCATTCATGCAGCGGGTGGTGCGTTGCCGCCAGCATCTGCTTCACCCAGGGGAGTTCGTCATACCGGCCGTCACCTGTGATGAAGGTGAATGCAGCGACGTTCGATTCCTCAAGTTGCAGCGCGGAGACAGACGCAAGCAAGGATGAGGAATCGAGACCACCGCTGAGATTGATACCCACAGGTACATCCGAACGGAAGCGCAGAGCGACGCTTTCCTTCATCAACGCAGCGTACTGCTCAAGCACCACCTCTGTCGGTCTGGTGTCGTATTCCGAACCGGATGCATCGGAGATGTCGTACCACCGGCGGATGCTGAGGTGGCCGTTGCTCCAGCGCATCAGGTGCCCCGGCGGCAGCGGCTGGACGTGTCGCCAGAATGTCCCGTTGTCGCTCTCCGTGGCGCCGAGCACTAAGTGGTTGGCCCACGCTTCGACGTTCGGCGTTCGGTCGACGCCAGCTTCATGCAGTGCGCGGATTTCGCTGGCGACGAACAGGGAGTTGCTGAGCTTCGAGTAGTAGAGCGGCTTGACGCCGAAGCGGTCGCGCACAGCGGTCAGGCTCTGCTCACGCTCGTCCCACAACAGGAACGCGAACATGCCGATGAAGCGGTCGAGCGATGCTTCGCCCCAGCGTTCCCACGCCGCAAGCAGGACTTCCGTGTCGGACTGGCTGCGGAAAGGGTAGTCCGGGAGTTGGGCACGCAGCTCGAGATAGTTATAGATCTCTCCGTTGAAAACCACGTGGTAGCGACCGCTGGCGCTGGGCATCGGTTGATGGCCGGCGGCGGAGAGGTCGAGGATGCTTAAGCGGTTCTGACCCATCGCGGCACGGCCGGACGGTGAAGTCCAGATGCCCGTGTCGTCGGGTCCGCGGTGACGCTGAACATGGAGCATGGCTCGCACGTTCCTGTCACTGCTGACGGTTCCGAATTGTCCGGCGATTCCGCACATGGTAGTTAGTTAGTCGGCTGCGAACTGGCGCATGGTTAGTAACTCTTCGGCCCGGCGCAGGTCGGCGAGGGTGTCGATGTTGACGCAATCTTCGCGATTGAGCAGGTAACCGAAGAGTCGAGTGCCGAAGAGGCTGTTTTGTTTCATCAGAACATCTCGGCGCACCACGTACACGGAGCCTTCCCGGTGATACGCTGCGGGCAGTTCCTGTCGGCGGGGAATTGGGTTCGTTTCGCCGGTGAACAGACGCATGCTGCCATCGGCGGTTGGCTGATATACCCAGTGCGGATTGAATTCGTGGGGCACCGGAAGCATGGTTACCACGGAATCAGCCTGTTTTTCGATGAGTAAAGACACGCAGGCATCGATCACTTCGGAGCCGCGCATCGGATTGGTGGGCTGGAGCAAACAAACCGCGTCGACCCTGTCCCCCTGTGCTTCTATTTCATTCACCGCATGCTGGAGCACCGGCAGGGTCGGCGTGTTGTCCCCGGCGAGTTCCGATGGCCGGCGGAAGGGTACTTCGACTCCCGCGTGCCGGCCGGCATTGGCGATTTCCGCGTCGTCCGTGGAGAGGATCACCCGGTAAAGGGACTTGGCGGACATCGCGGCCTCGGCGGTCCACGCGATCAGTGGCTTCCCAGCCACCATGGCCAGGTTTTTGCGCGGCACGCCTTTTGACCCGCCGCGCGCTGTGATTACTCCGAGGACGTTCACTGGTCTTACTTTGAAAAGATGTACCGGTTCTCGCCGACGCCGAACTTCTCGGCGGCGTAAGGCTCGTGCTGGTGAATGCGTTCGATTCGGTCGAAGTCGGCACCGCGAGTGAGCCGGCGTATGCTGGTCGCCCCGTTGCTGGCAAGGCACGTCTCGACTTCTTCGGGCGTCAGACGAATGTTGATGGGCACCATTACGTGATCCAGCATGTAGAAGATGCGATTGGCCGGGATGCCGAGGGCGGAGAGGGCTCGGCGGGCGGTTTCGCGGTCGACGCCGCGCATGACTTCGCGGAGGATCTCGATGGAATACCAGAAGAGACCGCCGGGGTTCTCGATGAGATAGAGCCAGCCCATGCCACCGGGTTTCATGACGCGCATCAGTTCACTGATGCCGAGCTCCCAGTCCCGTGTGTGGTGGAGAACGCCGTTGGAAAAAACAATGTCGAACTGATCGTTCCGCTGAGGCAGCGAGAGGACGTCCGCTTCTTCGAAGCTGAGGTCTTCCACTCCACCTTCCTGCGCGCGGCGGCGAGCGTCGGCAATGTTGATGGGAGAGATGTCGACGCCGAGCGCGGGACGGGCGCCAATCCGCCGCCATGCTCCGGTGTAGCGTCCACCACCGCAGCCAACGTCGATGACGGACTTGCCGGCGAGAGACGCGAGGTCGATTCCATTGCGCTCCAGCCGAACGCTGAGTAAGTTGGCGGTTTCATCCCAGTAAGACGCTGGCGAGAACTGGCGGAAGAGATTGCCGTAGTGCTGGCCGGTCTTCGCTTCCACTGAATCGGTCTGATCGCTGGCAGCCATCTCTTCGGCCGACGCACCGATGTTCGACATGCGGGACTCGCTCATCATGTGGAGCATGCGTGCTGTGTCGCGCAGCAGAGTGCGGAAAGCCGGAATCGGGTCTTCGTTGCTGTCGAAGATCGCTTCGCGCCGGGCAAAGATGTGCGGGACACACCAGGCGCGCATAATGGCCGCGGACTGGCTGTCACCAAGCGAGCGCGCTGCTTCGATGAGGAACTGTGCCGGTTCGGCGACTGGGCTGCTGGCGAAGCCCGGGATCGTTACGTGATCTGTGATCTCGATGTTCACTCGTTTGTCCTTAGAGTTAGTTAGTCGCCGACAGCGAGCGAGGCCGCGGCAAATTGTTCCGTCACCTGGGTGCAGCCTGTTCCGGAAGAATCGCGCCACACGTAGTCGAGCCGTTTTTGTACGTAGGGCTTGAGTGTGGCGAGCGCCTCGGCAATGCGCGCCGAAACGTATCCGTCTCCGTAGAGGCGGCTGGGAGCATACCGGCCATGCGAGAGCTGGCCGCGAATGCAGGCTGAGATCTCATGACGGAGTGGGAGCGAACGCACAACGTGTTCATCGGTCTCGCGGCCGTCCTGCCGTGCACCCACCAGCGCTACTGGTGTCCCGAAGTAGCCGGCGTCACGCACGAAGCTGCTGGAGTTGCCGATCGCACAGGCGGCGTTGGCAAGCACTTTCAGGTAGTCTTCGGGCGAGAGGTTGGTAAGCGTGCGAAGCCAGTCGGGCTTTGTCTCGCTGCGGAAGACGCGGATTGCTTTGCTGATGTGATCGGAGCCGGCATCGATGTTGGGCCAAAGCAGAACGGTCGGCATTTCAATGTCGCCGAGTGCTTCGAGCATGTTCTCCATCTGCGCCCTGGCGCCGCCGAACTCAGTAGTCGTCGGATGGAACACAACGAGTAAGTAGGGGTTAGTGGGATCGATCTCCGCGCCGGATCCAGAGGCGTTGATCATCTCCGGTCCGACTAAGCGATTCAGGCATCGAGCTATGTCACTGCTGGGGCAGCCTATTTCGAGGATGGTGTCAGCACGCTCGCCCATGCGAATGAGGTAGTCGGCCGAACGCTGCGTGCTGGGCACGTGAAACTGGGCGAACTTACTGATTGCATGGCGCGCGCTTTCGTCGATGGAGCCGGACACTTCGCCGCCCTGGACATGGACGATGAGGATATTCATGTAGGCGGCTGCCACAGCGGCAGAGAGCGCTTCGTACCGGTCGCCGATGATCAGGATGACGTCCGGACGGAGTCGCTGGAAGCCACTGGCGAACTCGACAACACCGAAGCCGAGCGACTTTGCCATCGTGGTGGGCGTCGACCCTTCGAGTTCCATATAGATCTCGCCATCGACACGGAAGCCGTCTTCGGTAACGATACGAACCGGATAGTCGAACCGCTCGAGCACCATGGTTCCGCTGGCCAGAACCTGTAGTTCAAGGGCGGGATGATCGGCGATTGCCTGCATCACGGGCTTGAGCCGGCCGTAGTTGGCGCGGTCGACAAGCACAACACAAACTTTACGTCGCTGCTGGGTATTCAACGTCTCTCTCCGAAAGTAAGGAGTCAGCTTCTATGTCGCGCAGAGCGCGGCATCCTACGAGTTCCTGAATGCGCGCCGCTGGAATGCCGGTGCCCGGCTTCCGGGCGTCGAGGTCCTGCGGCCGTAACTGTTCTCCGGCGGCTATGGGGCGGGCCGCCACCACGCTCTTGCCGAAGATGCGTTTCAGGTCGGCGAGCTCATTTGCCATTGACTCTTTGTCCACAGGATTGGCAAGAGCCTCACTTACGAACCGCACGCCGCGAACCAGGGTGGTCATCTCGTCGACAGTTATCGAGGACGCCGTGTCCGGACCGAAGCAGTCGCGGGAAAAGACCACGTGCGCTTCGATCATGTCGGCGCCGAGGGTGGCAGCGGCGATTCCGGCAAAGATGGTGCCCGAGTGATCGGACAGACCGACGGGGCAACCATAACGGCCACGCGCTTCCGCCATCACGTTGAGCCCGAGTTGGGACGGCGGGCAGGGATACGCCGTTGTGCACTGGAACACACCCACAGGCGCACCATACCGCCGGACCGTGCTGACGGCTACGTCGAGGTCGGACCAGGAAGCGAGGCCGCTGGACAGCAGCACAGGCTTGCGGGTCTGGGCCATACGTTCGAGCATCGGCAAGTTCGTAATCTCACCCGCGCCCACTTTCCACGCGGCGACATTCAGGCGGTCGAGTAACTCGACTGCGCGGATGGAGAAGGGGGATGAGAGGAACGTGAGTCCTCTGAGGGCCGCATGTTCCGCGAGGCCCGCCCACTGCTCTTCCGTAAACTCCATCCGCTTCCAGTAATCGAAGCGCGAGTTGTCCTGAGGGCTGAAGCGAATGCGCCACGGCTCCCCGGGCGTGCTCTCCGCGGCGGCAATGTGGGTCTGGAACTTGACAGCGTCGGCGCCGGTGCGCGCTACCGCGTCGATGTAGGCGTGCGCGTTGCCGAGGCTCCCGTCGTGGGCCTGACCCACTTCGGCGATGATGCGGGGCTTTGACTCAAACCACGTCGGCAAAGGTTTTCTCCATGCGGCGGAAATAGAAAGCGCCGCTGACCAGAATCACGAGCGAAGCCACGGCACTGGCCGCGAGGATCGGACCTGGAGGCGCGGTGCCGAGAAGCGCCCAGCGAAAGCCGGTGACCACGCCGGCCATGGGATTGATGCCGTACACCGTTTTCCATGGCTCAGAAAGCAGGTTGCTGGAATATGCTACAGGTGTGGCAAACATCCAGAACTGGGTCAGGAACGGCACGATGTACCGGAAGTCGCGGAACTTTACGTTGAGGGCTGAGATCCAGAGACCCACGCCCAGCGATGTGGTTACGGCGAGTAAGATGAATGCCGGAAGCCACACGATGTTTGCGGTCGGGACTATTTTGTAACCCACCATCATGACGAGCAACACCAGGAAGGCGAGAAAGAAATCGACGGCGCCGGCCATGATTGTCGAGACCGGAATCGCAAGGCGGGGGAAATAAACCTTGCGAATCAGGTTTGCGCTCTCCACCAGGCTGTTGGAGGCGTGCGTCAGCCCGTGGGCGAAGAACATCCAGGGCACGAGCGCCGCAAAGGTGAAGATCGGATAAGGTAAGCCGTCCGACGGCATTTTCCCGAGTTTGCCGAAGAAGAGGCTGAACACCAGCATCGTGAAGACGGGCTGGATGATCGCCCAGGACGCTCCCAGCGCGGTTTGCTTGTAGCGGACCTTGATGTCGCGCCAGGTAAAAAAGAACAGCAGCTCGCGATACTCATAGAGCTCGCGCAATTTCAGCGACACCCAGCCGGACGACGGCTGAATTCGCAGGGTTGCAGTGCTGGCGGAGGGCACCGCCATGGCCGGTGTCGACATCAGAACTCCCGTTCCTGTGTTTCGTAGTAATAGAAGCTGTTGTAGTAACTGCGCCGCGAGTTCTTCGGATCCCAGTCATTGAGGACCGTTCCGACAATCTGAATGTTGTCGTCCATCAGCCGTTCCACAGCGGCGTGTGCCACGGCCTTGGTGGTCTGCCCCGCTCGGAGCACCAGCACGACACCATCGGACTTGCGGGCTATTACCCGCGCATCGGGGATGGTCAACATCGGCGGCGTGTCGATGAGGATGATGTCGTACTCCTCGCGCAGCTTGATCAGGAGACGGTCAAGCGCGGAAGAGTAGAGCAGTTTGGCGATGCTCGCCGTGCCGGGACCGCTGGGCAGCAGGCGCAGGTTGGGGATTGATGTCTCTTTGGCAAAGGTGGAGACCGGCAATGAGTCCATTGCTTTGCCTTCGGAGATCACGTCCGACAGGCCCCAGGCGTTAGAGATACCGAACACGCCGTGCAGGCGCGGCTTGCGCAAGTCGGCATCGATCAGCAGAACTTTCTTGTCGATCTCAGCCAGTGACACGGCGAGGTTCGAGATTACCGTGGTCTTACCTTCCCGCGGGTTGGGGCTCGTAAAAACGAACACCTTGCGGTGCGGATCCAGCGACAACAGGGAGGTCAGCACCCCGCGGAAGGACTCCGCTACGGCCGAGGGCGTGGCAGACCAGGTGGTGAGTTCGATTGGCGTAGGCGAATCCAGTTCACCGGCATCGGCGAGGCCAAGGCCGGAGCCAGCCAGCAGACGCGGCGAATCCTTACCTCCGCCCGAGAGGATGACGCCGAGCGCTGGTACACGAAGGCTACGCAGGCCGTCGCCCGGATCGCGCAGTTTACGGTCCGCCTGTTGCCGGAGAGCTACAAACGCGACACCAAGACACAGTCCCGACGACAAACCGATGATGATGTTCTTTGCCGTCTCTGGTTTCGAAGGGTCGCTGGGTGGCTGAGCGGGTTCGATGATGCGGGCGTGGTCGGTACGAAGGGCAGAAGCGACACCGGCCTCCTTGACCTGCTGCAGCATGGAATCGTAGAGCTGGCGATTGGTATCGGCTTCGCGCTTGAGTAAGTTGTAGTAAGTCAGCTTGGAGCTCTGGTCGGAGACTACCCCAGTCTGCTGCGCATAGGCTTTCTGCAGCATCTGTTCGCGCATCCGTGACTGGTCGTTTTCATTTTTCATGCGCTCCAGGATGTCGTTGCGGGTGGCGCGGATAACGGCGTCGATTTCCGCGACCTGCTCTTTCAGCTGCTGGATCTTGTAATGGTCGTCCTTGAAGACGATGCTGAGCTCGGCGAGCTGGCCCTTGAGATCCGTACGGCGCGTCTGGTAACCGCGCAGCGTGGAATCGGCGAGCACGTCGGGAATCGTGTCGGGCGGACTGGCCTTTGCGATCTGGTATCGGGAATCGGTGAGCATACGCTGTCCGGAGGCAGAGGACAGTTCCTGCTGGATCTGTTTCAGCTTCTCTTCGGCGACGTTAGTCTGGCCGGAGGTGACCAGCAGTCCCGACTGGCGAGCATAATCCTGCATCTGGGACTCGGATTTCTGCAACTGTTCCCGCAATTCCTTCACCTGCCGGCCAAGGAAGGAACTGGTTTGCTGGAAGGACGACCAGCGATCGTCAGACGACCGCTGCATGTATTGACGGACGAGCGCTCCCGCGAAACTGGCCGCTATTTCCGGGTCAGTGGATTCGCACACGAGTTCGACGATGCTGGTGTTGTTAATCTCGTGAACTTTCAGAGAAGTCGAGGCCATTTGGACAGCCGAATCGCGTGTCGGGCCTGGCCACAATGGCTTCAGTCCGAGGCTGATCAGCATTTCTGAAAAACGGTCGGAGCGGTAAGACGCCTTCTTCGGTGCGGTGATTCGTACCACCCTGGCTGTTTCGGCCCGAAGTACGCGACTTTGGAGAATTCGTACCTGGTTCTGAACGTAGGCTTCGGTGGTGCCGGACTGCGCGTTCGGGTCGAGCTGTGGCAGGTTAAGGAATTTCGGGTTAATTTCCTGAAGTTCGATCAGCTCGCGCGCCTGATATACGTACTGCTGCGGCAGGCTGAACAGAAGTCCGGCGAGTCCGCAGATCAGGGTAACGGCGATAATGATCCATTTGTTCGAGACCAGCAGCTCCCAGATTTCCAGAAGTCCTGCGGTACCCTCTTCAGGAGCGTGTTCTCCCTGAGATTTCAGGTCGAAATACAGGGGTTGAGTTACGGGAATGAGACCGCGTTCCATTAATTGACGACCAGCGGGAGTATTTTATTTGCCGGCACTGTAAGTCCGGCCACCGAGCAGTCGGCCAATTTGCCGGCTTAAATCCTGTAACGCCGCGTCGAGCTCTGTCAGCCTCGCGGTCAGCGTTGTCAGATCGTCGGTGAGATTTCGGGACTCGGTCGGATTCGAGCTGACCTTCTGCATGATGGCGGCGCGGGAGTATTCCGAGAGGCTTCGGACTCCCGCGGTGATGCAGGCTTCTTTTAATTTCTCGTACTCCTCACCACCCAGCCGGATGGACAGGAGCCGTGACTTATCGTGTGGCGGCAGCACGCGTTCTACTTTCGGAGTGTCAGTGCCTTGGGCGTGGGCGTCAGTGCCCGGGAGAAGTTCAGCCGGCGATGGCAGCATTGGAAGAGGTACGGGGGACCAGCAGAGCACGGGCTCCGACATTCAGCGGTGTAACCCATTCGGGTTCGATCGCGACGAGAACAGAGCGATGGAGCAGCGTGACGGCGAGGACAAGCCGCAGACCCTTGCGAATGTCTACGACGGAGCCGTGGAGGCCCTTCAGAGGCCCTGCGTCGATCTGTACTTCATCGCCAGTCATCAGCCGTTCCCATGGCTCGCAATTCAGTCCGGAGGCCATGAGCGTTTGCAGCGAGCGGATCTCCGCGTTTTCCACCGGGAGGAGTTCCCTGCCGTTTCCGAGAATCTCCACCACGCCCGGAGTGTTGACGACGGGCAGGCGGTTGTTCACTTCCAGGCGGCAGAACACATATCCGGGGAACAGAGGAAATTCGACAACTTTGATTCGATCGGCCCAGCGGCGCCGATCCTTATAGACAGGCACGAACGCTTCCCAGCCCTTGCGCCGGAGCATCTCTTCAACGACACGCTCATGTCGGGAGCGGACCCGAAGTGCGTACCACGGCAGGGCGGCCGTGTCATGGCGCAGCTCCAGACCAGCTGCAGCGGACGAAAATTCCAGTGAATCGCTCAATTTAGGCATAGCTGTCGCACTGTGAGTTACATTCTGTCTTTTTTCTGTAATCGCTAAGGTGTACGCCTTAGCTATGTCTGTATGATCTTGGCCCTTGTACCCTGTCTCTGTCAAGAGATTATCGGGAGTTGTCCAGACGCCTGGTGTCGCCAGTCTGGTACCTGTTATCAACTGTTTTTCTCACCTTTTGCTTCCGTTATAGTGTCTATTACTTTCCGTGAGTTCTTAAGAATGAAAAAGGTAAAGAAACCAGTTCCCGATATGAAAGAAAAGCAGGAGTTTATGGAGGAGACAGTTTGGCTCTGCAGACGGACCGGCAATTGTGGAGATGCCGATTCCCGACACTGTTAGAAGCAGTTCACGGAAGCCCCTGAGCGGTGGCTTCCGTGTCTGCGGCGGCTGAGATCAGGCGCGACGAAGCAGGCGACGGCCAAGAAAACCAAGGGAGAGAGCTGAGACGAGAAGTGCGGACGTAGCGGGTTCGGGAACCTGCCCCGGATCATCTCCCGAGAGAGGCGTGTTGAAGCCGCCGATGCGGTACAAATTGTGGCCGAACCCGAATGTGGAGACAAGCAGGTCGCCCGTGACTGGGTCCTGGGTAATTCCTTCCGCACCTCGCAGACCGGAGATGAAGGTTCGGCGGGATTCCGGGATTGGGTCGCCGTTAGCGTCTACCTGGAACATGGCGATCTCTTCATATTTATAGTCGGCTATCAGTACGCTGGGGAAGGGGAAAACCAGCGAGCCGATCGGTACGTAGAACACGCCCTCAAACGAGCCGCCGAGAAAGAGACCCTCGCCGGGGGTGACGGTCACATTGTACGTCCCGGTGCCGTCGGGCGAGACTGTGGCGTCGTACCACCGGCCTACACTGTAATTCGCCAGTTTCAGGCGTCCCGCGCCGGGAAAACCATCGGGCACGAACTGCAGCCCGCCGAGCGACGACGCCACTCCAGTCTGCGGAATCAGGTTGATGAGTTTATCCGGCGCAGTGCTGCCCGGCTTGATCTGCCCAATGTGGTTGTCGGGGTAAGAGCTGTAAAACAGCACGCCGCCTGGGCCGAGCACCAGGCTGCCGTCCGCGCCGCCTGTCAGACCGTACGCCGATGCGCGGAACGTGCCAGGGCCGGCGAACCCCGTCACGTGTCCTCCCGCGTCGCGAGTGAGTGGCAGGTCGTAGATCGCCGCTTCGTCGCGGTTTGCCTGGCCGACCAGCATCAGGGAGTTGGGATCCGCGGGGTTAACAAGCAACCCGCCGAAATCGGTGGGCACGTTTGGTACACCCAGACTGGTGATGCTGTACGCGCCGGCGAAGAGCGGGTCGACGGTTGGAGTCGCCTGTAGTGCTGTGATGCTGACAGCCAGCGCCGCGAAGGCCAGTGCGGGATTCGTGGAACAGTTTTTCGAAAATTTCATAAAGTATGGCTTTGAGGACAAGCGACCGTAACCGCTTGCTGAGCTGGTCATCCCCACTCGATCATAGGGCGAATCACCGATAGTTGGAAGTAAGGTGTCTAGTGCTAACCGTCACACAGTCCGTTTCTGCCCCGGCGGTGGATTTCGGCGGTGCGGTACCTTACGGGGTAGTGAGCGAAACCCGAAATCTTCCACCTGCGACCGTCTGGCTGATCCGGCATGGGGAGACCGAATGGTCGATTTCCGGCCAGCACAGCGGCAGGACCGATCTGCCCCTCACAGCAAAAGGAGAGGATGAAGCCCGGGAAGCCAGAGAACTGCTGGCGGGCCGGAGTTTCGACGTTGTATTATGCAGTCCGCTGCGACGCGCGCGGCGAACCTGTCAGCTTGCGGGGTATCTGGACGTCGCCGACATTGAGCCTGACTGCCAGGAATGGGATTACGGTGACTGGACCGGCTACACCCAGGATCAAATTCGCGAGAAGTCTCCGGACTGGACCATCTGGACGGGTCCGGTGCCCGGTGGCGAAAGCCTGGAAGACATCGCTTCCAGGGCGAAGCGCGTCGTAAATCGTATTCGCAATGGCGGCGGCACGGCCGCGATCTTTGCGCACGGGCACTTTCTGCGCGTGTTCACGACGCAGTGGCTGGGCCTGCCGGCGGCGACGGGCGGCAACTTCGCGCTGGAGACGTCGGGAATCTGCATCCTGGGCGAGGATGCCGGTCTCCCCGCGATTCGGGCGTGGAATTTGCGTCGTAGCTTGACCAGTCCAGTTGCCGCAGGCGTACTTGCGGGCACCGGCCGGGCGTGACCCGATAGAATTAAGACAGTGGCGGACATCAGGGGCAACAGCTCTCCTCATCGTTTGTGGATTTGATGGCGTCGCTGATGGTCATCTTTATCCTGCTGCTGGTGGCGCGCCTGAATAATCAGGCGGGAATGCGCGCCGCGGTGGCGGGCGACGTGGAGAAGCAGCTTAAGGCCACCATGAGTTCAGAGACGCGCCCTCAGGTGGGCCGCGATCCCCGCGACCCCAACACCATCGTGATTACGGTGCCGGAGCAACTGCTGAGCTTCGATCTGCAGGATGCCACTTTGAAACCGGAAGGCGTCCGTTATCTTGGGGATCACATTCGTCCCTGGGCCAAAGTGCTTTGCGCGCCAGGGATCCGCCCCAACATCGATACCGTGGTGGTGGAAGGGCATTCCGACGCCACCCGCTGGCAGGGAAGTACGTTTGAGCAGAGTAAGGAGAAGAACCTTACGCTGTCACAGCAGCGCTCGATGGCTGTGGTTAGCAACAGCATCAGCCTGCTCGGTGACGCGCCGGAGTTTCGTGACTGCCTGCTACAGACGCTGTCGGCAACGGGGCGTGGTGAAGAAGAGCCGGCGGACCCGACCGTCGTTAACAGTCCGAAGAACCGGCGGGTTCGTTTTAAGATCCGGTTGCGGCCCGAAATTTCGGCCGATGTGGCCCGGAGCCTGGCGGGGAATTAGTCCGTCATAAGATTAGAGCAGTGAAACCCACAGCTTTGTTGCTAGTCTGCGCGACCGCCGCGTTCGCGCAGGACTGGGCATCCATTCCAGCGGGTGGCGAATCGATGCTCCCCGCCGATTCTGCCGCGGCTATGCGTCTGACTGGCGGGCAACTTGCGCGCATGGAGATGGTTGCGGTGGAGGGTATGCCGTTCTCCCGTGCGGTGCGGGTGGAGGTCAGGGGACCCCTGACACAGGCGTGGGATGTGCAGTTGATGGCGAATACCACCGGCGACGTGAAGGTCGGCGACATCGTGCTGTTGTCCGGCTTCATTCGAGGATCCAGCTCCGCCAACGAAACGGGGGAAGCGACTGCGACCGCGTATCTGCAGCGGAGCTCAGGAGATTTCGCCAAGGTCGCCAGCCTGACAATGACCGGCGGCCCGGAGTGGAAACAGTTCCTGGCGCCCGGCCGCATTGAGACCACGCTGGGACCTGGTCAGCATGGCTTCACGATATTCCTGGGAATGTTTCCGCAAACGGTGGAAATCGGTGGAATATCGCTGATAAATTACCGGAATTTAAAAACGCTGGCCGAATTGCCGCGCACGAAGATCACCTGGCCCGGCTCGGAACCCGATGCGCCCTGGCGCGCCGAGGCGGCTGCCGCCATCGACGTGCTGCGAAAGGCCGACGTGGAAGTGCGGGTCCGCGACCGCGACGGCAGGCCGGTATCCGGGGCCGAGATCCGGGTGCGGCAGAAAAAGCACGAGTTCGGGTTCGGCAGCGCCGTTGCCGCGGACGGGCTCAATGCGCAAAACGCGGATGGCGACAAGTACCGCGAGACCATACGCACCTGGTTCAACAAAGCCGTGTTGGAAAATGATCTGAAATGGCCCGGTTGGGAGCAGAACCGGAATCGGGCGATCGGGGCGCTGAGCTGGCTGCGGCAGAACGGGATCGGGATGGTCCGCGGTCATAACCTGGTCTGGCCGAGCTGGCGATACATGCCCTCGGATGTCGAGCGGCTGGCAGGGAACCCGGACGCACTTCGCGATCGCATCAACCGCCACATCGATGACGAGGCCGCGTCGGTTCGTGGCTGGTTGACGGAGTGGGACGTCATCAACGAAGCGTTCACTAATACCGATGTGCAGAAGGTGCTCGGGAATGCGGAGATGGTGGAGTGGTTTCGTCGCGCCCGCAATCACGACCCCGATGCGGTTCTGTATATCAACGACTACAGTATTCTTTCCGGGGGCGGGCTGAATCGCCCACATCAGGACGGCTATTTCAACATCATTCGGTCGCTGATCGAGGCGGGTGCGCCGGTGGGCGGAATCGGGATGCAGGGGCACTTTGGGGCGCAACTGACGGCGCCGGTGAAGGTGTGGCAGATCCTCGACCGCTTCGCGGTGTTTGGCAAGGACATTCAGATCACGGAGTTCGACATCGACACAGACGATGAGGAAGCGCAGGCCGGCTACACGCGCGATTTCATGACGGCTCTGTTCAGTCATCCGAACGTGTCGGGCTTCATGATGTGGGGATTCTGGGAAGGCAGACACTGGCGGCCTCGTGCTGCAATGTTCCGCCGGGACTGGTCGATTAAGCCGAACGGGAAAGCGTTTTACGACCTTGTCTACGGCGAGTGGTGGACCAACGCCGCTGGCACAACCGGCGATGCTGGCACCTGGAAAGTTCGTGCCTTCAAGGGCGAGCATGAGGTGGAAGTCCGGGTGGCGGGACAGTCGGTGATCCGGCCGATCACTGTAAACTGGGCGGGCGCTGTCGCGGAAATAACTCTGCCGTAGGCAGCACCACGCCGAGGCGGGTTACAATCTCAAACAACCCGATGCTTCGACTACGTGCCTTATTTTGCGTTTCGTTCGCCTTCTGCCTTTCGGCGCAGGAATCCGCCGACCTGGCTGTCATCTACCGGATCAAGAACGAGGCTCTCAAGAAGGGCAAGGTGATGGAGCATATGGCGGCTCTCACTGACCAGCACGGTCCTCGTCTGACGGCTTCGCCCCAGTACGCGGCCGCTGCGGAATGGGCCGCGTCCAGGCTCCGTGACTGGGGGCTGACCAACGTCCATATGGAGAAATGGGGACCGTTCGGGCGCTCCTGGAGCCTGAAGCGCTTCAGCGCCCACATGACGGCGCCGCAATACTCGCCGCTGATCGGATTCCCGCTGGCGTGGTCCGGCACGACGAATGGGGTGGTGTCGGGTGAGCCGATTCTGCTGCCGGCCCGTGACAACGATCTGGCTCGGTTTCAGGCGGACCTGGACCGCATGAAGAAGCAGTACGCCGGCAAGCTAAAGGACAAGATTGTGCTGACCACGGCGCCGCGGGCGTCCATGCTGTCGTTGAAGCCATTGGCGAATCGCTACACCGAGGTGGAACTTGTGGCACAGGCTGCCGCCCAGGACCCGACAGTGGCACAGACGTTCGATTATTCGCGGCTCTCCGTGCCCGAAGAACGCGAGGCTCGGGGCGCCTTCATGCGTGACGCGCCCGACGGCTTCATGGATGCGTACAACGACAAGCGCAAAGTACTGCGCCGGGAATACCAGGAGTTCCTGAGGCAGGAAGGCGTGCTCGGGCTGTTCAACGCGGACCCGCGTGGTGACGGCGGCACCGTGTTTTCCGAAGCGGCTGGCTGGTACGAAGCCAAATGGCCTTCGCCTCTGCCGACCGTCGCGATTACGGCCGAGCAGTACAACCGAATCACACGGCTCATTGAGAAGAAGGTACCGGTAAAACTGGAGTTTGAAATCGCGGCCGAGATCTCAGACAAGGATGTCGAGCCAAATAATGTGGTGGCGGAAATTCCCGGCGGGTCGAAGAAAGATGAGCTGATTATTGTCGGTGCGCACCTCGATTCGTGGATCGGCGGAACGGGTGCCACCGACAACGGCGCCGGGAGCTCGGTGGCACTGGAAGCGGTTCGAATCCTGAAGGCTCTGAATTTGAAGCTCGACCGCACGGTCCGCATCGTGCTCTGGAGCGGGGAAGAGCAGGGTCTGCTCGGGTCGAAGGCCTACGTGAAAGAGCACTACGGCGATCCGAAAACAATGAAAGTGACTGCGAATCAGGCCAGGGTTAGTGCGTATTTCAATCTCGACAACGGCAGCGGAAAAATTCGCGGCGTATATCTGCAGGAGAACGACTCGGCGCGGCCGTACTTTGAAAAATGGCTGGCTCCGTTTCGCGATCTGGGCGTGAGCACGATATCGATTCGCAGCACGGGCGGCACGGACCACCTGTCGTTCGACGCGGTGGGCATCCCGGGCTTCCAGTTCATACAGGATCCACTGGAGTACTCGACGCGCACGCATCACTCCAACATCGACACGCTGGACCACGTCCAGGGGCCCGATCTGATGCAGGCGTCGGCGGTGATGGCATCAGTGATTTATCACGCAGCGAACCTGAAAGAGATGATGCCCCGCAAGCCGCTTTCCGAGCCGAAGCCGAAGTGGACTCCGTCGCGTGAAGCGATGAACTCAGGCGGGAACTAACCCGGAAGGCCCGGCTGGCAGCATTTGGGGTAAACTGTGGTTGACGGATCCCCAGACAGGATTGCAATGCGGTGCCGGCTTGTGGTGCTGCACGTCCGCACAAAAAGCAACAGGAGTAGAGCGATGTCATCTATGGACAGCTCGGCAAACCGCAGAGAGTTTCTGAAAGCGACCACGACGGTCGGAGCCGCCCTCGGACTGGCCGGCAAAGCGTTCGGTGCGCACCCAACGAAGCAGGGTCGCGTAATTGGCGCTAACGACAAGATCAACATCGGCATCATCGGCGTTGGGGGCCGCGGCTTTTACGTGGCTCGCGAGTTTGCCAAGGCCGGTGAGAGCGAAAACGCACAGATCGTCGCTGTTTGCGACGTCTGGGAAAAGCGGAAGGCGAAGGCTGCCGCTGCTTACAAGGCCCAGGGTTACCTGGACTACCGCGAGGTACTAAACCGCGACGATATCGACGCGGTGGTTGTGGCGACGCCGGACCATTGGCACGCGACGATCGCTTTGGAAGCGATGGACCGGGGTAAGGACGTTTACCTCGAGAAGCCGATGTGCCACACCATCGACGAAGCGAAAAAGCTCACCGATACGGTTCGCGAAACGAAGCGCGTGCTGCAGGTTGGCTCGCAGACCACCTCGGGCGACCAGTGGTCGAAGGCTCGCAAGGCGATTCAGGACGGCATGATCGGCCAGGTGTTGATGAGTCAGGGGTCGTATCACCGGAACTCGAAGAACGGTGAATGGAACTGGGACATCGACGCGCAGGCGGGTCCGGACGGCAAAGGCGAGAACTACATCGACTGGAAGATGTGGCTCGGACCGTCACAGAAGCGCACCTGGGATGCCGACCGCTACTTCCGTTTCCGCAAGTACTGGGATTACTCGGGCGGCATCGCGACGGATCTGTTCTATCACGTCGTCGCGCCGATGAACATCGTCTGGGGCGAGCCGCAGTTTCCGTATAAGGTTATGGCGGATGGCGGCGTCTTTGTGTTTAAGAACCGGCCGGAAGATCCGCAGTTGCCGGATCGGGAAGTGCCCGATACGTTCTCTCTGATGGGCACGTACAGCAAGGGTCATCAACTTGTGCTCAGCGCGTCGATGGCGAATTCGCAGCATATCCCGGGCCTGATTCGCGGGCACGAGGGCTCCATCATTATGGTTGAGCACGGCCGGTTCGAAGGCTATTCACCGTTCATCACGGTGAAGCCCGAGACTCGCGTGATCAGCGATGCTTACAAGGCCAGGTGGGGCGACAAGGACATCAAGATTGCGGTGGAGGAGAACGACACGATGCAGACGCACGTGAAGAATTTCCTTCAGTGCATCCGGTCGCGCCAGAAGCCCCGTCTGGATGTGGAGACCGGCGCTCGCGCACAGGTGCTGATCAGCATGGCTGTTCAGAGCTACCGCGAGGGGCGGGTGCTGTACTTCGACGAGAAGACCTGGAAGGTTTCGCCGAAGCCGACCAGGGCCTAATCCCGATTGGGTTCGTTTTGTTGAAGAAGGGGCTGGCCTCTCCGGAGGCTCGGCCCCTTTTCATTTTTCAGGGACGGACGACGCTGCCGTCGAGCGCCCTGTCCGTGCCGTATGGGTTCCCTCGCGGCGATTCCGCAATGGGGAACTTCGCGGCCAGCGTCTCGTTGATGTCCAGGCCGAGCCCGGGCTTGTCGGAGCCGTACAGGTAACCTTTGCGAATCTCCCCCATCCCCGGGAGGATCTCCCGGACGCGTTCCGGAAAGTGGTTTTCCTCCTGAATGCCGAAGGCGGGTGTCGAGATGTCCAGGTGGTAGGCGGCCATCTGGTTGACCGGGTCGTTTTCGCCGCCCTCCTGGAACGCGGTTCGCACTCCGTTCAGCTCGCACAGGTTCACAATCTTGCGCATTGGCGTGAGACCACCCATGGCTGCGATGCGGCACCGCGTGAAGTCAATCAGGTGGTCGCGGACCAGCGGCAGGGTCTCGAACGGGTGCGAGAAGACCTCGCCCACGGCCTGTGGTGTGGAGCAGACCTGTCGAATCTGCCTGTACCAGTCGATTTGCTCCGGCGCGAGCACGTCTTCGACAAAGAACATCTGGTACGGCTGCATGCGGCGCGAGAATTCAACGGCGTTGATTCCGCTCAGGTGCGAGTGGACGTCGTGCAGGAGCTTAGGCCCGAAGCCAACTTTGGAGCGGACGTACTCGAACAGTGCAGGAATGGTCTGGACGTACATGTCCTCGTCGAACGCCGGGCCCTGGTAGCCGTTCTCGGGCCTGTTGCCTTCGCCCTTCGCATAGAAACCGCCGCCCCCGTAGCCGCCCGGACCGAACTGCACCCGAACGTGGCGGTAGCCAGTCTCCAGCGATTGCTGCACCGCCTCGGCTGCAGCCTCTTTCGTGTTGCCGCCCTTGTGGTCGTAGCAGGCCACCGCGTCGCGCGTCTTGCCGCCCAGCAGGTCGTACACCGGCATGTTCGCGCGTTTGCCCTTGATGTCCCAAAGCGCCATGTCCATCGCGGACAGCACCACATTGTTGACCGGCCCGTTCCGCCAGTAGGTCCGATACTGGGCGCTGTTCCAGAGGTCCTCAATGCGGTTCGGATCCTTGCCGATCAGCCACGGGATCAGACTCTTTTCCAGCGCCGTAATCACCGCGTCGGTCTGGTAGGCGTTGTTCGCTGAACCGATTCCGTAGAGCCCCGGTTCGCTGGTGACGATCTTGAGGAACACCCATCGATAACGCCCACCTGCGGCGGTTCGAATGACTTTCGCGTCTTTGATGGTGAGGGCCGGGAGCCCGCGTGTCTGCCGGGCGGCCTGCTCCTGGGCGTGCAGCGGAATGAGGCTGGCAGCGCCTGCGGCGGTCTGGAGGAATGCTCTGCGACTGGATTGCATCCTCTCTGTTAGATCACACTTTCGGAGCCGGCAGGAGATGATCCGGCTCCGTGGTGCATCCAACCAGCGCTATGAGCACTGTAGCCGCAATTCTGAGTGGCGTCGCTGGCGCCGTTTCGCTGAACTTAATGCATGAATGCACGCGCAATTCGATGCCTCATGCTCCCCGTGTGGACATAATTGGGATGAGGTCCGTCGCGAAAATCGCGAGGGCCGCGGGACAGGAGCCGCCACAGCATTTGCGCCGCACAGCGCTTGCGGGCGACCTGGTCGCGAACACGCTGTATTTCAGCCTGTCCGGTCTGGCTGGTCCACGGAATGCCGTCGCGACAGGCGCTGTGGGCGGGCTCGCCGCCGGGATCGGGGCCCTTCTGTTGTCGCCGGCGCTGAACGTCGGCGATGCCGAGGTGAATCGGACGCCGGCGACCCAGGTGATGACGGCAGGCATGTACCTTGCTGCAGGCCTGATCGCCGGAGTGGTGTATCGACAGCTCTCCCGGCGGTAGCTACTTCTTTGCCGCCGGAGGAGCGGCTGCCGCTCGAAGAGGCGCCGGGGTCTTGTAGCCGCGCAACGCGAGCTGGCCCTTTCGGGCGAAGTCGGTGGCGTCGTTAAGGATGCGCAGAGCCTCCCCAGGCGCGTGGAAGCCGTTCGAGTTCTCAGCCTCCACATAATCGAGGAAGAACTGCGCTTTGCGATGAAAGTCCCGGGCGGCTGTGAGGTCGGCCGGCGACGCGGTGGCCTGACTGGCCTGGATGTCCCTGATTAGCTCGATCACCGCATCCATCGTCGTATCGCGGGCGTGGGTGAAGCGACCCTGAATCTGCTCGACGCGTGCCTTCATTTCTTCTTCCGGGAAGTGGTGGCATCCCTGACAGGCTCGGTTGACGTTGAGCATTGGGCTTCGTACCCAGTGGTCGCTGATCTTAAGACCACCCTCGCGCTTGTAGGGCATGTGGCAGTCGGCACACGCGACGCCGGAACGGGCGTGGACGCCCTGGTTGTACATCTCGAACTCGGGGTGCTGCGCCTTCAACGCCGGCGTTCCGGTGTCTTTGTGAACGAAGTCTTTGTGGCCGACCTTGTCGTAGTAAGCCAGCGCGTCGTCGACTTTCAGGCCTCCTTCCCATGGGAAAGTCAGGCGCTTTTCCGGGCCTTTGAAGTAATATTCCACGTGGCATTGTCCGCATACATAGGAGCGCATTTCCTGCGCACTGGCCATCGTATTCGGGTCGAAGTTCTGGACACCCTGGGATGCTTTGAAGGCGCGTATGCCTTCGAGGAAAGCCGGCCGTGTGATGCGAAGCTGCATCGTTTTTGGATCGTGGCAGTCGATGCAGGATACGGGGTGCTTCACCATCTGCGTGGCTTCAGAGTACTTCATGTGATTCAGCGCTTCGAAGCCCTTAGTGATGTCGCCGTTGCCGAGCTTCTTGTAGGTGGTGTAGACCGAGGCGTGGCAGTTCAGGCACGTTCCAGGCTGCGGGAATTCCGAGACACGGCGCGTATAACGCTGGTCGTCGAGCATGTACGCATGCCCGCGCTCTTCACGAAAATCGGTGGAAAATGCGTAGCCAGCCCACATCGCGACAAGTCGCGGGTCCCCTTCCAGCTTGCTCTGTGAGACAACGTCGCGCGGGTCGGCTTTGGTCGGGGCGTGACGCAGGGCCTCCGACCCACCATAACGTGTACGGGTCTGGTCGACCGTGCGCTTATAGGCGTCGTACTGCATGGGGAAGTTTTTTCCCCATACGGCGGGGTCGTCCGTATTGTCGTCGATCTCGACAACCCGGTAGAACGCGTTTCGCGCTTCCTGTTTTCGTTCGAAAATATTCACAAGCAGCCCAGCGACGCCGGCCGTCACCAGCGCGGTGACAATCACGGTCAACGCAAGACGCGTATTCTTTTGCTTTTGTTCTGCCATTTTCTCTCCGATTTACATGTGCCCAACGCGCGAATGACACTGAATACAGGAAACGTCATGCCCGTGCGGCCGCGTTCCCCGTATCTGGTCGACGACCTGTTCATGGCACTTCAAACAAGATTTCTCCGCAACGCGGTGATTGCGCCCGGTGATTTGAATTTGATCCGGAAACTGCTGTGTGGTGAATGCCAGCGAGTGGAAGAAGCCGTTCAGCGCTTTCGTGGAATACTTGCCGATGAGTCCCGGTGGAGTGTGGCAGTCGTTACAAACGGCCACCTTGCCATGACTCGATTTGGTCCAGCTTTGGAACTGCTCCTCCATAACGTGGCAGTTCGCGCAGGCTTTGGGATCGTTGGTGAGGTAAGAGGAGCCACGCGCATATCCGAAGGTGAACAGGCCGAGTCCGGCCAAAACTCCGAGTATCGCGGCGAGGAGAACCGGGGCGACGGAGCCCGACTTGGCTGTCATGCCTAAACAACCTATCACGTAGAGGTTCAGTCGACCTATGACCTAAGTCATAACTGTGAATCAGACGGCTTATCGTTCGATGTGAAAGCCGCGGATGGATTCGGGTGCCGACTCCTCTTCCTCCACTCCACGGACATTCGACATGCGTGGCCCTTTCCACAGCAGGCCGCTGAGTTCGTTGAGCTGCGCCGCCGTGCCGCGGGCGTAGACTTCGACGCGCCCATCGTCCAGATTGCGCGCATAGCCGTCAATTCCGAGCATGTCTCCGGAGTGCTGCACGAAGTAGCGGAACCCAACTCCCTGCACTCTTCCGCGCACAAAATACCGCCGCGCGATCTTGATCGGTTTGCTCACGGGCATATTGTACTGTCCCCTGATAAAATCGTGGGTTCATGTCCAGGACCGTTGTCACCTTCGGTGAAATCATGCTGCGACTCGCGCCGCCGGGCTTCGAGCGCTTTCTTCAGTCTCCCAACTTCGTTGCAACGTTCGGAGGTGGTGAGGCAAATGTAGCGGTCGCGGTGTCGACCTACGGATTGCCGGCACGGTACATTACCGTGCTGCCGCCGAATAACCCGATCTCGGACGGCTGCATTTCTGAGCTGCGGCGATTCGGTGTCGATACGTCGGAGATCGTTCGCGGACCGGGGCGGTTCGGCATCTACTTCCTCGAAACCGGTGCCAATCAGCGGCCGTCGCGCGTGGTCTACGACCGCGAGGGTAGTTCCATCGCTCTGGCCAAACCTGGTGATATCGACTTTAAGAAAGCGATGCAGGGAGCTGGCTGGTTTCACGTCACCGGGATCACTCCGGCCATCAGCGAGGGTGCTGCTCAACTGGCAATCGAAGCCGCGAAAACAGCTCGAGATATGGGCCTGACCGTCTCCTGCGATCTCAATTTCCGCAAGAATCTGTGGAAGTGGGGCAAGAAATCGCACGAGGTGATGCCCGAGTTGATGCAGTACACCGACGTTTGCATTGCCAACGAAGAAGACTGCCAGATGGCACTCGGCATTCGTTGCGAGTCCGACGTGCACTCGGGCGAACTGGACCGCGATGCGTATCGGAAGCTGACCGAGACCGTGCTGGAAACGTATCCCAACCTGAAGAGCATCGCGGTTTCCCTGCGCGAATCGAGGAGCGCGTCTCACAACGGCTGGGCTGCCTGCATGAATGACCGGGTCGGGTTTGTGGTCAGCCGCAAATACGAGATCACGCATATCGTCGACCGCGTGGGCGGCGGCGACGCGTTTGCCGGAGGCCTGATCTACGCCATGATGACGATAGACAGCTCACAGGACCAGATCGAGTACGCGGTTGCGGCTTCCTGCCTGAAGCACTCGATCCCGGGCGATTTCAATCGCTTCTCCTACGAAGAGGTGATGGGGCTGATCAGGGGCGGCGGTTCAGGCCGCGTCCAGCGCTAAGCGCGTCCAGCGCTAAGCCCCGCTTTAGTCTTCAGACCACTGGCGCTCGAGGATTCGTGAATACTCGGCCGAGGCGTAGAGTTCAAACTCAAAGCTGTCGGGACGGATCCTCGAAAAGCTCTGCGCATTCTGCCAGGCCGCGTATAACTGGTCGGCGTAGTAATGATAGTTGCGAATAAACTCGTCGGAGAGTCGCTCGCGCGTGGGAGCGTCACCGAACACGGAGTTTAAGCCGATTGCACGGCTAAAGATCGCTTTGTAGTCCTGAACGCCCCACGCGCGGAGCTTGTCACGGACCGGATCTGGTGTGTCTTCGACAAGGAACGCGGCGATGGTTCGGGTGTCCAGCGGACCCAGTTCATCGTGATCGCGGCTCAGCATTTCTGAACACTGCTCAAGCCAGCGCACCAGATCCTTGCCCACATAGTAGAGCATCCGGATCTCGCACACTTTTCCGTCGACCAGTAACTCTTCCAGTTGCTCGAACGAAAGGTGCTCGTTCGGCAACAGACCTTGCATCATGAGGCTGGCCCGTGATCCCTGCATCAGCCGGCTCGGACTGGACGAGTCGGAAAAGGGATGAAGAATCAGGGGCGGCAGCTTCCGGGTTCGTTCAACTGTGGTGAACTCTGACATCAATTCCCTTATCGGCGCAAGGCCGTTGCAGTATGAGGAATAATTTGTTCCGGACAGACACCGGCGCCGGAAGACTGCCGGCGGAACACCGGACGCGTGGGTGCTTCGGCCAGAGAGGCGGTAATTTCCGCCACCATATCGGCAATCAGTGCTGTATTGCGTTTCTCGATCTTGTCAGCAGTATCGCTGGGGCGGTGGTAGTCGGCGTGTAAGCCCGTGAAAAAGAAGAGTGACGGTATGCCGTGGGCGAGGAATGCGGTGTGATCGCTGGACCCATAAACGGCCTGGCTTCCCGTCTGTAACTCGAAGGGATAGGCCTTGGCCACGGACTCCACTACGGAGCGCAACCCCGACCCGCTCTCGACACCGCCAACTGTGAGAGATTTCTCGCGCATCCTGCCGATCATATCCATATTCAGCATCGCCGTGGCGGAACCCAGCGGCAAGGGAGGCGAGTGGGTGAACCATGTCGAGCCCAACAGGCCGACTTCTTCGCCCGCGAAAGCGACTAATACAACGCCTCGCCGCATCGGTGGCTGCGCTCCAAACCAGCGCGCAATTGCGAGAACCGCGGCGGTACCCGACGCATTGTCGTCTGCTCCGGGGTGCATCGCGCCATTGTGATCGGCTGACAGGGAAAACTGCTCGCCGTTACCGAGGTGGTCGTAATGAGCGCCCACAACAAGGTACTCGGATGTAGTTCCTGGCACGTAACCAACCACGTTGGCGACATTCCGCTGCTCAGAAACGACGTTGGTCCGCAGCTCGATCGCAATGCCGGGGATCTCAAACGATATGGGCTGCAGGTTCTTGTCGATGTCGCTCTGGATTGCAGCGAAGTCGTGGCCCGCTGATGCGATCCAGGTCTCGACGATTCCGGAACGGATCCCCGCAAACGGAATTCCCGCTGCTCCGGGGGAGGGAAGGAAGCTCAGCTTTTCCAGATTGTCAGGGCCGGAGTGTGTCGCGGTGTCGTTGACCAGCAGGACTGCGGCCGCCCCATGCGTTTTTGCGGTGAGCATCTTGCGCAGAAGCTGCGAATGCTCGGTGTAAACACGGCCTTCGAACACGCTCGACACCTCGTACTCCTGGGGTTCGTGACGCAGCATGATGACGGCCTTGCCTCGGACGTCGAGCCCGGCATAGTCGTCGTATCCATACTCACAAGCCGTAATCCCGTAGCCCACAAACACGACGCCGGCGCGGACCAGATTGGCAGCGGAGAACGCGTAGGGTTCGTAGTCGTTGTGCAGATCGAGCGCTTTCGTGCCCGCACTGCCAGCCCAGGACATGTGGGTGCCTGGACCGATAAGAGCGCCCACTGTGACGGGAAATTGCTGGTAATAGGTCTTGCCGGGAACCGGTTTTACTCCAGCCTGGGCGAACACCGAAGCGACGTAGTCCGCTGCCTTCTGCAGGCCCGCGGAGCCGCTGTTTCTCCCACCCAGCGGGGCGGATGTGAGATAGCGGATGTCGTCGAGAAGCTTGCCACCATCGACACGAATCTTAGCCCGGCCGGACAACAGTCCGACAGACAGCAGCACGGCCAGCGCGGCCATGCCTGTGCGTCGATGGTAAAGTCGCGGCTGACGCACGTTCTGTATTACTGATTCAGCGGGCTCGGGAGTTTGATTTCACAGCACTTCTCGCCGCCGCCATGCGTTTTGGCGTACTCGATTTCGTGCTCGATGACTGCCTTCAGCTGCGGCCAGGGCGCCTGGCCAACCAGCTTTCGCCCGTTCACATACATCGTGGGAGTCGAGTTGATTCCAAGGGCCCGACCTTCAAGACCGGAACGGTCCACCTCGGCCAGAGTCGCCTTGTTATCGATACACGCGTTCAACTGAACGGGTTCCAGTGATTTGGTTTTGCCGAACTCCATCACCTTTTCTTTCAGGTTCTCCGGAGTGACCTCGCCCTGCTTTTCGAAAATCCAGTCGTGAAAGTCCCAGAACGCAGCAGGCTTCTGCCGAAAAACACAGCGGCCGGCGATTGCGGCAGTCTTAGCCCACGGGTGAATCGCGTCCAGCGGAAAGTCCTTGAAATATACCCGCACGTCTTTTGGGAAGGCGGCGGGGATCTCTTTGCGGATCAGGCGCCCTTCTTCCCGGCAGTACGAGCACTGGAAATCGCTGTACATCACGATGACCACCGGCGCACCGGCTTCGCCGAAGCTCGGCTGCAGGTCGGTTTTGATCTTATTCAGATCCGCTTCGAACGGGCTCTTCGAGACGTCGTAGATGGTGCCCTGGATCATCCGCTTGCCATCGGCCGAGGCGTAGAAAACCAGTTCCTGACTCGCCTGACCCGCTGTGGCCAGAATGCGAATCTCCTGGAAGCCAGGCAGCTCAGAAGGCTTCGGGTCGGCGACTTTTACGCTGATCTGAGGACCCCATACAAACAGGTGCCGAATGTAGTCCTCGACGACCGCTTTGTCGAGTGCCGATTTCGGTTTCGTCCCCGACGCCGTCTGCGCGAAAGCTGGGCCAACCACGAGACATGCTGCCAACAGCAGCGCGAGCCTGTGCATAATCCCCAGTTTAGCGTGGGGACGGACGCAGCACTGTCTGCGGGGTGGTTTGCTCGGTTCCCGGCTGATCCTGTGGACTGTACGGATTCGAAGCGGGAGGCCTCTGGCCCAGAACGGCGCTGACCAGCCGGGCCAGTCCCGCGGCGTCGGGAATTACCTGATCTACCTCAACGGTTGCGAGAAATGAGGATCCGGCCGGCTCGCACCAGGAGACGGCACCCAGTACGAGGCCGCCGTCCACTTCGATCTTAATGGCGGTGTCGCGCGGCAACGCCGATTCCAGCTGCAATCTGATCTTTTGGCCACCAGCCTCAACCAGGGTGGCAGCGATGTGTCTCTTTCCCTCAGTCCCGCCGAGTACGGCCAGGACGACGGGCTTTGGTAGTGCATTCCAGTGCTTGTTGGCAGACTTCATAATCACCTTCTCGGACCGCTCAGGGACAAGCTGAGGAAATCTTTTGGAATACTTGACGTTTAAGAATTACTATCCGATGATAGACTATAGTATGTCAGGTGAAGCTTTCCGCGATCTGTGCGCCGCTCACGGGATCGGGGTAACGCATCAACGTCAGGTGATCTGGGAGACACTTCGAACGCTGGACGGGCATCCCAACCCGGAAGAAGTCTACGACCATGTCAGGAAACTGATCCCCTCGATCTCACTGGCGACGATATACAAAAACGTACGTACTTTTATCGAGCATGGTCTGATATCCGAAGTGTCCCTTCACCACGGGTCGGCCCGCCTCGAAACCAATATGGATCCGCACCATCACATGGTCTGCACCGTGTGCCGTGCGATTGTGGATCTGGATGAAACCGAACTGGAACCAATTCGCCTGAAAAAGGGCGCACCGGAAGGCTTCCGGATTCATCGATATTCAGTAGAAGTACACGGACTTTGCAGTAAGTGCGCGCGGTAAGCGCGCAAACGGGACCGCCGTCCGGCGAGTCCGCGCCGTCCTCTGCGCGGCACACTTTTTCGAAACATCTCAAGGAGACAAGAGCATGCTTGGAGTTGGACAGAAGTTCCCTGAATTCAGCGTCACCGCAACCGTCAGTCTGGAAAAAGGCAAGGAATTTGCCGAGATCACCAGCACCAGTTACCCTGGTAAGTGGAAAGTATATTTCTTCTGGCCGAAGGATTTCACCTTCGTTTGCCCCACGGAAATCGCGGCGTTCGGCAAGTTGAACCGTGAGTTCCAGGATCGCGATGCGCAGGTTCTGGGCGGCAGCACGGACTCTGAATTTGTCCACCTGGCGTGGCGCAACAATCACGCTGACCTGAAGGATCTGCCCTTCCCGATGCTCGCCGACATCAAGCGCGAACTGAGTGAAGAACTCGGCATCCTCGACCCCAGTGCCGGTGTCTGCCAGCGCGCCACGTTTGTTGTAGACCCGGAAGACGTGATCCGCTATGTATCTGTCACTGACCTGTCAGTCGGCCGTAATGTGGACGATGTGGTTCGTGTGCTCGACGCATTGCAGACCGATGAGCTTTGCCCCTGCAACTGGCAGAAAGGCCAGGAGACCATCAAGGTCTGACTGGCTTTGTAAGCTCCAGGGCGTATGAGCCGAATCTCACACGCCCTTTGTGTGTCGGCAAGGTATACAATTCCATGTCATTTGACAGTTATCTCGACTCCATTCCCCACTACGCCCGCGACATTCGTATCAACATGGGCAACGTCCTGAAGCAAACGGAGCTGACGCCCGCTCAGCTCTGGGGGACCGCGGTTGCATCCGCCGTCGCTTCGCGCAATGCGGCAACGATTCGCGCGATTGAAGCCGAGGCCGTGAACTACGTGCCGGACGCGGTCATCGACGCCGCACGTACCGCGGCGGCTTTGATGGCAATGAACAATGTGTACTACCGCTTCCTGCACCTGGTGGAAGGGGACCGGTACGGAAACATTCCGGCGCGGTTGCGTATGCAGGGCCTGCGCACGCACGGCACGGATCAGGCCGACTTCGAGTTGTGGTGCACCGCGGTTTCCGCCATAAATAACTGTCCGGCTTGTGTCGCATCGCACGAAAGGGTTGTGCGTGAAAAGAGTCTTACAGAGGAGCAGGTAGCCGCGGCGATTCGGATCGCGGCAGTGATTCATGCTGCCTCTACGGCGTTGGATCAACAGGCTGCACTGCTCTAATCCGCAACAACGGGAAAGAGGTAACAGTGGCTCAGACACACGAAGACAGCGTTCGCAAACTCGGCGAACTGATTCATGAAGTGAAGGTCGCCATGCTGACGACGGTTGAGCCAGACGGCCAACTTCGCAGCCGGCCTATGGCAACTCAGGGTACGGACTTCGACGGGCAGCTCTGGTTCTTTACAGCGCTCGACTCCAGCAAGGTGGACGAGGTGCAACGCGAGGAGCATGTCAACGTCGCCTACTCGCAGCCGGACAAGCAGATATATGTCTCGGTGAGCGGCAAAGCGTCGGTCTCGCGCGACAAGGCGAAGTTAAAAGAGCTCTGGAATCCAATCCATAAAGCCTGGTTTCCGAAAGGGCTTGAAGATCCGCACCTGGGGCTGCTCTGCGTCGATGTCGACCGGGCCGAGTACTGGGATGCTCCCTCAGCGAAACTGGTGCAGCTCTTTGGGTTCGTCAAGGCTGTGGTCACGGGCAAGGCGTATGGCGAAGAAGGCGTGGAGCACGAAAAAGTAACGCTCTGATTCCGATGCAATAGGATGGGGTTTACGGCCATGCCGCGAGCCCTTATTTTTTCGATCCTCACCGCAACCACCGTTTGTGGCGCCTGGGTGCACGAAGGCCCTCGAGCCACGTTCTCCCTGCGCGGCGGCGTCATCTCGACCACCGGCGCAGGCAATGTCCCGAACTGGCTGCACACCTCCGCCGAGTACGAAAACTTTCGTCTGAAATTCGACTACAAACTGGCGCAATGGGCCGAGGCCGCGGTGATTCTGCGCGCTCCACGGCTCGGCCGTCCCATGCAGGCGGGCCTGGCGATTACGCTTGCTCACGATTTCCATAACGACCACACGCCGTGGGTGACTGGTGCGATCCATGGCGTTCGAAAGCCCGCGGTGCGAATGCCGGTCGACTTTGAGAAGTGGCACAGCGTTGGCATCACGCTTGACGGCAATCATCTGCGGGTTCGCATTGATGAGACTGTGGTGCAGGATGTTCAGCTCGACAGCGACGCTGAGTTGCGCCACAGGCTGCGGCGTGGGTTTATCGGCTTCCCGGACCTCGGCTATGCGTACTCGGTGCGCGGCGTGGAAATTGAGGAACTGCCCTCGATTCACAAATACATCTCATTGCTCGACGGTGCGTCGTTGCAGGGCTGGGAGCTTCGGAATGAAGGCTCATGGTCGGTGCGGGAGAGCGCCATCGTCGGCGCAAACGGCCACGGGATCCTGTATGCGCCACCCGTGCTCACCGACTTCGAATTCACCGCGCTGGTACGCAGTTCGAATCGCGTCAATGCCGGCGTCTTCCTGCGTGGGTCGCCCGATCTGAAACAGCACCGCGGGTTCGAGGTTCAAATCTACTCGCCTCCCGATGCCGTTTTTCCGACCGGGAGTATTTACGGAAAAAAGCGGTCGAATAGTTCGGCCGATTACGAAGAGCGTTGGTTTTTAATGCAGATTCGCGTGGAGGGTGCACGATGCGCGGTGCGGCTCGACGGGGTGACGGTGGCGGAGTTCGACGGACTAACCGGCCCGGATTTGAAGCCGGGAAGAATCGGACTGCAGATCCACATGGAAAATGCCAGCGTCGCGTTCCGCGATCTGCGTGTGCGACCACTGGTGTCACAATAGAACCACTATGAAGCGGGTGTTGTTGCTGACGTTTATGGCGATTCTGTTCGAATTTGCCATGGTTGCGCAGACCGGGTCCATTGCTGGAACAGTCTCCGACTCTTCCGGCGCCGTCGTCCCCGGGGCTAAAGTGACCGTTAAGAACGCGGCCACTGCGTTCAGCCGCTCCACCGAATCCACGGGAACGGGCACATGGTCAATGCCCGCGGTTCCGCCAGGCAGCTACACCCTGACCGTGGAAGCAAAGGGCTTCTCGACGGCAAAGTTCGAAGCCGTCACTCTCACCGTGGCGCAGTCGCTGCAGCTCAACGCGACATTGTCGCCGGGCGCGGTGTCAGAGGTGGTGGAGGTGAGCGCCGCGGCGGCTCCCATAATCGAGCTGGAAAATGCGCAGATCAGCAATATCATCACGTCGAAGAAGATTCAGCAACTGCCGCTGGTAACCCGCAACCCGTACGATCTGGTGCTGTTGTCCCCCGGCACGATTCAGTCCAACAGCGCGCTGGGCGGATTCTCCGTGAACGGGTCGCGGGAGCGGAACAACAACTTCCTGCTGGACGGCGTGGACAATAACGACGCCTCGGTGCCCGGCATTCCCGGTGGCGCGACGAACCTGAATCCCGATTCCACCGAAGAATTCCGCGTAATTACAAATAATTTCCTGGCCGAATATGGCCGGAACACCGGCGCAATCATTGAGGTGGTAACAAAAGGCGGCACCAACACCCTGAAGGGCAACGCCTACTGGTTCGGCCGCTACAACGCAATGGCCGCCCGGGACTGGTTTAACCCGAAAGGCGAGACTCAGCACCCGTTCGTGCGCAACATGTTCGGCGGTTCGATTGGCGGACCTGTCATTAAGGACCGAACGTTCTTCTTCTTCAATAATGAATGGCAGCGTTTCCGGACGACGCTGACCCAGCAGTCGACACTGCCGACGGCGGAGTTTAAGTCCGGGCTGTTTACGTGGCGCGGGTCGACGGTTGATCTGCGGACGCCGACCTCGGCCAGCAACGCGCAGCGCGTGCCGCTGGACCCAACCATGCAGAAAGTGTTCGCGCTGCTGCCCAATCCCAACGGCGAAAAGGTCGACGATATTCGTGGCATTTATCGGTTCCCGAGCACCTCGCGCACCGATTCGGCAAACCTGGCTTTCCGGGTCGACCACCGGTTCAACGACAGACACAGCCTGAATCTGCGCTACAGCTACAACGGAGCTCGCGATCCCAACGGCTCGTTCGACGAACTCTTTCCCGGCTTCGCAACCATTGGCGCGGAGTCGCAGGGACACGGGATCGCGGCGAACTTCACCTCGGCCCTGACCCCTTCCGTGGTGAATCAGTTCCGCGCCGGTGTGAACCGCTCCGATGTGCCGTTCTACTGCTCCGGCACAGGCGCGCTGGATTCTCTGCGGCAGACCGATGCGTTCGGCGCGGCGACGGATTACCTGATCGGCGGCATTCCGGGAATCGGCTGCGGGAGCCTCGGCTCCAGCCTCGGCCAGACACGCCGAGCAGGCACCTGGAGCTTTGCCGACTCGCTGTCATTCGTGCGCGGGTCCCACAGCATGAAGGTGGGAGGGGAGTATCGATTTGTCTTTGAGAACGGCTACAACGGTTTCGGTTCGCGGCAGCAGCTGGATTTCGACTACTACACCACGCTGAACCGGGCAGTGGTCCACATTAACCCGGCGCAGACATGCAGGCCCAACACCGGAGCTAACTGCGGGAGCACGCTGCTCCAGAACATGAGCGCTTCGCTGCTGGGCCTGGTCGGCTCGCAGGCGCAGTCACAGTATTTCGACGCGAAGGGCGTGCGCACGGCGAATGACAATCGCCGCCTCCGGCAAAAAGAATTCGCGGTATTTTTTCAGGATTCCTGGAAAATTCGACCGAATTTCACCATGACACTGGGTGCGCGCTACCAGCTTTTCGGTGTGCCGTACGAAGTTAATAATGGACTGTCGAACCTGTTTAACGACGCCGCGGGCGCTGGCCCCATACAATTCACGATTGTGGGACGCGCGACCGGAGCTCGGCTGTACGACCCGGACCGCAACAACATTGAGCCACGGTTTGGTTTCAGCTGGGATCCATTCCGCAAAGGCAAAACATCCGTGCGCGGCGGCTACGGCATTTTCCATGACCGGGTATTCGGCAATCTGTTTGGAAATGTGAGGGGCAATCCTCCATTCCAGCAGGATTTCACGCGCACCATCCGTGCGGGCACCACATTGCCGGCCATCGGTCTGCCGCCAGTCCAGACTCCGTCGCTGAAGGTTCCCGAAGACTCGTACCTGTTCCCAACGCTGTTCGCGCGGGACGTGCGGAACCCGATCAGCCAAAACTGGAACATGGGCGTGCAGCACGAGCTGACTCACGGACTCAGCCTGGATCTGGCATATGTCGGATCCAAGGCTAACCGGCTGTTTCGGGTAGTGGACGGCAATCCGCCGCAGCCCGCCATCATTCGTCGACTCCTGGCCACGGGAACCGATCCGGAGGAACTACAGTTCGACGGGCTGACGTTCCACAATCCGCCGGTATCGTACAACACAGCGATATTTCCGTCACTGATTAAAACGATCGGCAACTCCACGTATCACTCCCTGCAGGCACGGGCATCGCAGCGCTTCGGCGATCGTTTTGAGATCGACGCCGCGTACACCTGGGCGCATTCCATCGACGATGCCTCCGATCCGCTCGAGGCGACCGCGGGCAACCGGTCCTTTCCCCGCAATTCGCTCGACCTGCATCAGGAGCGGGGCAATTCCGGCTTCGACGTCCGGCAGCGGCTTGTCCTGACATATTCGCTCGATTTGCCGTTCGGTAAAGGGCAGAAGCACCTGACGCGCGGGCCGGGTGCATGGGTGCTGGGAAACTGGCAGCTGAGCGGTTTCTCCACGTTCCAGACTGGACTGCCGTTCGACATCTTCGGCGAGGTCGACAACCAGCACACCAGTGTGGCGTCTCGAGTAGATCTGGTGGGCACGCCGTTGATCCCCGCCGGGACCCCGCGCAATCAGACTGGCCCCTTGATGTCGGCATTCCGGAACGCTCCGCTGGGGTTGACGCGCATCCCGACACTCGGGCGGAATGTGTTTTACGGTCCGGGGCAGCTCAACACGGATCTGTCGCTGGTGAAAGAGATGACGTTCGGCGAGCGGTTCCGCACGCAGTTGCGGGTGGAAGCGTACAACGTGTTCAACCGGCCCCAGTTCGGTCAGCCTGGCCAGTCCCTTGCGAACCCGGGAACGTTTGGCCTGTCCACCGACACTGTGGCGCGTCCCGACGGCACCACGTCGAACCGGCAGCTCCAACTCGCGCTTAAGATAAATTTTTAGTTGCGCTGAAATCCAACGCGCCAGGGCATTCGTAGTGACTGCTGGAAAGGAGATCTAATCTCATGACAGCAAGTGCCACTCCCAGTCCCGTCGACCTGGTCCGGAGCCTTTACGAGGCGTTCGGCCGGGGAGACATCCCATTTATGAGCTCAGCCGCCAACCAGGCCCTTGATGGTGGCGCCGATCTGCAGAAATTCGTCGAGCCCGGTGGGCTTGCGGATGTAGCAAGTGGCTCCAAGCCGAAGTGCTTCATCCCGGTCCGCCGGGGAATCGGACGACGTAAGGACGATGACAGGCAGCTCCTTGCCTGCGCTCCGGCGAATCGATTCAAGAACTTCGCCACCGCTGCGTTTCGGCATGTTCAGGTCAAGCAGGACGATATCGGGAAGCACGGTCTGGCTGGCCACAAGGTCCATGGCGGCCTCTCCGTCAGGCGCGACCGTCATCTCGAACTCCACACCATGCTCGCGCAGAGCCTCTTCGATGAGGTACACGTCGGCCGGGTTATCTTCCGCGAGCAAAATCCGAATCATTCATTCATCCTGAGAAACAAACGGTGCATCCCACATTGTAACGAAGCTACAGCCCGTCACAGCGTTCCCTAACTGTTGCTAGTTTTTCAATCGGCAGAAAGCACCCCTTGACGGAACGAGATAAACGCGCATCTTCTTGCTATAGTGTTTGTCTGAATACCGAAAGGAAGGGTATGCGTAGTGAGTTCCATGAACGACTCCGATAAGCTGCGGAAGAAATCTGCTTTCTCCCGGCGCGGCTTCCTGCAGGGCGTGGGTGCTACCGGTGGCGCATTAGGCACTGGCATCCTGACACAGGAAGAAGCTCAGGCCCAGACGGCTAAAGGCGTGATTACGGGCGAGACGCCGATCACCCTGACCATCAACGGCAAGCCTTACAAGACAACGGTCGAAGCGCGGAACACGCTGCTCGACGTCCTTCGTAACAACCTCGATTTGACGGCTGCCAAGCGCGTCTGCGACCGCGGGACTTGCGGCGCCTGCACTGTGATCATGGAAGGCAAGGCTGTTTATGCCTGCACCGTGCTTGCGATCGAGGCGCAGGGCAGGAAGATCGAGACGCTCGAAGGGCTCTCGACAGGCAACACGCGACACCCTCTGATCGACGCGTTCGTCAACAACGACGCTCAGCAGTGCGGGTACTGCACCCCGGGCTTCGTCATGGCGTCGAAGGCGATGCTGGACCGCACGCCCAGCCCGACAGAGCAGCAGGTGAAAGAACATCTGGGCGGAAATCTCTGCCGTTGCGGCACTTACATGGGTATTCGCAAGGCGGTTGTGGAAGCTTCGAAGCAACTGAAGGGAGGCGCCCGTGCCTAACTATAGCTGGCCGGAAATGAAAGACCGGAAGGTCATCGGCAAAGGCATCAAGCGCGCCGACGGCATTCCGAAAGCGAGTGGCAAGGCGAAGTATCCGTCCGATCTCAACCCTCCAAACCTTCTGCATGCCGTGTTTCTGACCAGCCCGCATGCCCACGCGAGGGTGAAGAGCGTCGACATCAGCGCCGCCGAGAACATGAAGGGCGTCACGGCGGTCCGCGTGATCTCAGGCCCGGGCACGGAACTGCAGTGGGCGGGTACCGAAGTCGCGGTAGTCGCTGCCGAGAAGGAATCCATCGCACGCGACGCGGTGAAGGCCATCAAGGTCGACTACGAAGTGCTTCCGCACGTGGTGCGTGAGGAA
>JAWXCM010000013.1:0-27355 GCA_034408745.1 Bryobacteraceae bacterium
CCCGAAGCGAGGCGTAAAATTGTACTATAGGTAATGGCCCGTACTCCAAATTTCGAGCGAATTGTTGCCACGATCACCGCGTCTGATATTCAGAAGTTCCTTCACTCGTCTGCTCCCGAAGATGACAAGCGGCGTGTGCGGGAGGCTGCGACTGACGAGATTCGCATGCGGTTCGTGGGTGGATACATGATCCGTACCAACCAGATCACGGCGGCTCGGCTGAACCCGCCGGCGGTGAAGGTGAAGGCTGCAAGTACCAAGGCTCCCCGGGTGACGAAGCCCAGGAAGGCTGCCGCTAAGTCTGTAGCTGCTACTTCGACTGAGTCTGATGTTGCTTCACCTGAGATCAGCGTTGTTGCGGATGCGGTTGAGGCCAGTTAGGCCAGGCTTCAAGCGATCCTTATTTTGTATTCACTGGGCCTGATGCAGCACATGCCGCGTCAGGCCCGTTCTGCGTTTCCCAGGGCGTCCGGGCGAGGTACACCCGAGTAGCTGGGAATGAACCATAGAATCATCGTTACAGTCCGCGCCCGTTTCCCTTAGCTTGAAATTGGTTTAGGCTTTCAGAGAAGCAGGAGATAAGACCATGGAAGTGCCATTCTCCCCCGACCAGCAGGACAGGCTTTCGCGCATGGCTGCCGCGCAAGGCCGCGCAGCCGAAGCGCTCGTGCGGGAAGCGGTAGAACGGCTCCTGGACTATGACGAGTGGTTTTCGCGCGAAGTCGATAAGGGTCTGGCCGCTGCGGACCGGGGCGAGTTTGTTGAACATGACGACGTTCGCAAAATGATCGGTTGCCGGTATCCGGCATAAATGTCCATTCGTTGGACCAGGCCAGCGGCGGACGATCTGACGCGCATTTGCGACTTACACCGAAGAACGCTTTGGAGCGGCGCAAGCCCGCCGTACTGCCATTGCGATCTATGACGCCGCCGACTCCCTCAAGGACATGCCCCACCAGGGACGGTCAAGCCGCAAACCGGGAACACGGGAAATCATAATCACGGGTATCCCTTTTGTGGGAAAAGAAGCCGTCGAGATCCTCCGCCTTCTGCGCGGCGCGCAGCAATGGCCTTGCGAACATCGCCGGCTAATTCACTGTGAATTACATCTGGGTGGTGGCTCAACCGGAGCGGTAGGCCAAAAAGCTATCGCGGGACGATCCTGCTGAGTTCGTGGATGTCGATCAGGTCTTTCGGCCGCGCTGACGCCTTCTTGTTACGGATGAGGGCGTCCCTGCCAATGAAATTCACCTCGATACCGTCGAGCGTGCTGGATACCCGAGATTGCCAGGCGTCCTCGAACGAAACACCTGAAATCGATGTCATCAGATCGATCCGGTTAGGCTCCACGCCGAACTGTATCTCGCGGTGCTCTGAGCTGAGATCGTTTGTACCGATGCCGAGCCTACCGAAGCCGAACTGCTGCAGCGCGGCGACGATACGCCCGGCGTTTTCCGGGCTGGGCCTGACGAAGAAATCGATATCCGCGGAATATCTGGGAAACCCATGCCAGGAGACCGCAAGCGCACCCACGACGAGGAACTCAACGTTGTTCGAGTTTAAGCACTCGACAAACTGGCGCGAGTCTTTCGTCAGCGGCATTGCGGAAACCCCTCTGCTGGATTGCGAGGAATACTTCGACTCGCTGCTCGGGAGACATGTCCTGGCGGGCATGGTCGTCGGCGGCGTCGGCTTCTTCGAAGCTCCGGAAGATGCGAACGATTTTCTCCACTGCTCCTATTTTATCTTTTATCGCGATCACAGGGGAGTTCGGCCACGGATTGGTCCACATGATTCGGGTGATATGATCGGCGGCTAAAGATGACCCGCCGCACTTTTCTCTACGCTGCTCTTGCCAAACCCGTCCGGCGACCCAACATCGTGTTCATTTTCGCCGATCAGTGGCGAGCCCAGGCTTTCGGCTATCGGGGCGATCCGAACGCGCGCACGCCGGTGATCGATGCACTTGCGAAAGAGTCGTTCGATTTCGTCAACGCCGTGTCTGGGTTCCCTGTCTGCAGTCCATTCCGGGCGTCGCTGATGACAGGGCAGTATGCGATCAAAAACGGCGTAGTGATCAACGATGTGGAACTGCGCCCGAATGGCCCGACCCTTGGCGAGAGCTTCAAAAAGGGCGGCTACGAGACCGCTTACATCGGCAAGTGGCACATTTATGGCAGCCCGGAGGGCAAGGCGGAACGCCGCCTCACGTACATTCCCGAGGCCTCGCGCTTTGGCTTCGAGTACTGGAAGACGTGCGAATGCACGCACGCCTACAACCGTTCCCTCTACTACGACGGCAATGACACCACGGAGCGCTACTGGGAAGGCTATGACGCCATCGCGCAGACGAAGGACGCGTGCGAGTTTGTCCGCAAACGCGCGAACACCACCAATCCGTATCTGTTGATGGTCTCACTGGGGCCGCCGCACGATCCGTACGGCACGGCGCCCGAGAAATACCAGGCGCTGTACAGGGATCGCGCGCTGAAACTGCGTCCCAACGTCCCGGCGGACCACGTGGCCGAGGCCCAGAAGAACCTGAAGGGCTACTACTCCCACATGGCGGCCATCGACGACTGCGTGGGGCAGTTGCGCGACGCGGTGCGTGCAGCAGGCCAGGAGGACGACACGGTCTTCATCTTCACCAGCGACCACGGCGACATGCTGGAAAGCCAGGGCCTGCACCATAAGCAGCAGCCGTGGGACGAGTCGCTGCGGGTGCCGTTCCTCATCCGCTATCCGAGACTGCTGGGGCGAAAGCGGCGAGAATCCATCACGCCAATCGATGCGCCGGACATTATGCCGACGCTGCTGGGTCTGGCCGGACTGCCGGTGCCGGAATCGGCGCAGGGGACCAACTACGCGCCTTTGGTGGCGGGCAAGGTGAAAGATGCGGCCGAGCCCTCGGCACTGCTGAATCTGCCCGCGTCGTTCTCCGTCGTACGCCGTCAGGGTTTCGCCGAGTATCGCGGTGTACGGACTCCGCGCTACACCTACGTGCGCTCGATTCACGGTCCGTGGCTGCTCTATGACAACCAGACCGATCCGTACCAGATGAAGAATCTGGTGGCGCTGAATCCCGAGCTGCGAAGCCGTATGGACCGCAAGCTCGACGCGATGCTGAAGAAAGCCGGGGACGAGTTCCTGCCCGGCGTCAGTTATGTAGAGCGGGCAAAGGCCACGCATTACCGGGAGTTCAACGCACAGGTCGGGCACGTAAAGAGCCCATGGGGTGACTGGGAATCGACCTTGAAGAAGTAATATAGAGCAAATACGTCCGCGGTACGTAGTCTAAGATAAGGATCCGCACCCTGCCATGTCCGCTCCTGTGATTCGAATCGCTTTGTTTCTCCTGACCGCCGCAGCCGCGTTGGCGCAGGCGCCGGTGCCCGTCGGTACCTTCATTGCGGGGAACTGCGCGGGATGCCACAACGCGAAAGTGAAGCAGGGGAATCTCGATCTCACCAGCCTCAGGTTCAGCACCACCAACGCTGAGAACTTTGCCCGGTGGGTGAAGATCCATGACCGGGTTCGGGACGGCGAGATGCCGCCTCCAAAGACGGTCTCCGTGGGGAAGGCGCTCCGGGAAGGCTTTCTGGCTTCGCTCTCGACGGCGCTGGTCGCGGCAGACAAGGCTCGCTATGCCACGCAGGGTCGATCCACTTTGCGGCGCATGAACCGGTATGAATACGAGAATACGCTGCGCGATTTGCTGGGAGCGCCGTGGCTGCAGGTGAAGGAAATGCTGCCGGAAGACGGCGAGGCGCATCGCTTCAACAAGGTCGGTGATGCGCTGGATGTGTCCCACGTGCAGATGAGTCAGTATCTGGCAGCCGCCGATTATGCGCTGCGCGAGGTATTGCCGAGGAGCGCGCAGCGGCCCACGGCGGCGACGAATCGCTACTATGCGCGGGACCAGGGTAGCTTCGTGAACAAGATCGCGCCCCCGTTCAATGAGCGCAATGCGTTTGCGGTAGTGGGGCAGGCTGCCGATATCGAGGCACTTAAGAAGACAGGAAGAAAGACGGTCGGCGCCGCGAATCCGGAAGTGCGGGAGCAGGAGGGCGTCGGGCTGGTTTGCAGCGCCTATGAACCCGTGGAACCGAGGTTCAACCAGTTCACGGCACCGATGGCGGGTCGTTATAAGGTCCGGCTGAAAGCGCACACGATGTGGATGGGTGCGCTGAAGGGCCCGAAATGGTGGAAGCCCGATCCGGAGAATATCTCAAAAGGGCACAGGGATGAACCCGTAACGTTGTATTCCGAGACTCCCCCGCGCCAAACGCGTCGGCTGGGGAGCTTCGACGTGCATCCCGAGCCGTCGGTCGCCGAACTCGAGGTGGAACTGCTGAAGGGCGAGTCCATTCGACCCGATGCCACGCGTTTCTTCCGCTCCAGACCGCCGGGGGACTGGCGGAACCCACACGCGACGCCGGAGGGTCAGCCCGGCATCGTCTACCAGTGGCTGGAGGTGGAGGGTCCGCTTGTGGACGAGTGGCCGACGAAGGGACAGCGGCTCCTGTTCGCCGACCTGCCTTACAAGGTGAACCCGGCCGGCGTCACGGAATTTCAGGCCACGGACCCGGCAGTGGACAGCCGCCGCCTGTTGACCGCGTTTATGGCAAGAGCGTACCGGCATCCCGTGCCGCCAGGCGATGTGGCACGCTTCACAGGGCTCGCGAAAAAGGCCATGGCGGAAGGATTTTCGTTTACTGAGGCGATGCTGTCGGCATACTCGGGGATCTTGTGTTCGCCAGGATTTGTGACTTTGCCGGAGACGCCTGGTCGGCTCGACAGCTATGCCATTGCGTCCAGGCTTTCCTATTTTCTGTGGAACACCGAACCGGATCCGCGGCTTCGTAAACTGGCCGTCAGTGGTCAGCTGCGGAGTCCGGAGGTTTTGCGAGCACAGGCCCGGAGGCTGCTCGACGACCCGAAGTCGCAGCAGTTTGTCAGCGCGTTCCTCGACTACTGGCTGGATTTGCGCAAGCTCAACATCAACTCCCCGGATGGCACGCTGTACGGCGACTACTACCTGGACGATTTTCTTGTGGAATCGGCCGGGGACGAGACCCGGGCGTTCTTCACGGAACTGGTCCGGAAGAACCTGCCCGCGCGCCACGTGGTTGCTTCCGACTTCGCGATGATCAATGAGCGACTGGCCGCGCAGTACGGGATTGAGGGCGTGGACGGAGCCGCGATCCGGCGTGTTCCTTTGCAGGCGGAATCCGTCCGGGGCGGGCTGCTTGGCCAGGCCAGCGTCCTGAAGGTAACGGCGAACGGGACCACGACGTCGCCTGTATTGCGCGGCGTCTGGATTAACGAGCGCATTCTTGGACGGCCGGTGCCGCCTCCACCGCCCGGAGTACCCGCTGTGGAGCCCGATACCCGGGGTACAACCACGATTCGGGAACAGCTGGCGAAGCACCGCGACCAGGTGGTCTGCAACTCCTGCCATTCGCGGATCGACCCGCCGGGATTTGCGCTGGAAAGCTTCGATGTGGCCGGCGGTTTCCGGGACAAGTACCGAGTGCAGGGAGATGGCCCCAAAGCGCCCGGAATCGGCAAGGGCGGGCACTTTTTCGAGTTCGGCTACGGTCCGTCCGTCGACGCCTCCGGCACGCTGCCGGACGGCCGGAAGTTCTCGGGCTTGCAGGATTTCAGGAAGCTGCTGCTCGCCGATGAGCGGCAAATCGCGCGCAACCTGGCGTCGCAGCTGGTGACGTATGCGACGGGCGCTCCGGTTCGCTTCGGAGACCGCCCGCAGGTGGAAGCGATTTTGGACCGCACACGAAACAATCAATTCGGTGTAGGCTCAATAATCGAAGCAATTGTTGAAAGTGATTTGTTTCTGATGAAGTAGTCCGGGTAGAATTGCAGAGATCACCCCGCCGAGGAGTTGAGAAAACGATGCCGACCGTGAACACGAAACGCGCTTTGCCCCGCCGCCATTTCCTTCGCGGAGCCGGGGTGGCGCTGGCTCTGCCCCTGCTGGACGCGATGACGCCTGCGCTGGCGCGTGCGGAATCGAAGCCTGTGCCGCGGCGTTTTTTTGGCATCTGCAATAACCTCGGACTGCTGCCGGAGCAATTCTTTCCCAACCCGGAATCGGTGGGCGCTGGCTACCAGATGTCGCCCTACCTCCAGCATCTTGCTGAACACCGCAACGATTTCACCGTACTGAATGGCGTGTGGCATCCGGACGTGGACGGTGGGCATCCGGCGGACAACTGCTTTCTCACGGCGGCTCCGCACCCCAGCAGCGGCGGCTTCCGAAATACCATCTCGCTGGACCAGTTCGCGGCAGAGCGGCTGGGCAATCAGACTCGTTTTCCGTCACTGACGCTGGGCGTGAACTCACAGCAGAGCTCGCGCAGTCTTTCGTGGACCCGCGGCGGCGTGCTGATCCCTTCGGAACAGAAGGCCTCGAAAATCTACGAGCGGCTCTTCATAGCGGGAACCCCGGAGCAACGCGACGCTCAGATGCGCAAGCTGAAACTTGGTCAGAGCATCATGGATACCGTTGCCGACCAGACCAGGAGCCTCGAAAGCAATATCGGACCCCGCGACCGCGCGCGGCTGGATCAGTATCTGACGGGCGTTCGGGATCTGGAGCACCGGCTGCTGAGCGCATCGGAATGGGAGTTGAAGCCAAGGCCCGCAGTGAAGGAAGCCGCACCTGTCGATCCCGCCGATCCGAAGGCCTATATGGACAAGGTCCGGCTGATGTACGACATGGCGCGGATGGCATTTGAAACGGATTCGACGCGCTTTGTCGCACTGATGCTGGACAGTGTGAATTCCCCTGCGATCACGGTGGATGGCGAGGGGACCTCCGACGGCTATCACAACCTGTCACATCACGGGAAGAATCCGACCAAGCTGCGCGACCTGGAGCGGATCGACCGTGCCCACATGAAGCAACTGGCGCAGCTCTTCTCCGACCTGAAAACACGGCAGGAGGACGGCGAGTCTCTGCTGGACCGCACCATGATCCTGTACGGCAGCAACATGGGCAATGCGAACACGCACGTCACGACGAACCTTCCGGTTCTGTTTGCGGGCGGCGGATTCCGGCACGGGCAGCATCTGCTGTTCGACCGCGAGCGCAACTACCCTCTGCCGAACCTGTTTGTTTCGGTGCTGCACCGCCTGGGGATCGAAGAAGACAAATTCGCGACCTCGACCGGAAGCATGCGAGGCCTGGAACTGCGCGGGTAACCCCTGAACCCCGCCACCGTGCAAGGCGTGGTGAATGCGTTCGACATGCTGGCCCGACAGTCATTTCCATCGTTGAGATGGTGGACCACGCGCGAGGACCTGCCCAACGCTATTGCGCTGAACTCGCCGATCCGGCTACGGGCAGAACCAATGGGCGACCGGTGGGTGTAGCGGTGGACAAAGCCGGGGCACTGCTCGGCGCCGATGACACTGGCGACATAGTTTGGCGCGTCAGCGCCGCGAATTAGGCGCGGCCGGAGAACTCGCGCGTTTCGGTCGAGACTCGTACCTTTTCGCCTTCCTTAATGAACAGGGGGACGCGGATCTCGAGGCCGGTTTCGAGGGTGGCGGTTTTGGTGACACTGCCGCTGGACGAATCGCCGCGAATTCCGGGTTCCGTGGTGGCGACGGCGAGCTCGACCACCGGGGGCAGTTCCAGCCCGATGGGATTACCGTTGAACTTCAGCATCTGCACGATGACGCCTTCGGTGAGGAAGTCGGTGGCGGTGCCAGTGACCTGATCGGACAGGGTGAGGGTTTCAAAGCTGTCCTGATCCAGAAAGTGGAACCCTTCGCCATCGCTGTAAAGGAACGATGCGGGCACCTTCTGCAGGTCGGGTTCCCTGAATTTTTCGCCAGCTTTGAAGGTCTTTTCGAACACGGCGTTCGTGAGCAGATTGCGCACCTTCAGGCGCACCAGGGTCTGGCCGCCGCGCGCTGTGGGCGTGCTGACTTCCACGTCCATGCAGGAGAACGGTATGTTGTCGAGCTCGAAAACCGTTCGTTTCTTGATATTGATTGCGTCGATCAGGGAAGCCATAGGGTGGTGAGGGCTTCTTCCAGTATAGAAGGGCTCGAGTGGCGGACGGAGCGTCTACATGCGGCGAAGGATCACCACGCTCCACTTCGGGAGATTGATATAGACCTTCCCATCAGACTGGGTCCAAGGATCGTGGAAGGCGTTCCCCGCCCCGTCCCATCCGCCGAATGCCGCGTCCTGCGTACACAGAATCTGAGTCCATTGCCCGGCGTCGCTGCCGCTTCGCACGCCGTAGCTGTGCCCGGTGAAGTTCGTGTCGCTCAGGTTGACCACGGTCAGGACGGTGTTGCCGTATAGCTGCCGCACGAACGCGAGCACCTGGTTCGCTGGATCTTCGTGGGAAATCGCGAGCGAATCCGACCGGAGCGCCGGATTATCCCAGCGCACCGAGTTGCAGGCGGCCACCAGCCGGCGCATCTCCATTCCAGTGGGGTCTCCAGCGACGGTCCAGTTGAAGCGATGGTCGCCGTTGCGATCCGTCCCGTCGTGCCAGTAGCCCCATGCCACGTGCGGCGAGGCCATGTGGCACTCCGTTCCCATGAAGAGCATCGGCGTTCCGGGCATCGCGACATTCAGCGCCCAGGCGAGCCGGCACCTGGCGCGCGCGGTCCAGTCCTCCCTGCCCCCCAGCTGATCCACAAAGTATCGATGGCGAGAGTCCCAGCTGGTGAGTCCGTGCTCGGCGTTGCCATTCTCCTGGTCCCCGATGTCATCGTGCGAGCCGAGCGTGTACTTCACCAGGTTCCACGAGTGCTGGTACCCATCCCAGCCGAGGATACCCTTCACTTTGCTCAGCGGATCCTGTCCGGCGAGGGCCCGCTGGCATTCGTGATGCGTCTGAGCGTGCCAGGTAGCACAGAAGCGGCCATCGGTGGTGATCCAGGGATGATCGGGGAGGTGCTCGGCGATCAGGTACTTGTTGGGGAATTCCTGGCGGATCTGGTCGACAACAAGTTTCAGGTGCAGCCCTTCGATCTGCGTGGTGGCATCGAAACGGAGACCGTCGGCGTTGTAATCCTCGAAGAACATGCGCACGTTCTGGTAAAAGTAGTCGCGCACCTCCTGCTTCCACCACGCGGGACCACGGCCCCAGCTGGTCATCCTGCCGCCTTCGTAGTAGACGCCTCCGTCGCCGGTCTGCCCATCGAACTCCCAGAGCACGCTGTCATCGGGACCGGCGTGGTTGTAGACGACGTCGAAGATGACCGCCAGTCCGTGACGGTGGGCCATGTCGACGAGATGGCGCAAGTTCTCGGGCGAGCCGTAGGAGGACTCGGGCGCAAAGTGAGAAGCGGGGTTGTAGCCCCAGGAGCGATCCCGTGCGAACTCGTGCGTGGGCAGGGGCTGGATGCAGTTGAAGCCCATCTCGCGGATGTAGCCGAGTTTGCTTACGATGTCGGAGAAATCGCCCCATTCCTTCTCGGTACTGTCATTGCGCCCAGGGAAGCTGCCGATGTGGAACTGGTAGATGAGAAAGTTCTCGAAACGCGGGGTGTCGAAAGGCGCCCAGGAGAACGGTTCGGAGTCAGGGACTATCGAGCCATTGCGGCTGCTGGGGTCATGACGGGTCAGTTCGGAGCTGAGGACGTCCCGCGCGGCTGGGTCGAGACGCTCGAGCATGCCCGCGGTGGGGTGTACCAGCAGGTAGCGGTACAACTGCGAGGAGCGAACGTCAGGGACAATGCCGCTCCAGTAATCGCCTTTTCTGACGAGGGCGTAGCTGGAAACGATGGCTTCCATTTCCCAGTACGGTCCGTCCTGAATCAGGACCGCCACGGAAGTGGCATTTGGTGCCCACACCCGAAAGAAGCAGCCATCCGGGATAAGGCAGGCTCCCAGTCTTTGTTGAAGGTCCATGTTGGTTGCCACCTTGACTGGAGATGGTAGCAGTCGGACGCCGCTGTTGTTTGCCGAAGTTCGGTACGTCATGGACTCTCGGATCAAAGCGCTTTATAATCAGATAACTTCAGGGAGGTCAGTCAATGCGCCTCAGTTTTCCGGATTTTGAGCGAATCGTGTCCACGTTCGTCTGTTCTGCTCAGACGACTGCACCGTCGAAATGTTGCCACAGCCGCCAGATCCAACGAGTTCAAGGAGTTGAGTATATGGCACGCAGAATACCAGTGCTTTGTTGCATCGTCCTCGCTTTGGCCGGACTTATGTCCGCCCAGACCATTACTGCTTCCATCACCGGGAGCGCGACCGACCAAACCGGCGCCGTCGTTCCCAACGGAACAGTGACAGCCACGAACACTGAGACTAATGTTCGAAACACCACAAACACCAACGCGGAAGGACTGTACACGTTTCCCTTCCTGCGAATCGGGAGTTACACGATCAGCGTGGAAACCCGGGGCTTCAAGAAGTCGGTGATCGGACCTTTTACTGTCGAAGCAAACCAGACAGCCCGAATTGACGTGAAGCTCGAACTTGGCGAAACCACCCAGACGGTGGAGGTGACGGCTGTCGGCGTCATGCTGCAGACTGAGACGCAGTCCACTGGCGACACCCTGTCCTCAACCAAGCTGACTGAGATTCCGCTCAATGGGCGCAACTTCGCCACGTTGACCCTGCTGATCCCAGGAGCGGTTTCCACCGCGCCGAACGCGATGAACACGGCTTCGCGTTTTCAAGGATCCGGTTCGCGCCCACAGGTGAACGGCAACCGCGAACAAACCAACAACTTCATTCTCGACGGCGTTGATATCAACCAGAGCGTCGACAACCAGATCGGCTATCAGCCAAACGTCGACGCCCTTGAGGAGGTGAAAGTTGTCACCGGCAACGCGGGCGCCGAATTCGGCAACGTAGGCGGCGCCAGCGTCGTGATGATTGTCAAGAGCGGAACGAATCAGTTCCACGGGAATGCGTTTGAGTTCCTGCGCAACGAAAAGCTGGACGCCAACGGGTTCTTCCCGAACCGCAGCGGCGCCAGGAGACAGGCCCTTCGCCAGAACATCTTCGGCGGCACCTTCGGTGGCCCCATCAAGCAGAACAAGACCTTCTTCTTCGCCGACTACGAACAGACTGAGCGACGCATCGCTGGTCCGTCGCTGGCGTCGGTGGCCCCGGCCGCGTGGCGCACAGGCGACCTGAGCCAGTTGCTCAGCCAGGCTACGCCGCAGGTCATCCGCGACCCGAGGACCGGCACCACGATTGCCACGCGAACCCCGTTTCCGAACAACCAGATTCCGGTAGCGCGTTTTAGTCCCGTTGCCCGCTTCATTTTCGCGAATCCGAACCTCTATCCCTTGCCGAACACCAATGGCACCGGCGCTTTGGGCGTGACGAACAACTACATCGGCGCGACTCGCAATTACCTGAGCAACAAGCAGGGCGACATCAAGCTGGACCACCGTCTGTCCGACAAAGACAACCTGATGTTCCGCTTCTCAAAGGGCATGTACGAGACCTTCGGATCTTCGGCGGCGCTGCCCGTTCAGTTGACCGGTGGGAACAATGGCCCGACGTGGTCCGCGGTTACTACGTGGACACGCACCTGGAGCAACAGCTTCGTTGCGGACAACCGCGTGTCGTACAGCCTGGTGGGGATCGACGACACCGTCAACGACTGGTCCGGCTTGCTTGGTGCCGACGGAAACCAGAAGGCTGGAATCCCCGGTGGTCAGTTCATCCCGGGCCTTTCGTCGGTAACGCTGGGCGGCGGTCTGAGCAGTGTCGGAAGCGCAGCCACTATCGCCAATACTCGCGACAACAAGTTCCAGCTGCAGTCGAACAACACCTATCAGACCGGTGCGCACCTGATCAAGTTCGGGGCCAACATCCTCCGTATGCGGCAGAACCGCTACTACGCCGGAAACAACGGCGCCCTGGGGTCCTTCACTTACAACGGTGGATACAGCGGCGTCGACATCGGCGACTTCCTTCTGGACGCTCTGTCCGCCAAAGGACGCGGCGCGGTTACCGGCACGTGGGGACACCGCGGATGGCGCAACATCTTCTTCATCCAGGATTCCTGGAAGATTCGCCGCAACCTGACCTTCAACTACGGTCTCGGATGGGAGTACACTTCGCCGCTGGTTGAGGTAGCCGACCGGCAGGTGAACATCAATACATTCACCGGTAAGTTGATCTACCCGGGCGATTCCGAATACGGCCGCGCGCTGTACAAGTCGTACAAGAAACAGTTCAATCCGAACCTCGGCATCGCGTGGAGCGTGACTCCGAAGACGGTTGTCCGTGCGGCGTACCGCCTGTCGAACTTCCTTGAAGGCACTGGCGCGAACCTCCGCCTGACGCTGAATCCGCCGTTCTTCACCGAGTCGAACGTTACTTACGACAGCGCAGCACCTGGCACGATCGCAACCGGATTCACGGACGTGATTGCCCGAGGCGACCTGACCAGCCCGCGTTCCACCCCGACCGCCGCTCCGTTCTACCAGGGTCGCGCGTGGGACCTGAACCTGCGTCCGCAGCAGACCAACCAGTTCAACTTCGCCATCGAACGCCAGTTGGACAGCGCCACCAATGTTACGGTGGCCTATGTCGGCCAGCGTGGGACTCACCTTGTGATCCCGCACGAAGCGAACAACCCGCTTCCCGGCACAGGTCCGTACTCGACCTGGGCTCCGATCAACGACCGCCGTCCGCTGGCGAATATACTGCCGAACGTCGGCAACATCGCTCTGACGGAATCGAGCGGCACCAGCTGGTATAACGCTCTGCAGATCAGCGGCCGCCGCCGGATGACGGCCGGTTTCGAAATGCTGTTCCAGTACACGTTCTCCAAAGCAAACACGGATGGCCTCGGCTACTACGGCTGCGGCAGCGTGAACGCGGAAGGCGCTTACTGGCAGGATGCGTACAACCGCCGCGGCAACTACGGCCCGGCCTGCTTCGACGTTCGTCACAACTTCAGCACCGCCGGTGTCTTCAACATGCCATTCGGCAAGGGCATGAAGTTCGGCTCCGACGCTCCAAGGGTGTTGGACCTGTTGCTGGGCGGATGGGCCCTCAACTACAACCTGGCGATCCGCGGCGGGTTCCCAGTCACGATATTGGCGGTGAGCCAGAACACCAACTCTGGGCGCGCGCCGCGTAACAATGTCCGCGCGAACCGCTACCGGGTACTGGCAGAGCCGAGCACCCGCACCATCGACAGGTACTTCGGTGATGTGTCGTTCTGCGCTGCCGGCGTTGACAACGGCACCTGTGCGTACGGCATTCCCGCCCTGGGGGAATTCGGCAGCGCGGGCGTGGGAACGGAACGGGCTCCGGGCTTCTGGAACCTGGACACCTCCATCGGCAAGAACTTCGCGATAACGGAGCGCCAGCGCCTCCAGTTTAGAGCCGAGTTCTTCAACATCGCAAACCACGTCGCTTACGGCCCGCCGGGCCGTGATATCACGTCGCCGAACACCTTCGGCCAGATTACCGGTCAGGTGAACCAGCCGCGCAATATCCAGTTTGCTCTGAAGTACGCGTTTTAGTTTAAAGCTTCCACGTCGAGGCATGCAGTAAAGGCACCGGGGACGGGGTATCTCGTCTCCGGTTTGTCGCTTCAAAGTTTGATATTTTCCCCTCCTGCAGGCGTTCTTCTCGATGTGGATGGTCCAGCTCCTGATGCCTTTTGTGCCGATCGCACCGTGCGGATCGATGCGAGCGCGGGTCACTGGAATGGATGGAGCCCGGATGCGGAGAACACACGGAGTCAAACGGCGGCCGCGGCGGGACTGAGCCTTGACGGCGTGCTCACAGCCCACGGTGGGGATGCCGGAGCAAGGGTGCCGCGGTGGCCGATGCGGCGGAGGCTGAACGCAGCTCTGGTGTATTGGTTTCGGACTGGCGTGGTGTCGAACTTCATTTATGTCTCATTAGGCTGCTTTCGGCGCGGGCGGGATGCGCTCCGGGGCTTTGGGACCAGTCTCGCTGGGGTCCGGCCCGGGTTTGTTTTGCTGAAGTGGCTTGGGCACCAGGCGAGGCTCGGGTTTGTTTTGCATCATGACTGCGGGTCTCCTTTATGGGCGGGCCTGACTGGGCGCGCGAATCTCGGGACAGTATAGCGCAGCGGTCAACCGGTGAAAGGCCTAAGTTATTGACTGTAATAGGATAAACGCGGTAAAACGCATAAGTTTTCATCGGCGGAACGGCCCAGTTCTCTCCGCTTGAGGGAAGTGCTACGCTGCCGTTCCGGTGATGAAAACGTGGGTTGAACCTAAACCGCTGGGGATGCCGTCCGACTATGGGATTTGCTTTTGGCATTCCGCCCACACGGAGCCAGTGGCTCGGAGCAGGAATGGCGGGTTGAAGACCAGGCCGGCGGAGAAGTTCCGCAACTGCATGTCTTCTCTTCAATCATGCGTTGACGCAGAGGGCTCATTGCTCATACTCCTGAAAGGGATTTGGTTGTTGGCACAACCAAACTGAGTTTGAGCCCTTCTGCCTCTGGTGCGCAAAAAGCGCGACCCACACGCAGACGTTACCGCGTCAGCGGTTTAGTTCAACGGGTTTTTGGCGGAAGTGAATTTCAGCCATTTACCCTGCTGGTTTCCGGGTGGGCGGCGACAGGCAGTTCGGCGATACTTCGAATGGCGGGGACGTCGAGGTAGCGGATTCCTTCGGCAGGGTTTTCGACGGCCCAGACGAGGCCTCGGAGCATCTGTTCGCGGGTAAGCAGGCCGAGGCGGAGAGCGGCGGGGCGGGTGGCGGGGAAGAGTTCGGCGGCCTTGTAGAAGGGCAGCAGGACGGTGGGCCACCGGTGTTTGGGGCCGAGGATGTACCAGGGGCGAAGGATGGTGGCGTTGAGCCCGGCGTTGCCGATGATCATTTCGCAGACGGCCCGGACTTCCTGGTATTCCCGCATCACAGGCGCGGGGCGGGCGACGCTCACATAAACAAAATGGCTGGCGCGCCGGCGGACGGCAGCCTTGACGGATGCCTGGAGCGATGCGAGGTCGACCGTATGAAACTCATTGCTTTTCCAGGGAGCGGGACGGCTGACACCGACGAGATGGACGTAGGTGTCGGTCTTCGGCATGAGCGGGATGATGCTGGTGGCGTCGAGGGCATCGCCGGTCAGCCGTGAGCATCCAGGGGGGACCCTGGATTCGGACCCTGGACGGCAAAGGGCGCACACCCGGTGCTGCCTGCTGACCAGACGAGAGACCATGGACGATCCCAGAAACCCTGTCGCGCCACTGACGAAGATTCGCATCTGTGGTAATACGAGGATTAGAACACGACTGGATTGCTGGCGTCTCGCCCCCGTACTTACAGATTACCGTGTCGGCACCCTCTTACCAAAAATCTTGGTACCAGTAGTACTATAGTACTGTTGTAACAGGGTCATTCACCCTAGATATCCTTTAAAACTACTTAGGTTTTGCATCATACTTAACGATGTCGCCCCTGTCCATTAGGGCGGCACCTGTTGGGTCCTTATCGGAGGAGAGAATTACAATGAAAAAAGTACTAGGGCTACTAGGCCCACTAGTGTTGTGTTTCGGCTTACACGCCGAGACGATTCCGGGTGGATTTCTTCAACTCGGAAACTTGCGCACGGACTTCACGCTTTACGGGTTCGAGGGGAGTAAAGTATCCCTGCTGGACATTGACGTGAGAGGTAACGACTATTCGATTCAGGGCAGCGCCACAGTCAATCCCGACCCGTTCATCGACTACGGGTTCACGATCAAGAACCTCGGAGCTGCGGATCTGAGTTTCCTGTTCTTCCTGTCGACACCGTACATTGGCGGTCCATACTCGTATTTGACGAGCAGCCACTCCGGTTCGGCGACGGATTCTTTCGGTCTTGCTACACCAATCAACGGCATGGTGGCGGTGACGCCGCAGGCTGGCGGCATTCACCAGCCTTTCGTGGATATCACTCCGTACGGCTCGATCATGGGCGGATGCAGTTACGCGGCGATCGCACCGGGATCTTCCGTTCCGTGCGGCGTGGGTAATGAAATCGGGCTCCCGATTATTTCCGGAATAACGGGTAGCCTCACGATGATCCTTGGTGGCACTCTGTCCGCTGGAGACGTTTATACCTTTAACGGTCTGGTGAACATTTCCAATTTTCCTGGCGACGAAGTTCCAGAGCCTGGCACGATGGGCATAGGCCTTCTTGCGCTTGGGATGGGCACGTATCTGCGCCGCCGGATAGCTGCGTAGTTCTTGTTCCTGTGTGCATGAAAAGGGCGGGCGCTTCGGCTGCCGCCCTTTTTGTGTGTCTGAAGCTTGGCGTCCGTAGGCGCCCGCCGCAGGCCCCCAAGCCTGGCCTGGGGGCCTGCCCCCCTTTTTGCAAGGGTTGAGGCGGCTTTTGCTTTGCGGGTGGCGGTTCCGGTTTCCTGACGGGCTGCTTTCGGACAGCTAGCCTGGGCTTGGCCTTGTTTGCGAGGGTTTAGACGGCTTTTGCTTTGCGCGTGGCGGTTCCGGTTTCCTGACGGGCTGGCTTTCGGACGGCTGGACCGAGGGGGAGCGTTCCGCTGAGCCGACGGACCTGGTCGCTGACGCAGACGAGGAACATGGGTTGTTTGGCGGACTTCAGGATATCAATGATGCGATCATTGCTGTCTTCGAGGTAGACGGATTTGCCATCGGTGACGAGATGGACGTCCTGTTCGCCGGTGAGGACGTCGTGGAGGCGCCTACCCATCTCCTTCTGGAGAAACTTGAGTACGCGGCGGATTTTCTGGAGAGAGAAGCCTTTGCGCCGGAGTTCGGCGATAACGGTAACTTCCACCACCTCTTCAGGCAGGTACACACGTTTGTGACCCTCATGGCGAGGCGACACTACTTTACGTTCATCCCACCACTGGAGCTGCCGGAGACTCACCTGCGCGATACGGGCGACATCGCTGCTTGTGAACGACTGCTCGGGCGAGAGAGATTCAGGACGGCTCTTTTTTGATTTAAACATTGGCGGCGGATTCCGTTCTCAGGGAAGTGTGCTACCCGATTTTATCCGACCTGCGGCCAGAGTCAATAGGCTGAAACGGCCTGTTTTCAACAGGCTCAAACTGCACCCCTACAGGCGGGATACACTCACAGGGAGAACACAAGATGTCCCGTTTCCTGTCACGCAGAGAGGTTTTGGCGATGCCTGTATTTTCCGGGCTGGGGTTGTCCGCCGGACTGGCTCCGTCGATTACGCGAGTTGAGATCTACCCCGCGACGTACGGGGTGACCGGTCGATTCCGATTCTTCCCGAAGCCGGAGAGGCCTACGCTTTTAGTGAAGCTGACGGCGGAGGACGGCACCGCAGGCTGGGGTCAAAGTGTACCCATTCCTACATGGAGCTATGAGAGTCCGGAATCGGTGGCCATCACACTGGAGAAGTATCTGGCACCGGTGATTGTTGGGGCGTCACCGTTCGATCTTGCCGGGATTCACCAGAAGATGCAGAAGGCAATTGCGCCTTCGTTCTCGACGGGGATGCCGATTGCGAAGGCGGGGATCGACCTGGCGGTTCACGACCTGGCGGGCCGGCTGATGAAGAAAAATATTGCCGAGGCGATGTGGTCGCGCAAGGGCAACGACCGGGTGGTGCTGAGTTATACGATTAATCCGGTAAAGCTGGAGGAGACGGACGAGCTGGTTGCACAGGGGAAGGCGCTGGGATACCGGCACTTTAACCTGAAAGTAGCGCCGGATGCGAAGTTCGACGTGGAGTTGTGCCGGCGGGTTCGGAAGCTGGCTCCGGATTCCTTCCTGTGGATTGACGCCAATGGCGGGTATGACGTGGCTACGGCGCTGCAGGTGGCTCCAAAGTTTGCCGATTTGGGCGTGGACGTGTTTGAGCAGCCTGTGGCGGCGAACCGACTTACCGGGTTTCGGGAGCTGAAGCGACAGGGCGCGCTGCCGATTCTGATGGACGAGGGTGTTGTGTCGTCCGTGGAACTGGTGGAGTTCATCAAGCTGGGACTGCTGGACGGGGTCGCGATGAAGCCGGCCCGGACAGCCGGGCTGTGGGATGCGCGGAAGCAGATCGAGATTTTGCAGGACGCGGGAATGTTGTTTCTGGGGAGCGGGCTGACGGATCCGGATGTGTCTCTGGCGGCCTCACTGAGTTTGTATGGCGCGTATGGGCTGAAGTTTCCGGCGGCGCTGAACGGGCTGCAGTTTCTGCGGGGCTCGTTTTTGAAGACGCCGTTTGTGCTGGAGGATGGGGCGATCCGGGTTCCGACTGGTCCGGGGCTGGGGGTTGAGGTGGATGAATCGAAGCTGGTTCGGAGGAATGGCTGATGTTACGCTTTGCTCTGTTTGCAATTGCGGGCCTGGCAGTGGCGGCGGGCCTGGTGGCGGCCGAGCCTGGGTTTACGTGGGTTGAGGCTGAGGGTCAGCTCAACCTGACGGAGAACGGTAAGCCGGTCCTGACTTACCAGAAGGGCATGAAGCTGGCCAACGGAGCTCCGGAGATGAAGCGGCGGGCCGGGTATGTCCATCCTTTGTATGCGCCGAACGGGGCGGTGGTGACCGACGATTTTCCGCGGGATCACTGGCATCACCGGGGCGTGTTCTGGGCGTGGCAGGCCGTGAAGTATCAGGGCGTGACGCGGGATCACTGGACGCTGACGGGCGGAGTGTTGACAAAGCCGGAGAAGTCGAGCGCGAAGTCGGGGAAGGAAGGTCTGCTGGACGTGACCAGCGGGTGGTTCTTCGACGGGCAGCGGATTGTGAACGAGTCGGTTTCGCTGCGGGTGGAGCCTGTGCAGGGGACTTCGCGGAAGCTCCATTTTGCGATCAGGCTGGAGGCTGTTGGAGAGCCGGTGGAGCTGACTGGAGAGCTGGCGAACAAGAAGGGCTACGGCGGGTTTAGCGTGCGATTCGCTCCACGCGAGAATACGGTTGTTCGGACAGACAAGGGTGTGGAGGCGAAAGACACGGACATGGTTCCGCATCCGTGGGCGGAGCTGGAGGCGACATATGGCGCCAAGGCGAATGGCGCCAAGGCGAACGGCGCCAAGGCGAACGGCGCCAAGGCGAATGGCGCCAAGGCGAACGGCGGCAAACGCGCGGCGCTTCGGATTGACGATAGTTCCTCAAATCCCGGGTTTCCGAACGGGTGGTGTTTGCGGAATTATGGTTTTTTAGGCGTGAATTATCCGGGATTATCGGCATTAAAGCTGGAGAAAGGGAAGCCGCTTACTTTGAGTTATACGGTTACGGTACGTTCGGTTGAGTAAGCGGGCCTGGGCGCCCGATTCGTGGCGTGCGCTGCCGGCGGCGCAGCAGCCGGAATATCCCCTGGCGGCCGAGGTGGAGTCAGTGGTGGAGGAGCTTGCGGTCTATCCTCCGCTGGTGACTCCGTGGGAAGTGGAGCAACTCAAGAAGCAGCTTGCTGACGCGGCCGCGGGTCGACGATTTCTGCTGCAGGGCGGGGATTGCGCGGAGAGTTTCGCGGAATGCGACGGGGCATCGGTCATCAACAAGATGAAGGTGCTGCTGCAGATGAGCCTGGTGCTGGTGCACGGCATCGAGAAGCCGGTGATTCGGGTGGGCCGGATTGCGGGTCAATATGCCAAACCGCGGTCGGCTGGCACAGAGACTCGCGATGGTGTGACGCTGCCCTGCTATCGCGGCGATATTGTGAATGCGTCGGCATTTGACGCGGTGTCGCGGATGCCGGATCCGGCCAGGATGCTGCGGGGCTACGAGCGCGCGGCGCTGACGCTGAACTACGTGCGGGCGCTGTCGCGGGGCGGGTTCGCCGATATTCACCATCCGGAGAACTGGGACCTGGGGTTTATCGACGGGTCTCAGCTGGCGCGGGAATACGGCGAGATTTTGCGGAATGTGTCGCGGGCGCTGCGGTTCATGGAGAACGTGCTTCATGTGCATGTGGACGCGATGGAGACGGTGGAATTCTTCACAAGCCATGAGGGCTTGCTGCTGCCGTATGAGCAGGCTCAGACGCGCGTGGCGGCAGAGGGGCGGTGGTACAACCTGTCGACGCATCTGCCCTGGATTGGAGCGAGGACGCTGCAGGAAGACGGCGCTCATGTGGAGTATTTCCGGGGGATTTCGAACCCGATCGGGATTAAGGTGAGTTCGTCGCTACCGGCGGATGCTTTGCTGCGGCTGCTGGATGTTCTGGATCCGGACCGGGAGCCGGGGCGGATTACTTTGATTCACCGATTTGGGTGCGGGGAGATTGCGGCGCGGCTTCCGGGACTGATTCGTGCGGTTCGAGGCGCGGGACGAAAGGTGTTGTGGTGCTGCGATCCGATGCACGGGAATACGCGGTCTACGAGTTCCGGGATAAAAACCCGATTATTCGGGGATATTTTTTCAGAAATGGAGCAGGCATTTGAGGTGCATGCGGCAGAGGGGAATTCGCTGGGCGGGGTGCATTTCGAGATGTCGGGCGAGAATGTGACGGAGTGCCTGGGCGGGTCGTCGGGGGTTCTGGAGGCGGATTTGGGTCGGGCTTATAAGTCCGAAGTGGATCCGCGGCTGAACTACGAGCAGGCTCTGGAGATCGCGATGCTGGTGGCTCACCGGCTGCAGCAGGGTTAGACTACTTCGAACTTGACGCAGGCCTGGCCCAGGTAGATTTCAGCGCCAGTGTGGAGGCGCAGGCTACCTACGTGGGGGCGGCGCCGGGTTCTAAGTCTAAGGGCGAGCGGACGATATCGGCTCGCCCTTCGGCGTGCGGTTCCCGGCGTAGCAAGTGGGTGAAAACTCGGAAAACTGGCAGCGAACGGATTGAAGTTAGCTTTTCAGCAGCCTCTCAAGCTTCTCCACCAGGTGCTGGCGCGGTGTTTACCATTCTTTGACCGTTGTATCCGGCCGTCGGCGGCGCCCAAACCGACTAAGCCAGCCAGGACCATCAGACCGGAAGTTGATGGTTCCGGTGTGCTGGCGGCGGCCTGGTCCAGAACCTGAAATGCCGGTCCCCCACCCGAGTTTAAACCGACGGTCCAGCCGCCCCCCTGATTGATTCCGCGGACCGCCGGCAAATTGCCCCAACCCCAGATGGAAAACGTGTCGGGAGAACCAGCCGTAGCAATGAGCCAATACTGCGTGCCACCTTGCAACGTAATGGGCGTATGAGGTGTGACCGACGTCAGATGGCAACAGTCCAGGTAGTTCGGAAAGCCGCTCAATGTCCAGCTATCCAAAACGGTCCCTCCTGTATAGTTGGTCGCGAGGGTAATGGTGGTGATATCCGGATCGAAAAACCTCGACGCCAGGCCCAGCTCGATTTGGCCCAGTGAGGCGTTGGCAGCCGGCGTGAACGCCGTCGCGCTCGCAAGGTACCCCGAGCCTCCAAAGTGACTCGAATACCAGGCAGTTCCCCACGCACCATCGCCGCTACCCGAGCTGTAGCTGGGGGGATTAGACATGTTGGTATATATCACTGTGGCCTGCCCGCGAAATGGCGCGACCGCGAACAGCAGACACAGCGCGAAGAGGATCGAGTCTGGCCGCATACACCGACCGTTTCGATGCCGCCCTGCGGCAGTCTCGCATTCAGAAACACTACTGAACTTTCTCCAAACCTGAGTACGCTTCACTTTTACGGTTCCTTTACTGTGCATTTTTCGAAGCCCGCGACGGCTCCTTACTGTTACAGCGGAATTCACTCAGATGGAGGGACAAAGAAAGAATGACAGGTCGTGTTTAACCCGCGGCTTCTCTAAATCAAATCGAACCTGACGCGAGCCTGGCCGAAGTAAATCTCGTCGCCGTTGTGGAGGCGCAAGCCTCGGCCAGCGGCTCCCGGGACCTCGACCAGGCGGCCGTCGTGGATGGCGCTGGTGCCGTAGCTGGAGCCGTCGTCGAAGAGCCGGTATGCTCCGTCGACGAACTCGATGTGGGCGTGGGCTCGGGAGACGGTGTCGCCTTCGAGTACCAGGTCGTTGCGGCGGACGAGGCGGTGGCGGTCGTCGAGAACGTCGGCGAGGCGGCCTACATGGATGCGGGTGCGGCTGAGGTCGAGGGTGGAGGCGTCGGGCAGGGTGAAGCGGACGGTTCCGGCGGTGGGGACGGGCGGCGTGATTTCACGGCACTCGACTGTTGGCGCGGCGCCGGGCTCGAGGGTGACGGTCAGGTTGGACGGGAACTCGATGCGCTCCCGTGTGAAGAAGTCGCGGATGTCGGTCTGCAGCGTTTCGAAGGCAGTGATCTGGTCTTCAGGCACGCGGACCAGCACGTTATTGTACGGGAAGCGGCGTTTGGCGCGGGGCAGCATCTGCACGCGGCACTCGACGGCATCGAGCACCATGCGGTGCACTTCGATTGCTTCCTTCACCTGACCAGGCTGGGCGGCAAAGAGTCCGCGCAGGCGTTCGTCGATGGATCGTTCCAAATCCCTGAAAAAGCTCATTGCAGTAGGCCGAGTTGGGCGGCGGCAGCCACGATGTCGCGCGCGATGGGCGCGGCCGCGGTTCCGCCATACTGACCATTCTCCACCAGAACGGCGAAGGCGATCTTCGGTGCTCCGTAGGGCGCGAAGCCGATGAACCAGGCGTGGGAGGGCTTGCCTTCGAGCTCGGCGGTTCCGGTCTTGCCGGCGACGGCGACGGGCGCGGTGGCGAGGGCTTTGCCGGTGCCGCTGGTGACGACGCCCCGCATGTACTCGCCGAGGAGCCGGGCCTGGACGGGGTCGAGGATCGGCACGGGCGGATCGATGCGCGCGTTCGATTCGTCGGTGACCCAGCGGCCGAAGGGCATGCTGCCGCCGTTCGCTACGGTGGCAGCGGCGCGGGCGAGCTGGAAGGGCGAGGCTACTACCTGCCCCTGTCCGTAGGCGGCCTGGGGGAGCGAGTCTTTCAGATTGCCGGTGGAGATGCCGAGCAGGTCCGACGTTTTCTTGAGGGCGTCGGCTCCGACGGCGTAGGTGCCGAGCTGCGCGAAGTAGGCGTTGCAGGAGACCACGACTCCTTTGTGCATGTCGACGTTGCCGTGCGGGCTGCGGTCGGCGATGTCGTCGCGGATGGGTCGGCCCCAGCCTTTTACGTTGTTTCCCACACGACCGTCGGGCAGGGCTTTGCACTCGTACGTCAGTTTCGCGGTGTTCGGATCCTTGCGGAGCGCGGCCATGGCGGTGACGACTTTGTATGTGGAGCCGGGCGGGTAGAGGCCGTAGCGGGCGCGGTCGAGGAGCTCGTCTATGCCGTCATCGGGGCCGAGTTCGGGCGGCATGGTGGTGGGCCAGGGGTAGCTGACACTGGCGAGGAGGTCGCCGGTTCGCGGGTCGATGACTACGGCCGAGCCTTTCTGGCGTTTCAGGCGCTTCAGCGCGGCTTCGAGGATCTGGGCTGTCTGTTTCTGCAGGCGGGCGTCGATGGACGTGGTGACGTCGCGCTTGCGGTCGAGCACCTTGCGGACGTCGGGGTGGTTCGGCTCCTGCTTGTGGCGGAGCAGCGGGACGAGCTCGCGGTAGTCGTGACGGACGGTGTAGGTGGATTTGCCGGTCTTCGGGTCCTTGACCTCGACGGTATGGGCGCGGTCGTTGTAGCCCTGGAGCCGGACCATGGAGTCGCGCTCAATGAGCGAAGCGTTGCGGGCGCCCCAGTTGGCGCGGGAGCGGAGGTCGCCGAGGAGGTGGACGGTGTAAGCGCCGAGGGGGTACTGGCGGTCGCCCTTGTCGTCGGTGATGGCGAGGGGCTGGCCGTTGCGGTCGTAGACGTTGCCTCTGGGGATGCCGCGGGCGATGCGCATGAGGCGCGGATTGTACTGGTAGCGGCGCTGACCGTCGGCCTGAATGGTGAGGGTTCCGGCTCCGACTACGACGTCGGCGCGGGCGATCTGGATCCACGCGGCTTTGGCCACGATGATGAAGCAGGCTGCGGCGAGGAGCTGGGCGATGCGGCGGACGGGGGTGCGGAAGGGCTCGGTGTGATCGGAGTCTTCGGTTCGGGCGGAGAGGGCGAGGAGGATCGCAAAGACGGTGAAGTTGGCGATCATGGCGGTGCCGCCGTAGCTGAGGAACGGGGTGACGACGCCGGAAAGCGGGAAGAGGTCGAGGACGCCGGCTCCGATGAGCAGGAGGCTGAAGGCGTTGAGGAGCGTCAGGCCGAGGGCGAGGAAGAAGGCGTAGTCGGTGCGGGAGCGCAGGGCGATGCGGAGGCCGGTGAAGGTGAGCATCGCGAAGAGGACGAAGACGGCGGCGACTCCTGCCCAGCCCCACTCTTCGCCGAGGACCGCCAGGATGAGGTCGGTATGGGCGGCGGGCATGATTTCGGGATCGCCGAGGCCGGGTCCGGTTCCGAACGGGCCGCCAGTGGCGAAGGCCCAGAGCGAGTGGACCACCTGTTCGCCGCCTCGGACTGAGTTGTCCCAGGGCGAGAGCCACATGGAGATGCGGTCGGAGACGGTTCGGGGGAAGTGGAGGAAGTAGCCGGTGAGGAAGCCGCCGGTGAGGATCGCGAGGCCGACTGTGGGGAGGACGGCTCGGGCGCGGGCGACGGAGTAGAGGCAGAGGAAGACGCAGGAGATTACGAGCGCTGGGCCGAGGTCCTTCTGGAGGAAGAAGAAGACGAGGGTCAGGCCGACGGCGAGGATGAGGGGGACGGCGTATTCGAGGCGCGGGAGGTTGTACTTTTCCAGTTCCGGGTGGCGCTCTTTGAGGACTCGGAGGAGTTCCCAGCGGGTGGCGAAGTATCCGGCGAGGAAGAAGGTGATGAGGAGCTTGATGAGCTCGACGGGCTGGAAGCCGAAGAGGTTGACTTTGGCGTCGCTGGTGCCGGGTCCGGTGCCGAGGAGGATCAGGGCGATGGAGAGGGCGACGGCTCCGAGGAGGGGGAGGTAGCTGAGGCGGCCGGTCCAGCGCTCGATGTCGAGGGTGGAGAGGACGGCCATGGCTATTGCTCCGAGGACGACGGACTGGCTGAAATCGGCGAAGGAGAGGGTGTCGCGGATGGGGTCGCGCAGGGCGAGCATCAGGATCAGTCCCGCGCCACTAAGGAGGTGAATGGCGGGGAGGATCACCTGCTCGCCCGTGAAACCTCTGATGCGCCAGAACGCGTGGAGGAGGTAGAAGACTGTGAAGAATGCCGTGGTCCAGAGGAGGAAGGCGGTTTGGAAGTCGGCTTTGGTGCGGACTGTCAGGACGGGTTTTAGGTGGGTTAGCTGGGCCTGGGTTAGGATGCGGGCTCGGGCGAGTGTGCCTACGTTGGGGAGTTTGCCGGTTTGGGTGCGCTCGAAGATTTTGGTTGCGGCGGCGGCTCGGTCGCGGGAGACGGGGAAGGTCTCGGCGAGGACGGGGAGGAGCTGCTCTTTGCGGTCGAGGGTGTTGAGGTTCAGGGACTTGGTGTCGGCTGGGGTGGCGGTTTTGGCCTGGTGGACCAGGTAGAGGCCGAAGGCGAGGATCAGGCTGGAGGCGAGGAGGGTTAGGAGCTCCTGGGCTCGGGATGTGGTTTGAGTTTTGGGGGTGTTGCGGCGGTCGGCGGCGGTGCTTCTGGTTACGGCCATTTGGTTAGGCGCTCCTGGCGGACGTGGGCGTCCGCCGCAGGCCTGGGGGCCTGCCCCCCTTTGCGGTCGGTTGCTTTAGGGTTGGGGCAGCTTGCTGGTGGGTTGGGGCAGCTTGATGATGGGGCATCAGGCTCCCTCTTTTATGGCTCTCAGGCGGAGGTCTATTGTTTCCAGGTTCTCGAGGGTGCGGCGGAGACTGGTTGTCGAGCCTCCGAAGGGGACTATGTCGCGGTAGTAGTCCTGAGCCTTCTGAAGGTCGTCGCCGGCTCTGTGGAGGTAGTCTTTTTCTTCGGGGAGGCCGGTGGCTTTGTCGGCTTCTCTGAGGAGGCGCTCGGCACGGGAGCGGTAGGCGTCGGCCAACTGGGTTTTTTCGCGGCGACCCTTTTTGTGGCCTCGCTTCGCGGCCTGGTCCATGGCTTCTTCGGCTCGCTCTACGTCCTTTAACGAGTAGGTGTAGAGGGCGGCGAGGCCGATGTAGGGGTCGGACCAGCGGGACTCGAGCTCGTGAGCCTGCTCGAATTTTGCCCGGGCTTCGTTGAGGAGCTTACCGGAGATCTTCCCGGAGCCCCGGATGCGGGCGATGTGGCCTTCGCAGATGGCTATTTTGGCGCGGATCTCTTTGTTCGCTGGATCGAGTTCGAGAGCTTTGGCGAGGGCGGCCTGGCCTCGGACCCAGTCGTTTTCGGTGACCGTCGGGGTTTCCGATTCCCTATATTCGCTGATGTGGCGGTCGGCTACGGCGGTGAATTTGTCGAAGATGGTTCGACGGGCGGAGCTGAGGATTAGCGGGACGTGCTGCTGGTCCTGCAGTTCGCGGTAACGGACGAAGGCGGCGTTGAGGTCGGTCAGCTTCTCTGTCTGTAGTTCGCGGGCTAGCGCGTCGGCGCGGTTCCAGACGCCGACCTCGTGGCTGATGAACCAGACGAAGATCAGAGTGACGGCGAGGACGGTTCCGGCGACGATCTGACGGGCCGGGCGAGTGAGCGGCGGTTTCGCCGGCGGAGGCGCGGTGCGGCGTGTTGCTTCGTCTGTCGACTCCCGGGGTGGTGGGGCGATGGTGCGGCGGGTGACTTCGGTGTCGGACTCGGCGAGGGTGGGCCGGTTATCGAGGAAGGACTTGAGATCGTCGCGGAACTCGGCCGCGCTCTGGTAGCGGACTGACTCGTCTGGATGCAGGGCTTTGCGCAGGATGGCGGCGAAGGACGGCGGCAGGTTGGGCGGGGTCGGTCGCGGCACCTTGTAGTTGCGGATGGCCGCTTCGAGTTTGGGTCCGGTCTCGGCTTCGAAATACGGGCGCGCGGTGACGATCTCCCAGAGGACTACGCCGACGGCCCAGAGGTCGCTGGCGAAGGTGACTTCGCCGGTGTTGAGGCGTTCGGGCGAGGAGTACTGGGAACTGCCGAAGAGGATCTGGGTATAGCTGCGGGTCAGGCTGAGGGCCTTGGCGATGCCGAAATCGAGGACGCGGAGATCGCCGTCGGGCGTGATTCGGATGTTGCGGGGCTTGATGTCGCCGTGGACGATTCCGCGGTAGGCGTGGCCTTCGATGGTGGCATTGAACGTATGTGCCACGTGAATCACTTCGCACAAGTCGAGGCCGATTCGCGCGGCGAAAGGGATGCCGAGCGGGCCGGTGGTGAGGAGCTCGCTGAGGTCCTTACCCTCGATGTACTCCATCTCTATGTAGAAGAAATCGTTGCAGGTACCGAAGTCCCGGATGCGGGTGATGCGCCGGTCGAGGTCGCAGATCTGGCGCTGGAGGGTGGCGCCGCGGAGTTCAGCGGTGGCGATTTCCTGTCGGCTGGGGTCGGGGCCAAGCTCGATGAGTTTCAATGCTACGCGGGCGTTGTTGTCCTCCGTGTTGACGGCAAGGTACACGGTGCCCACCCCGCCTTTGAGCAGGAGTTTTTCGATGCGGAACTTACC
>JAWXCM010000014.1:0-10941 GCA_034408745.1 Bryobacteraceae bacterium
CAATTCCACCCCATCCTTCCCACTTGCCTTGCGCTCATCCGTGAAAACCAGCGCCCCTCCTGCCTTGCCGCCAACTGTGGATTGGACGACAGAAACTAACTATCCTCCCACACTTCTTCTTCACGGAGACCAGGACACCGATGTGCCCTTTGAGCAGTCAGCCCAGATGCTCGGGAGTTGAAGCGAGTCGGAATTGAGCACGAGTTCATCCGGATTTCTGAGGGAGGACATGGATTTGACGGCAAAGCCGATGATCCTCAAACCCTCAGAGCGTTCGACCGTGTGATGGCGTTTCTAGACAAACACCTCAGGAAGCCGTGACTCGTGTTTCGACTGACACGCGCAGCAGGTTGGAGCTTCTCGAAAACTAGAATCCTTCAGAAATCTGTGGGTCGTAGTTATGCCTATGTGCCTGAGACCGAGCTGGACCTAACGGGCGCCTAGGGCTCAGACTGGGCCGGCCGGCTGGCGAGTCCTACGGCAGTGGATTCGACTTACCTTTTATGTGTCAAGGACGAGTCCGCGCGATCTCTCGATGTGTTCGCCGTCGAAGAGAGTCTTGCCTCCTCGAGATTTCTGCGCGCAAAAGCCAGGTGGCGATGCCCCGGCATCACGCTTTTCTCAAGGATTCGAACAGCACTCTCGAGAAGGGTAACCGCTTCCTCAGACCGTCCCGCCCTGATAAGCAGGTTGCCGAGATTGTTGCAGGTCAAAGCCACCGCGGGGCTTTCTTCCCCGAAAAGCTTCTCCTGGATGCACAGCGCCCTGCGCGAGTAACTCTCGGCCTGATCGAAATGGCAGCGGGCGGCCATGACAGCCGCCAGGTTGTGCAAGATCGAAGCAGTTTCGTAGTGCTCTGGCCCGAATACCCTCTCGAAGATCGCCAGAGCCCGGCGGTAAATCAGCTCGCTTTCTTCCTATCTTTCCAGTCCGTCGAGAATGGCCGCATACGCCGCCGCGTCGAGCATCGTTCGCGGATCATCTTCGCCCAGCGTTCGTCGAGAAATCTCCCAAGCCTTGCGCCCCGGCTCCTCGGCAGCACCCCAATCGCCTTGGGCATGCAGAATCCCGCCCATATTGTGATAGACAATGCCGCTGGCCAGAGACTCTTCGCCGTGCAGGGCACTCATTGACAGGAGCGCCTTCCGGTAAAGTTGCAGCCCCTCCTCGAAGCGGCCCCAATATTCATACAGGACACCGAGGCTACTCTGAGCCTTGGCAGCCGGTTCCGAAGCTTCTCCAAACTGTGCGCTGGCGATCGCCAGTGCCTCCTTTAGGGGGTCTTCGGCACCTGCGTAGTCGCCCAGCTGGCAGCGGATGAGGCCGAGCTGCTCCAGAGTTTTGCCCCGAATCTGCGCGGCAGTCTCGCCAGTGAAACGATCGGCCAACGCCTTCTCTATGACAAGAGCGCGCTCAGCCAGCCCCAAGGCAGTTTGAAAGTTCTGGCGCTCGTTTTCGATTTCCGCAAGATCATTGAGCAGGTTCGCCGCATCGGCCGAGTCTGGCCCCTCGGACTCCTCGATTGATCGTAAAGCCTCGCGGCCTGCGATCAGCGCTTCTTCGAGTTTTCCTTCGGCCTGCAAGCTCCAGGCCTCGTCCTGCAGTTGGAGGGCTCGCTCGACGCTCATGGGTGAGCAACCACCAGCAGCGTTTTTGCCCGCCGGATGACGCATTCCAGGCACTGGCGCAGGTTCTCGGGATCAAGCGCGGCCAGGCTCTCGTCGAGCACGACCATGTCGGCTCGCTGCAGCAGGGCGCGCGCCAGAAACACGCGGCTGCGTTCGCCCTGCGAGAGCTGCCAGCCTGTCTCCCCGACCATCTGATCGAGCCCGCCCGGCATTCGCTCGACGAGCGGTCCCAGGCCTAACTCATGACACAACTCGCGAGCCTCTTCGAGGTCCTGGGGTGAATGTGGGTAGGGGCGTCCCAGCAGGAGATTGAATCCGAGCGGCGCCGAAAAGATATGATTTTCATGATACTGCGGCGCTGCCGCGATGCGGCGGCGCCAGGCCCGCTCGCCGAGCGTCTGGCGGTCGAGTCCCCCGGCCAGAATCACGCCAGCCGACGGCCGCCGGAGACCCGTAAGCAGTGCGGCGAACGTCGATTTTCCGCTCCCCGATGCGCCCTCGAGCAACAGCAAGTCTCCGCGCCGGACCGTAAGCGTGCAGTCCCTGACGGCAGGTGCGGTGCCGCCCTCATGCGTGAAAGTGAGATCCTGCGCCTGAAGCACTGTGCTTCGCGCAGAGGGAAGATCCACCGCCGCGTCCGCTGCCGGCGAAACGGTTGCCGCGTCGAACACTGGCTTGACGCAACGCCAGGCGATCCAGGCAGCCCCGGCGCGCGCGAGCCCGAAGCCGAGCCTTTCGAATGCGGCGCCGGTAAATAAGATGGCGCCCAGCGTGACCGCCTGCTGACCCGGTGTCGCGCTCGCGGCGAGAAACGAGGGCGCCAGCACGGCGAGAGCTGCAACCATGTAGCCGCGCGCGAGTGCTCCTTCGATCCGCGCGGTTGACCGATCGAGCACTTCGGAGACTTCAGCGTACTGACAGTTTTCGCGGTCTTCATCCCGGTGCCATTCTGATGGCGGCTGCTGTGCCAGGCGCGTCCGATGCGCGCTCATCTTTTCGACCAATCGATGCGTCAGGCGCAGGCGCAGTGTCGTCCAAACGAACCGCTGGCGCAGATTGTGAGCGATCAGGATCAGTGCGAAACCCGCCCAACCGGCGAGCAGCAGGATCTCCGCGCGGGCCGCGGCGCCCCAGGCAAGCACGAACGGAACCAGCAGCAGTTCGAGGGCGGCGAGCACCGTCTGAAGACCGCCGCTCGCCGCCAGCCGCTCGATCGCTTCTGCCTCCAGCACCTCGCTGAGCAGCTCACCAGCCCCTTTGCGGCGCATCCGGTCCGCGTCCATCCTCATCGCACCGGCGAGCAATCGTTGCTTCAGCAAACCACTGAAGCCGATGGCGACGACACCCTCCTGCCACCGGGTGGCAATGCGGAGAGGCACTGTGCTTGCCAGGCACAATGCCCAGGCCGCCAGCCAGCCCCCATCGAGGCGGCCGCTGAGCGCCCCGGATCCAAGGAAGGCCCAGCTTGCAAGCAACAATCCTGTTTCGAACCCGTGCATTCCGAGCAGCGTTCCGAAGCGCCAAATTAATCCAGTGGCACGCAGCTGCCTCCAGAACGCCACGCCGGACGAGGCCGTCCCGGCCAGGGGGTCCGTGGCCTCGTTGCCGGATCGAGATGGCAGATCCGTCAGATAGGTGGCTAGACGCGCGTCCATTGACAGACCTCCGCGTCTTCACGAAGCACGCCGCCGCTCATCTTCAGCCGGCGCCACATAGAGTGCGACCACATTTGCCGGTCGATGGCGCTTGCCTGGTCGAGCAATGCGCGATATCGCGAAGCCGGCTGCTCACGAAGTTCTCTTGGCGAACCCTGCTCCAGAATGCGGCCCTGCTCGACGACCAGAACGCGGTCAAATTCGAGCGTATCCGCGATATCGTGAGTGATCGCAAGCAGCGTCGCGGCGCCGAATTGGCGCCGGGCAGTCTGAGGAAGCTCCGGCGGGCGTCGCGGTCGAGGCCGCGTGCGGGTTCGTCGAGAATCGCCAGGCGCACACCCGAGCGCGCCAGCGCCCGGCCCATCCGGACGCGCTGGCCTTCGCCTCCCGACACGAGCGCCCCACCCTCGCCGAGCGAGGTTTGCAAACCATCCGGCAGCCGCTGGAGCACGTCTACGAGCCCAGCGTCTTCCATGGCGATGCTCATCCGTGCCGCAGCGTCGTCGCCGTTGCCGTAGGCAAGGTTGTCAAACAGCGTCGCCTGAAAGAGGTGGACCTGCGGATCAATCCAGGCGGTTTCGCAGCGCAGTTGAGCGAGCCGCGCCGCATCCAGTAGCTGGTCATCCACCCGCACACATCCCTCGGCGGCTTTGTGCCAGCCGAGCAGCAGGCCCACCAGCGACGACTTGCCCGCTCCAGACAAGCCGACGATGCCTACGTGCTCGCCCGGCCTGACGCTCAGGCTCACATCATCGAGAATCAAGTGCCCGGCCGCAATGACCGTGACGCCCTCGATCTCCAGCTTGACCCCCCGTGAGTCAGATCGCGGCAGACCTTCAGCAATCTCGTCTTCCTGCGACCCGAGCGGCTCCAGAAACCGCAGCAGTGTGTTGCGCAGCGCAGGCAGACTCCAGACGATTGACGCCAGTTGCTGTCCGGTCGACGGAATCGAAAGCGCCCAATATACCAAGAGCAACAGACCCGCCGGATCGTGCAGGTTCGCGGCCTGCCGGCAGACCAGCCCGATCACCAGCGTGAGCGTCACGACCATTTGCACTGCCTCGGCACGGACCAGCAGGGCCTGCTGGCGCAATCCGGCCTCAGCCCATCGGTCCAGCTGCCCGCACTGCCCCGCGCGCAGCGTTCGATCGGCGCCGTGCGCTTGAATCGCCCGGAGTCCCATGAGCGAGTCGAGATAGAACCGGCCCAAGGCGCCGTTGATTTCACGGAAGCGCAGATCGCGCTCGATCATGGCCGGCTGGAATAGCAATGGCACTCCCAGTGCAGCTACAACAGCCAGTGCGACCGGAACGACAGCGTCCGGATAAAGCCAGGCGACTGTCGCGACCGTCAGGATCAGGCTCGCGGCTGACCGCAGAAATTGCCCGGCCAATTCCGGCAGCTCCCGCAGCAGTTGAAGGGCGTGCGCGCGGAAGGCCATGTCCGAAATAAGCCGAGATTGAAAATAACGATCTGTCAGGCGTGGAATCTTTAGAAGGAAGCGAGTTCGAAGGCGCAGCTCCAGGTGGCGCCCCAGCCGCAAAAGCCCCAACGCGGCTGGCCATTCCAGCGCCAGCAGCCCGAGCAGAAAGACCAGGATCCCGGCAAGCGCGGCCAGGCGCTGCCCGCCCAGCTTCAGATGCCGGGTCAGATCGAACCACCCCCGGAACAAAAGAGCCTCGAACACGGTTCCTGCGCCGGCAGCGATGAGCGCCAGCGCGATGCAGCTGGTGATCGCCCATCCGCTGGACCTGACCGCCGTCCACACGGGCGCCCAGACGCGCGGAGGCGGCTCGCGCAGGACAGCGGAGAGCGAGTCTAGCAAGGGCTCGGCTGCCGTTTTCGTCCGCCGCCCTGCGGCCGTGATCAGCACCGCACCACGCATGAGCACTTCGCCGGAAGCGATCTGGCGAACGGTCCAAAACTCGGGTGGGATCTGTTCCGGATTCTGCTCGCACAGAGCGAGGAATTCCTGCGCCTCTGCGCCGCGCTTCAGACGGCCAGTCTGCAGGAGTGTGTGGGCCAGCCGTAACGAAGCATCGAGGTGCGCGCGATCGGTCCACAGGGCCAGCTTGACTCCAAGCGAGCTTGTCCGGCGCGCCAGGCCGGCCGTAAACGCCTCGCGTTGCGACCATTCCTCCCACGCTGCCAGCGGGACCCGCTGCTCGTGGATGTAGAGCGACTCGACGAACTGCCGGCGGTCGATCCAGACACGTCCGGCTGCCGGGTCCATCACCTGCACCAGCGGGCCATGCGCACGACGCCAGAGAACGACGAAGTGGGTCGCGCCGCCGGGTAAGCACACCACGACGATCGCGGGCAAACACGCCGACGTCTCCATCAGCAGCAGGGCGGGCGGCATGATAGCTTGTGCGGCGTCGAGCCTAGCTCTTGGGCGAGGACCTCCAGCGTATCGATCGAGGTGCCGTCGACGTCCGTCTGGCAAGCCTCACGCAACCGGCCGTAAGAAAGATAAATTCTGAAGCCGCCGAACAGCGCCTTCAACGACGCAGGCCCGCAATCCATGGCCGAGGTCTGAATCACCTCGGGTATCAAGAATCTGCGGTTGCCCAGGAAGCTCTTCGTGGATGAGCGGTCAGCCACTGGCCTGCTGTTCGCAGTACAAGCGACAGCGGAGTGAGGCGCTCGACCGCAACCTCAGCCGTGCCGGGCATTCCATGTTCGAGTCTGCCACGGAAACCTGAGTTGGACTCGACTGCCAGCTCGACCCGGACGGCGCCATTGCGAACCTCCTCCGCCACGCGAGCGACTGTGCCCTCCACCGAGCCGAACTCGCTCCAGGGGAACCCCTCCAGGCGCAGCCTGCCCAACTGACCCAGCCGGATGCGTCCGAAGGCCGCGCTGGCGGGAAATTGGGCGGCAATCAAAAGGCGGCCGCTGGGCACGATCGATGCGAGCTTTTCGCCTTCCTCGACGAACGCGCCCACGCGAAGAATTGCCGATTCGCCGACGCGCCCGTCCACTGGCGCGCGGACTCGCCGGCATTCCACTTCGTAGCTCAGGCGCTGTGCGCTGGCGTTCAAAGTGTGCCGTTGTGCTTCGAGTGCCGCGATTTCGGAATACACGCGCTCGCACCGAACATCCCGCTCCCGGTCACGTGTGACTTGGTCTTGCGGAACGCGGCGGGCGGCGCTCTGGAGTGTCGTCGCTGCCGCCCGGAGCCTGCGCGCCTCGGCTTCGGCCTTGTCTAAATCGCGCTGCGCCACGAGGCTTTGCCAAGCTAGCGCCTGTATGCGGCTCAGTTCGGTCTCTGCATACTGTGCCGTCGCTTCAGCTTCATGAATCCGGTTGGCGGCCTCTTCGGCGCTCAGGTTCGCGGCCCGTTGTTCCTGGGCGCGAGCGCTTTCCTCGGCGGCCACTTGCGACCGCAGCCGCGCTAGTGCGGGTTCCAGGCCCTGCGCTTGGACCTGCTCCTGGCGCAGCCGCAACTCGTCTGAGAAGGCATCCATCTCGACCAGCACCTCCCCGCTCCGAACAATCTGGCCAACGTGAAGAGTGGTCTTGACCACACGGCCGGAGATCGGCGACTGGATCGGGTAGGTGGCGGCAGCCTGCTCGATGCGGGCCGTCTGCGAGATCTCGTATAACGTCACCTGAACCCGGCCCGCCCACCAGCACCAGCCACCGAGTGCCAGGGCGCCCACGCTTAACGTCCAGGCCGTCGAGCGCCCGCGGTCAGCGAGTAACCGGGCGAACGTCAAGGAAAAGGCGGTCATCGAGGTTCCTGGTCGAGTCAGAACAGCGTGTTTACTCCTTGTGCAAGGGGCAATGTCAATTTTCGGGGGACGTGGGGAAAGGAAAAATTAGAGCTAACTCCCTCGGCCGGGTCCTGTCAAAGTCCCATCAGTCGTTGAATTGAGGAAGAGCCCTTGCTGACGCGCGGGCTACTGAGTTTTCGGTGGCCCGACCGTGAGGGAGGGCTCGGGACTTTGACGGGACAAGCATCTGCCCGATTGACTAACGAACTACGGTGTTGTGGTTTCCGGCTAGTCTGCCGGCCTTGACTTTCGTTTTAACCTTCATCGCCAATCTCCTTTCGTGGGGATCATCCGCAGAACAAACACGGATCAACCTTCTTCGTGTGAGGCAAAACGCCGAATATTTCTCGTCTTACTTGATACCTTCGGAATCCGGGCAGGAAACGGCTAGCGGGAGGAGGGATTTCTTGAGGAGTTCCTGGCCGCATGGGCTGCCAGGCGGGCGGCGAGGTCGCGGCGCTGGCGATCGTACACGCTGGACGCGCCCACCTGCTTCCAGCGTTCCCACAGTTCCAGGCTCTTCTGGTACCAGACCTGGGCCTGCTTCCAATTCGAGCGGCTGGCCGAGAGATCGCCGAAGCCCTGGTAGCAGTCGGCGACGTCCCGCAGAAGCGTGAGCTTACGCGAATTTGCCTGGTGTAACGGCTCCAGCAGGCCCAGCGACCGCTGCAGGTCGCGCTCAGCTTCGGCGGCAGAGCCGATCTCCAGCCAGTGGGCCGCCCGCGTGTGCAGAGCGACACCCAGATACTCCCGGAACCTCGTGTCGGCCGGATCCCCGTTTGCCAACTCCTCCAAACGTTCCTCCGCTTTGTGGAGCTCCGCGAGCGCCTGGCTGCGTTTACCGAGCCTTCGCAGTACCCAGGCAAAACCGACCCGGTTGAATGCCTGCCAGTACCCGACTTCCCTATCGCGCGGGTTAGAATTGAAAAAGGAACCGCTCAGCGCCAGCGAGCGCACATAGAACCGTTCGGCGCGGGCAGGGTCGGATTCCCGGAGGGCGGCAGCCAGCTCGGCCGTTGCCTCGCTGAGGTCGAAGCGGGCCCGCAGGTTGCTGGGGTCAGCCGCCAGCATCTGCTCCATATCGGCTGCCATCTTTTCGAACCAGCCAGCGGCGGATTTGCGATCGCCGAGATTGGGGTGCTGAGGGTGCCCGCTCACCCCGCCGACACGCTCCCAATGTACGGTCACCTCCCGCCTCCACACCGCATTCTCCGGCTGTTCTTTCAGAAGCTCTTCCGCGATACGGAGAGCGCCCAGAAACTGTTCGAGGGCTTGGGACAAATCGCCGGACTGCCAGAAGACCGTGCCCATACGAGCCATTGCCAGCGATAAGAAATACTTGCTTTCGGTGCTTGGTTCGGCGCCGGCCCACTCGAGAGCGATTTCCAGGGAGCGGCGGAAGGGCCCGGCGGCCGTCGCCGGGTCTCGAAATGTATCCATATCGCCCAGAAATCCGTAAGCCTCGGCGCGCAACCGATAGGCGGGCTGCCCGGTCTTCTCGGTGATGGAGTCGGCGATGCGCGTTCCCAACCGGAAGTTCTCACGGGCCTCCGCCTGAACGCCCAGCGCGCGCTCGTAAATGGAGCCGATCCTACAGTAGCTGCGTACGAGGAGCTCCAGCGCAGGCCGAGACGACCCAAGCCTCCGCGCGATGGCCAGGGCCTTGCCATAGCTCGCCAGGGAATCCCGAGGGCGCCCCAGATTTGCGAACCTGGGGTTGCCCACGTCCCCTACTTTCTCGTACGCCGCTGCGACCTCCAACTGCAGCGTGGGATCCTCATCCACTTCCGCCGCGAGGCTGTCCAGGTACTCGAGAGATGTCTTTACCAGCAATTCCTGCGCCCTGGTGGAACCTGCCAGGCTCTCGATCTCACGATTCAGATCGAACAGCACCGTATTGGCCAGCTTGCGCACCTGCCGGAAACGGTACTCGGCGCGACGTGCCTGGCGCTCGACCGCCAGCACCCCCGCGGCCACCCCGATCACGGCCAGCGCCGCCGCTGCCACGCTTTCCGGTCGCACCTCTGCTCCGCTCATTCCGGCAGGAGGCCTTCATGTTCTGACTGTCTCCGGGTTCTTCGTGCATGGATTGGACGGAAAGGTGGACGATCCGCAGACCGTCACAGCGTTCGAACGCGCGATGGCATTTCTGGAGAGAAACATCTCCCGAAGCCGCGACTCGTGTTTTCACTTCAAAGCGTGGCTGAAGATTTCTCAAATAGTTGAATCCCATAGAAATTAGAGGTTGCAGGTTGTAGCACAGACTGCTTTTCGGTGGTCTGCGGCAATCAGACCTTTGGCCAGCGTTTTGTCCCCCTTGGCAAGGGGGACTACAGGGGGTGTGTTACGAACAAGGAAGACCCCCTGCCGCGAGGAGCGCGGCGTCCCCCTTCTAAAGGGGGACCAATGTGGAAACTCCAGCCGCAGACCGCTAAAAAGCAGCGGTCTGCGCTACATGCTGGGGAATTGACTGCGCACCGCCAAGCGGTACAGCGCAGGTGCTAGCAGTCTCTACTCCGTCTGGAATTGTTGCGATTTGCCCTTCTCGCCGATTCTGACCGTGTACGACTTCCCATTCGGTGCAACCGAGGCCTTGATGAACTGTCCCTGGCAGTTTTCGTCCCAGTTGGCAATCAGTGCCTTGTCGGTGTTTTCAGCTTCACTCGTTGCGACGTTGCGGTGTAATTGGTAAGCAGCCTTGAGGCTCGGCAGACTTTTAAGGAGGGCAACACTCTCTGGAGATCCGGCCTTACGTGCGCCGTTGCACATGACGCTAACGGTCGGCTGAATGGCTTTCACCAGCACGGGGTTGTTGCTGCTGTTCATGCCATGATGCGTAGCCATGTACAGATCTACTTTACCTAAAACATTATCGGGACAAACCAATTGATGTTCGATGTTCCAGGTGAGATCACCGAGATTGAGGAACTCGAAGTCGCCATAAGAAACCAACAGCCCAATGCTCTTGGCATTGTCTGATTTGTCTTCCGGCTTCATAGGAGCGTCATTGCAAAAAGTGTTAATTCCAGCGCCAACGCCGACCGGCGCCGAAACCCCACGCCCGTCTGACACCACGCAGATCACCTTGAGGGGTATTTTCCCCGACTTCAGTGGAATGGTGTCGCCCGCCTTCAGTACCTGCCGTTTTCCCTCAGAGACCTTGAGATAGTCCGGATAAAGCTTCTTGTCGTACTCCTGGGACTCTTGCATTAATGCGTGATCGTAGAACTTGGCGACCGGAATCAGCCCGACCAACTGGCTGATGGAGCCAAAATGGTCGGTATGAAAATGACTGGTGACGTGGTGATCGATCTTTTTCAGTCCAGCAAGGCGCGTGGCGGTGTCGTGGATGCGTTTCGCGTCGCGCAAGTCATCGCGCTTCCAGCCGGAGTCGATTAGCAGAGCCTCTCCCTGGGGCGTCACGACGAGCGTTGCTGCTCCGCCTTCGACGTCGATAAAGTAGATATCGAGCCCCTTGGGTGCGGCAGGTGCTCTGACGCAAAAGACGAACGCCAGGGACAAAATGGCGGCAACCTGAAACCGGAGCGCGGTGCTGCGGAGTGTTTTGATTCGCATATATGCTTCCTTAAATGGGCTGGTCGTGTCCGCCAGGAGGCAAACCCGATGAAGCCGATTCAACCCACGCCCATCATTCCCGCCTTTGCGGGAATGACGAGATTGGACATTTATGAAGCGGCAGGAGGCCGCTTCTTCGTGCGCCTGAAAGCGCATTTGGTCAGAGAGGTGGAAGTCCTCTTCAGGCACGCCCTCTCCGGCCTATAACCGACTGCAACTGCATCCGTGCGTGAGGCGGGGTGGGGAGCAGCAGGAGGTGAACGATCAGTCCGTAGGATAACGAACGCGATTCGGCCTAAAAGC
>JAWXCM010000015.1:0-59544 GCA_034408745.1 Bryobacteraceae bacterium
CACGCTCGCCTGGAACGTAGCTGGTCCCACCCGAGTAAGCAATCTGTACGGCGCCGTTCGTGCTGTTCACAGCCGTACCGACATGACAACCCGACTGCGCGCACGTTTGCTCGCCCGGTGCTCCCGTGCTGCGCGCCGGAGGCCCACTGGCGTAGGCGTAAAGAAGAACCACAGGTATGGTCATCCAGACGACCGCATACTTCGGGTAAAACAATCGTGCCAGTTGCATATAACTCTTCTCTAGGCCCCTGCCGCTGCGCGTCGACGGACGCCGCTACGGACTGCAAAGATGACGTTTCTTCACTATTCTCTCACACGATAGTTTATATCGCAAATGGGCGATTTAAGCGCGTCTTTTTTGTAGTTCGGCGAACGGTACGACTTCGCATCGTGTAGCCCATTCGTCATACTTATTTTGCATTAATGCGGCCCGATCTTTTTGCGAATCGATGAGATTATTCCGCTCGCAGCGGTCGGAGGCGATGTCGTATAATTCCCACGGCCCGTTGTGCGCGGCGACAAGCTTCCAGTTCTTCATGCGAACGGCGCGGGCACCCTCGTGTTCCCAGAAAATCGCGTCGCGAACTTCGCGCTTTTTCCCGCGGGCGACGGGGAGAAGGCTGCGGCCATCGGTCGGTGTCACCGCGGTTCCCTTGTGCGATTTCGGGTAAGGTGCGCCGGCGGCGTCCAGCGCAGTCGCCATCAGGTCTGTCACGTGTGCGGGGTCTCTGTCGAAGCCGCCGCCTCGCTTCAGCTCGGCGGGCCAGTGAAGAATGAGCGGGCTCGAGATTCCACCTTCGTGGACCCAGTGTTTATACATGCGGAACGGCGTGTTGCTGGCGTTAGCCCAGGGGCGGCCGTAGCTGGTGAACGATTCGACAGGACCCGCGGGAACGGGCGTCTCGCCGCGAATCTTCTCTTCGTGGCAGCCGCCGTTGTCGGCGAGAAACAGGATCACCGTGTTGTCGAACTGTCCGGTCTTCCGCAGGGCATCGAGCACGCGTCCAATGCCCTGATCCATGCGGTCGATCTGAGCGGCGTAGACGGCCATGCGGAGGTCGAAGTCGTCCTTCTCCCGCGGGGTGAGCGAGTCCCACGCCGGGATGCCATCGCCTCGCGGGCTCAGGCCCCATTTCGCGTCGATCAGCCCCATTTCGATCTGCCGTTTATGGCGCTCCTCGCGGAGTTTATCCCAGCCATTTTCCCGGTACTTACCGAGATATTTCGAGATATCTTCCGGCCATGCGTGCAATGGCCAGTGCGGCGAGGTGTAGGGCAGGTATAAAAAGAACGGCTTTTCCGCGTGCGTCTTCGAGTGGTCCTCAATGTACCGTACGGACCAGTCGGTAAATGCGTCGGTGGCGTAGTACTTCTCGTTCGGTCCGGGTTTCCAGCGCTCACCGTCGAGCGCCACGGTGCGGGCGTCTTCGGGGCGAAAATAATTCGCTGCGCCGGAAATTAGTCCGAAATAGCGGTCGAAGCCGCGGTCGACGGGCCAGTGCGGGCGCTCCTCGCCGACATGCCACTTGCCCGCCATGTAGGTGCGATATCCGGCGGGCCGGAGCGCCTCGGCGATGGTGACACACTTCGTGTTGAGGTAACCCTGATAGGACGGGTGACCCATGTCAGTGACCATGTTGCCGACGCCCGCCTGATGATTGTAGAGGCCAGTGAGCAGGGCGGCCCTTGTGGGGCAGCATCGAGCCGCGTTGTAGAACTGCGTGAACCGAACTCCGCCTTTGGCCAGCGAGTCGATATTGGGCGTGCGGATCTCTCCGCCGTAGCAGCCGACATCTGAGAAGCCCATGTCATCGGCCATGATGATCACCACGTTGGGACGCTTCGTCGCGGCGGAAATCGACGCTGCGCCAATCAGCGGGATGGCTGCGATTCGGGAAAGAAAAGTTCGGCGATTCATGATTTTAGTAATTCACTCTTTCGACGGGAATTCCGGCTTTGCAAAGTTCGCAGTCGGCCGCCGATCTCCAGTATTTTCCTTCGAGCCGGGCGAGATAAAAGAATGGCAGCGGTTCGAAGCTGGGAGTTTCTGGATTGGGCTGGTAGACCATCACCGCCAGACCGACCACCTGATCGCCAATTTCCTGGACCATTTTCTTCAGTTCGGTCAAGCGGCGTCCCGTGCGGAGAATATCGTCCACCATCAGGATCTTCTCGCCCTCTTTCTCGCTGATTCCCTGACGGAAATGGAGCGGGGATGTCGGCGTATCGCGCTCGGCCCAGTAGACCTGCTGGGCGCGCAGGGCTTCGCAGACCGCGTATGCAACGGGGATTCCACCAGTGCCGGGCGAGACGATGGAGAGCTCGCCGATCATGGCGCGAAGTTCCGAATGAAAGCGCACTTTGCGGCTGAGAGCGACACCGAGGATGCGAGCGTTTTCGTAATATCGCATTGCCAGCGCGACATTCAGGTGCTCTTCGGAATGCAGGCCCGACGGCGTCTCAAAATGTCCGTTACGCAGCGCGCCGCATTTCCGAAATAACTGCAGTACTTCTTCCTGTGTGGGGATCAGTTCCATCTGGTTAATGGGCTCCTTTGCCCAGCAAGACTTGAGGGATGGTGCGCAGAATGATCTTCCAGTCCAGCGCCAGAGACCATGCGTCGATGTACTGCATGTCGAGCTTCATCCAGGTCTCGAAGTCGAGGTTGTCGCGCCCGTTGATCGCCCAGAGGCATGTCAGTCCCGGGCGCATTCGCAAACGCCGCCTCTGCCAGCGTTTGTACTTTTCCACTTCTTCGGGAACGGCGGGGCGAGGGCCCACCAGCGACATCTCCCCTTTGACCACGTTCCACAACTGCGGCCACTCGTCGATGGAAAACTTTCGAAGAATGCGACCGACTCGTGTGAGGCGCGGGTCGTCCTTGATCTTGAAGGCCACCTCGCGGTCACTGAGGTGCTCGATGGAAGGCCGCATGCCTTCTGCGCCGTCGCACATGGACCGGAATTTGTAGCAGACAAACCGGCGTCCGCTGAGGCCGCAACGAATTTGACGGAAGATGACGGGCCCGGGTGAGGTAAGTCGAATGAGCAGGGCGACGATTGCCATGAACGGCAGAGAAATCAGAAGCGCTGTCCCGGCAAGCACGATGTCGGTGCCGCGCTTAATCATCAGCAGCACTTCGTCGTGCGGCGCGGGTGAGAAGGTCAGCAGCGGCGCATGGCCGATTCGGTCGAGGTAAATGGTGCTGTTGACGTGCGGGAAAAACGCGACCGCGACGTGTGTGCGCACGCCCTCTTCATCGCACAGGAAGAACATCTCCTCGAGCTCGGTGAGGTACCGCGCGTCGACAGCGAATATCACTTCGTCGACCACGTGCCGGCGCAGGATGTCGGGCAGCGAGGCGATCGGGTGAACGGGATAGTCGTGAAGCAGGCTGAGGGGGCGGGCTTCGGCCTCGGCCTCCACCTGGAAAAATCCCATCAGACGGATGCCATATTTTGCCGAGGGTTCCAGCATCGCAGCCATGCGTCGGGCATGCTCGCCTGTGCCGACGATCATAACGTAATGCGGCGCGGCGAACTCGCGGCGGATCAGCCCGACCAGCGTGCCCGAGTTCCACCGGAACAGGCAAAGCAGGACGGCGCTGTAGCACGAGAAGAGAAGCAGAAACGCGCGGCTGAGGTCGAGCTTGAGGAGATATTCCAGCAGCACCAGCGTGACAGTGCCGAGAACAACCTGACGCAGCGTGTCGCGCAAAATGACGCGGGGGTTGGCCGCGTCGAGGCGTTCATAAAGTCCCAGCCAGTCGCCGATGATCAGCCAGGACACCACCGCGGTGCCCAGCAGCAGAGCTTTTGTCTGAACGGAGAGAAAGAAATCCCTCTCAACAGGCAGGAATACTCGTGTTTGATATGCCGCTTCAAATGCAAGGGCAATCAGGACAATATCCGTTAGCCCGAAAAGAAGTCGCGCTTTCTTGAGATGCCGGCTGAACACGAACCGGACTCAGGATATCATGCGGAACCAGCCGTCACTGGCGTTCGGAGCCGAATGTGTCGCAGGCTCGGATGTCGCCGGTGTCGAAACCGCGTCGGAACCACTGCTGGCGCTGCTGCGCGGAACCGTGCGTGAAGCTCTCCGGCGACACGTGTCCACGAGCCTTTTTCTGGATACGGTCGTCGCCAACCGCTGCCGCCGCTCCCAGGCCCTCGTCCACATCTCCGGCCTCCAGCAGGTTGCGCTGCTGCGTACTGTGCCCCCACACGCCAGCGAAGCAATCGGCCTGCAACTCCAGCTTCACCGAGAGCGCGTTGGCCTGATCGGGATTGCGACGCTGCAGTTGGCGGACCTGCTGCGACACGCCAAGCAGCGTCTGCACGTGATGGCCGATTTCATGCGCCAGCACGTAGGCCTGGGCGAAATCGCCGGGTGCGCCGAAGCGCCGGTCGAGCTCGTCATAGAACGCGAGGTCAATGTAGACTTTCTGGTCACCAGGGCAGTAGAACGGGCCGGTGGCGGAATTGGCCGAACCGCAGGCGGACTCGACGGCATCACGGAAGAGCACGAGCCGCGCCTTCTGATACTTGTTGCCGAGCAATTGTTGCCAGGTCTTCTGCGCGTCATCCAGCACAAAGGACACGAACTGCACTTTGGGATCCTCGGCCCGGTTGCGCTGCTCGGTGACCTCGCGAGTCTCGGCTGGCTTGCCGCCGCCTGAGAACAGCAGGGGGGTGATAAAGTCGCGGCCGAAGACCACGCTCAGGATGCCTGCGATGACCAGCCCCCCAATCCCGACACCGCGCCCGCCAAGACCCATGCCTCCGCCGCCGCCTGAGCCGCGCTGATCGTCAATGTCGCCACTCACTCCACCTGGTGTCCAACGCATGTGCCGCTCCTCCCGAGATTGGACTCGATTTGCCTTCAGGCATTTCAATACCGTTTTCGTCGCTTGCGTTCCCTCTCGGGCTCGACTATGGCGAACTGCAGACGGCGCTCCATCGGCTCGACGCGATCGAGCACCACATCGACCTGATCGCCGATTGCGAACTCGCGTTTCGAACGGTCGGCTGTGATCCGCCGCGTCTGCTCATTGTAGTGATACCGGTCGCCGGGCAGGGTTTCGATGGGCACCAGCCCTTCGACGAAAAACTGCTCCAGTTCCACGAAGAAGCCGAAGCGTGTAGTGCTGATGATCAGCGCGCGGAACTGCTCGCCGACGCGATCCTCCATGAACTTCGCTTTTTTCCACTCCACTAATTCGCGCTCGGCCTCTTCGGCGCGACGCTCCGTCGCAGAGCATTCTTCGCCCAGAATGCGCAGGCGGTCCTCGGCGTACCGAGCATCCTTCTTATCCAGCCAGTCGCCCAGCACACGGTGAACGATGAGGTCGGGGTAACGGCGGATGGGCGAGGTGAAGTGCGTGTAGAAGTCGGCGGCCAGAGCGAAGTGCCCCTTGTTGTCCTCGGTATACTTCGCCTGCTTCAGCGAACGTAGCATCAGGTAAGTCAGGATTCGCTCCTCTGGCGTGCCCTCCAGCTTTGCCACAAGGCGTTGATAGGCTCGCGACGACACGGTGAAGTCAGGCTCCGCCAGTGTGGTTTCCTTGCCGGTCTTGCGGCCGTCTCGATGCCTGGTGACAGTGCGGATCTTCTTGGCGGGGATGCCTTTGCCTTCCACCAGCGAGTATCCGAAACGCGAGGCGATCTCTTCGAAGTCGGCGAGACGGTTCGCCGCGGGTGGCTCGTGGATGCGGTAAAGCGTGGGGTACTCGAGCGCGGCCAGGTGGCTCGCCACAGCTTCGTTGGCCGCGAGCATGAACTCTTCAATGATCCTGTGTGCGAAGTTGCGTTCGGACTTCGAGACGCCGGTCATCTGGCCTTCGGGGTCGAACTCAATCTTCGCTTCAGGCATGTCGAAATCGATGGACCCGCGCTTCATGCGGCGGCGGTTCAGCAGCTTCGCCAGATCGCGCATTAACTCGAAGCGCTCCACCAGTGGCGCGTAACGCTCGCGCTGCTCCTTGTCGCCTTCCAGCAGTGCCCAGACGTTCGTGTAGGTCATGCGCTCGGCAGACCGGATGACGCCCCGTGTGAACTCCTGTCGGACGGTATCGCCCGTTGCGTCGATCTCCAGCAGCGCTGACATTACCAGCCGGTCCACCTGCGGCTTCAATGAGCAGAGTTCCGTGGAGAGTTCGACGGGAAGCATCGGTACGGCACGGTCGGGGAAGTACACGCTGGTGCCGCGCCGGGCGGCTTCACGGTCGATCGGCGTGCCGGGCTGCACGTAGTAACTGACATCGGCGATGTGGACTTGCAGTGCCCAGTTCCCGCTGGGGAGGCGGTCCACCCAGACAGCATCGTCGAAGTCGCGCGCGGTCTCACCGTCGATCGTGACAATCGGCAGATCGCGAAAATCGCGGCGGGTTGCAATTACGTCCCGCGGTACATCCAGCGGGTAGCTCTTCGCCTGCTCAATAACAGCGGGCGGGAACTGGTGCGGGATGTGGAATTTGCGAATGATGATCTCAACATCGATCCCGAAATCGTCGGGATGGCCCAGCACTTCGATGACACGGCCGACCGGGTTTTCATCGGTTCGCTCAGGGAAATCGACGATTTCCACGTTGACGATGAGCCCGTCCATGCCTTCGACGCCTTTGATGATCAGCGGCTCCACGCCCACGCGGTCGATGCTCCGGCCCGACGGAGGCACCTCCATGCCTTCTGCGATTTCGATCCACTGCTGGATACGGTCGTCATGTGGCTTGACGAAGCAGCCTTGGCGCTTGACGACGAACTCTCCCACGACGGTCATGTGACCGCGGCGCAGAACTCGCACGATCTCGCCGTCCGCCCGCCCTGTGGCTTCGATGCGCTGGATGCGGGCGAGTACGCGGTCGCCATGCATCGCCCGTACGGTCGAATCGGGGGGGATGAACAGGTCGCCGGACATACCCTGCACGGGCCGGTCGGGAACGACAAAGCCGTAGCCGTCGCGATGCATGCGCAGTATGCCGACAGTGTACTCCCGCGACATGGTGGTCAGCGCGTAGCTCGACCGAAGGTCGATCAAGTCGCCCGTCTCCACCAGTTCCACAAGCAACTCGTCGAGTTGCGCGCGCTCAGTGCCTTTTATGCCAAGCTCGCGGGCGAGTTGCTTGAAGGAAGCTCGCCCGTGCGGCAGCTTCGCCATGTGACTGAGAAGCGTTTCCTGACTGAGTGAACCACCGTTTCGTGCCACGGATTCATTATGGTCACCGCGATGTCAGTTGGTACAATGATCGGCTCCGGCCGGTCTGGCTCTGGTCAGACGCGGCCGGAGCCGACTTCCTTTACCTGTTAGTCGCCATTCTGCCGCGTCTAACTTCCTCTGCGCGAAACCAGTCGCCATCGGACGAGCCCGGCGTTCCGCCGCGCTGTCTCTCCTCAAAGAACTGGTGTGCCACCCGGGCGATTTCGTCTTCCTCGCTCAGTCCATTGATGGCCGCATAGCCCTCCAACGACTGTTCGGAGTTGGCAGCGTCGGCCATGTTTCGAGCCGTGTGGATTCCGCGGTGCGCCCCCGGCGTCTCCACCTGATCCCGGACCTTCTCAGACATGAACTTATCCTCCAGAAGGGCGACGCTTTCTTCCCGGGAAACGTTTCGTCTACTGCAGGATTTCGCTGAGAACACGCCCTGCCGCTCCGCTGGGAGTCTCCACTTCCAACAGCGTAGCCAACGTGGGGGCCACGTCGTTCACGGCTATCTTCGAGTGGTACTTACCCGCTTTGAATGGGGCACCAAGGAAAATTACCGGGACATGCGAATCGTAGTTATACGGAGTTCCGTGGGAAGTACCGGACGCTTCGAAAAGATAGTACGGTTCGGAGACCACGAATAAATCGGAACCGCGTTCGGAGTGATATCCGGCTCGGACGCGCTTGTCGACGAAATCGTCCAGCACGCTGCCCATGCGCAACTGGGTCCGGGTGTAAACGCGATAGATGTGCGGGATGGCTCGAACGGCGGCAGCCGCGACGTTCTCCACTTCCTCATGGCTCAGTTTCTTGCCGTCTATGACTTCGTAGTCGAGGTACGGCGCCGGGCCGGAGCGGCCGATTACCCACTTCGCCTCGCCATACTTTGCGCTGAGTGCCGAGTCGATGGCGCCAAGCACCGCGCCTTCCGTAATACGGCCACCCGGCATCTTGCGCTGCTGCATGACTTCGGGCAGCGGAGCGACGCCGTGGTCGGCTGTCATCATCACTATCCACTCGTCCGCACCGATCTTCCTGTCGAGGTAAGCGAACAACTCGCCGATGCTGCGGTCTGTCTGCAGGCTGACATCGTGAACCTGCTCCGAATCGGGTCCGACGGAGTGACCGATACGGTCGTTGGCGGAGAAACTGATCGCCAGAACGTCGGTGATTTCATCCTGCCCGAGCCCCTCGCCTTCGATCGCCGCCTGGGCAAACAGCACCAGCAAATCGTTGTGATACGGCGTGCGGTCGAGCGTGTTGTAGTAGGCCTTGTCGCCTGCTTTGCCGAGCTCGGCGAACGGCTTGTCCCCGGGTTTGGCGTTGGGCGAGACCCACTTCTTTCCCGCCCACTGGTCTGCCACGCGGCTCGCGTTGAACTTCTCAGCCCATGCGGGCAGGGCAGGGAAGTAGTAAGTGCTGCTGACGAAGTTACCCGTCCCTGTGTCGAACCAGTAAGCGCCGTCGGCCATCCGGCCCACAGGAAGAATCGCACTGCGGTCTTTGCTGGAAATGCCGATCACCTTCGCTTTCGGGTTCGCCATCTTGAGCTCGTCACCCAGCGTGCTGACCAGCAGCTTTGTGGGAGACGACCCGCGTCCGGCGGCGCCGAGTAACTTCGTGCCGTCATCGGATACGCTGCTTACCTGCTTCTTAGTCTTACGGTCATACCACTCATTGCCGACGATTCCACTTACTGACGGCGTCGCGCCGCTAAGCATGGTGGAGTGGCCGACCGCGGTGACGGTCGGGAAATGTTCGTAGTGCGCGTTGGTAAACACGGCGCCCTGCTCCCAGAGGCGCCTGAGGCCAGCCTTGTACTCCTGGCCGAAGCGCGTGAGATAGTCATAACGAAACTGGTCGACCGCGAGGTTAACAACCAACTTCGGCTTCCTTGTGGGGGCCGCCGTAAGCAGGGCGGTGCAGATCAGCAACAGCGATATGAGTGTGCGCATTTATTCGAGGATCAGAGCGCCAGCGCCCTGGATCTGATAGATAGTGGAGCCCGACTTGACGGAGGCCTCGCTGAACTTGACGCCGCGTTCGTCGGCTTCATGCTTTGCGCGCGCGACCGCCTGTTCTTTCGTCATTTCAATCTTGTTCAACTTACCTTCGGCGACGGCCATCTTGCCAACTGACGTGCGTGGAAACACGATGTCGCCGTCGTTGACCTTGACGCGCACAGCGTTCTTCCCGGTTCCGGCAAGCTGCATCCAGCAGCCGGCCATCTGGCAAACTTCCGTCACCTTGCCCTTTACCTGAACGGTCTGGCCGGCATAGTTGGCGGGCGCCGCCATCAACTGATCCACTGTCAACGGTTCCCGGAGCGTTAGAGGCTGTCCGAGCCGCGTTTCAGCCATGAGCACGGCCGCTCCGGCGAGCACCAGAATCAAGTTTCGAAGCATGCCGACATTCTCTCACGGGAACGGCGGTGGCCGATCCTGAGGCGCGCTACACTGAGGTTGGTTCGTGGACCTAAACACACCCCTGACGTACGTGAAGGGAGTTGGACCGGCGCGCGGGGCCATGCTCGAGGCCAAGGGCCTGAGCACGGTCGAAGACCTGCTCCTCTACCTTCCTCTCCGATACGAAGACCGCACCAATCTGAAGCCGATCGCGCAGCTCGCGCCCGGCGAGATGGCTGTTGTCATTTGCGAGGTCCGGACGGCGCGGGTTTCCGCGTTCAAACGTAAGAACATCGGGATGTTTGAGGCCACGTTTGGCGACGGGTCTCGCACTACTCTGCTCGGCAAGTGGTTTCATGGCGGCTATCTGGCCAACGTGCTGGTGCCCGGAATGCGAGTCGCGCTGTACGGCAAGGTCGAGCTGGATTCCTGGACCGGGCAGTTGCTGATCATGCATCCGGAGTACGAGGTCATGGGCGGCGACGAGGAAGAAGGCGAGGCGGGTCTGCACACCGGCCGCATCGTGCCGATCTACGAGGCGGCTGGCAAGGTCACCGCAAAGATCTTTCGCTCCATTCTTAAGCGCGTTTTCGATTCGTTCACCGGCGGCATGGAGGACGTGCTGCCGGAAGCGATTCGCGAGCGGCTGAAACTGCCGGATCGCTGGACCGCCACGAAGAACATCCACTTTCCTCCGGAGACCGAGGATCTGCGCTTGCTGAATGCGTTTCGCTCGCAGTCGCACATTCGCATGATCTTCGAGGAGTTTTTCTGGCTGGAAACCGGCATCACGCTGAAGCGGATGAAGGCTCGGGCTGAGACAGGGATTGCGTTTGAGCTGCATGAGAAGGTGCGCGGGACGATCAAGCAGATGCTGCCGTTCAAACCGACCGGCGCGCAGAAGCGGGTGCTGGCTGAGATCGCGAAGGACATGGCGGAGCCGCATCCGATGAACCGGCTGCTGCAGGGCGACGTGGGCAGCGGCAAGACGATCGTCGCGGCCGAGGCAGCCATCATTGCCATCGAGAACGGGTATCAGGTGGCACTGCTGGCGCCGACCGAAATTCTCGCGACGCAGCATTATCTTTCATTCCGGCGGCTGTTTGAAAAGCTCGGGTATGTGGTTGCGTCGCTCACGGGGTCGAACACGGCGAAAGAAAAGACGAAGCTGAAGCAGTTTATCGCCGACGGGTTCGTGAATATTGTCATCGGCACGCATGCGCTCCTCGAAGCCGACGTCGAGTTTCAGAAGCTGGGGTTCGTGATTATCGATGAGCAGCACCGGTTCGGCGTGATCCAGCGCCTGAAGCTGATTGAGAAGGGACAGCGGCCGGACGTGCTGGTGATGACCGCGACGCCGATTCCACGCACGCTGGCGATGACGATGTACGGGGACCTGGACACGTCGATCATTGATGAGCTGCCCCCGGGTCGCAAGCCGGTTCGTACACAGCATTTCCCTGAGGATCGCGTGGAGCAGGTGTATTCGCTGATCGCGCAGCAGGTGGAGCTGGGGCGTCAGGCTTACGTGGTGTATCCGGTGATCGAAGAGTCGGAAACACAGGCGATGAAGGCTGCGCAGGCCATGCACGAACAGTTATCACGCTTCGTGTTTCCGGATCTGCGGGTCGGCCTGCTGCATGGAAAAATGCCGTCTGATGACAAAGAAGCCACGATGGTGGCGTTCCAGCGCGGCGAGTATCAAATCCTTGTTTCGACCACAGTGATTGAGGTCGGCGTCGACGTTCCGAACGCCACGGTAATGCTGATTGAGCAGGCGGAGCGGTTCGGTTTGTCGCAGATGCATCAGCTTCGTGGACGCGTCGGCCGAGGCGCGGAACAAAGTTACTGTATTTTGGTCACAGGCAAGCTGAATGATACGGCGAAGGAAAGAATCCGAACCATGGTGGAGTCCAGCGACGGATTCTATATCGCCGAGATGGATATGAAGCTTCGCGGACCGGGTGAGTTCTTCGGGACAAAGCAGTCCGGCCTGCCGTCGCTTCGAATCGCAAATATTCTTCGGGATGCGGAGATTCTCGAGCTGGCCCGAGCCGAGGCTGTCAGTTTTGTAGAGCGGCCGCCATCGCCCGATGCATTGCGCCGCGTCGCGTCCTGGATCCAGACCCACTGGCAGCGCCGGTATGGTCTGGTGCAGGTGGGATAATTATGCGCGTAATTGCCGGCGAATTTCGCAGCCGCCGAATCAAGACATTGCCTGGACTGGACACTCGTCCGACACCGGACCGGCTGCGCGAAACGCTGTTCAGCATTCTCGCGCCTGAGATTGAAGACTGCACGTTCATGGACGCTTATGCAGGCACGGGCGCGGTCGGCATTGAAGCTCTGAGCCGGGGTGCGGCGCGGGTCATCTTCATCGAGCGTTCAATAGCCGCCGCGGATGTGATCCGGCAGAATCTGGCCGTGCTCGGGCTTACGCGTCGCGCTGAGGTTCTGCCGGGTCGGGTGCTGCAGTATCTGGCGTTTCGTAAGGCCGACATCGTGTTTCTGGACCCGCCCTACTCGCTCTCGGCGGAGTATTCGCAGTCGCTGAGTCTGCTGGGTGGGGCGCCGCCTCCGTTGACCATTGCGCAGCATTCGGTGCGTCAGTCGCTGGAGGAAGAATACGGGGGACTGCGCCGCACGCGCGTGGTGAAGCAAGGCGATAATTCGCTCAGTTTCTACCGGCCGTGAGTACAATTGTGGCCATGAAGAGCTTGTACGAGACGGATCTGCATGCCTGGGCTGCAGAATGCGGAACTCGTGCGCGAGCGCCGACTCGAAGAAGCTGACCTTGCCAACATTGCAGCGGAACTCGAACTGGTGGCCGGCAGCGAAAGGCGTGAACTCTACGGCAGGCTCGATGTGCTGATCCTGCACCTGTTGAAATATCAGCTCCGGCCCGAACTGACGAATCGAAGCTGGTGGCTGACGATTCGGGAACAGCGCCGGCCAGTGGCCAAGGTGCTGCGCGCCAGTCCGAGTCTTCAGCGGCTGCTGGCAGAGGCTGTTGCCGCGTCGTACCAGGACCCGAATCGGCGGCCAGCTAAGCCTTCGGCATCACCAGCTTCACGCCCGACCGCGCGAAACGAAAGCGCACCCGCGCGTCACGATACCGGTCCGAATCTACCGCGTCGAACTTCCACCTGAGGAGCGCGTCTTCCGCGGCCCGGCGCAGAGCGGGGTTGTGGTTGGCGCCCGCGGCGATGCTGCTGACACGTCCGTCGGCGGTCACTTTAATGAACAGATCGATATCCGTGGCTCGACGTAGTCCTCGTGGGGCCTCGGGCATCACGACCTGCGCGTTCGACACTGCTGGCGGCGACGGGCTGCCCGCCCACACCATCGGCACCGGCCGTCTCGGAAACTGCTCCAGTTGCTGCGACTCGTTCCTGCGCGACTGCCACGCCGAGAACACGAATACGCCGACCAGAAATAACAGTGCGCCCGAGACGACAGTACTTATGCGCCGTTTGCGTTTCTTTATGCTGCAAGGCACCTCTTCTTACATACGCCGGGAACACGAGCAGCGGATGATGGGCTTTACCGTGAAGAGTCGTCGACGCGGATTACAACGATGGTCTGGTCGTCACTGAGGGCCATTTCTCCACGCCAGTTGTCGAGGTCCTTAAAGATGGCTTCGGAAATTTCCTTCACGGGCGCGTCGCAATTCTTTTTGAGCATCTTAAACGCTCGCGATGTGCCGTATTCGCCTTCCGCCGGATTTACCTGATCCTGCACGCCGTCCGAATAAAGCAGAATCAAATCGCCAGGCTGGGTCTGGAACCGGACCTCATCGTACTCGCGGTCATCCAGCAGCCCCAGCGGAATACCCTCGGCCTGCAGCTTCACGCGTTCGCCATTTCGAAATACAAGCGGGCTCAGACCGCCGGCGTTGGAGATGGTGAGCGTGCCCTTGCTGCGCTGCCAGTACATCAGCGTCAGCGTGACGTACTGTGCGTCGACACGCCGCTCCAGCAGCACCTGGTTGAGCCGCTTCATTAACGCCGACGGACGCTGGATGCGCGGTGCCAGCGTGCGCAGAAGTCCACTGACCAGCGCTCCGTAAAGCGCCGCGGCCGCACCCTTGCCGCTGGAGTCGCCGAACGCAATCACAGCGGCGTCTTCGCTCTGCTCGAAGAAGTCGTACAGGTCGCCGCTGACCTCGCGGGCAGGCCGCCAGCCGATCGCGATCTCCAGACCCTCGATTCGCGCTTCCCGAGGCAGCAGAATCGACTGTACGCGCCGAGCCGCCTGCAAGTCCTGCTCCATGCGCTGCTCGCGCTGTGCGAGCTCCTCATAGAGCCGCGCATTCTCTACCGAACTCGCGATCTGGGGCGCCAGCAGCGACAGCGTGCGCACGTGCTCATCGGTGAAGTAGCCGATGCGCTCGCTCTCCAGATCCATGACGCCGACGACGCGGTCCTGCACCACCAGAGGGACCGCGACCTCTGAGCGAATGTCGGGGTGCGACGCAATGTACCGGGGATCGGTGAGTGTATCTTCGACACGAATTGTTTCGCGCTGTTCCGCCGCGGCGCCCGTGATTCCTTTGCCCAGCGGAATATTGTCGAGCGCCACCCTCTCATCGAAGCGTTCACTGAACCGGTGCCGCAGGCATTTCCGCTCAGAGTCCACCAGCAGGATGCTGAACGCGTCGTAGTGGATAAGCGTGTGCATGGCTTTGGCAATCTTGCCAAGCAGCTCATTCAAATGCAAAATCGACGAGAATTCCTGTGATAAATGCGCCAGCGTGCGAGACGTGCGGTTCTGCGTTACCACGCGCCGGTACAGTCGCGCATTGTCAACCGACGAGACGACGCGAGATGCGATCAGCCGGAGCAGGGAACTGTCTGCGTCGGTAAACGCGTTAATCCGCGTGGACTGGAGGTCGATAATTCCTACCAGTTTCCCGCGAGCCACCATAGGTACCGCGAGCTCCGACCGTACCGCGTCCAGCGTCGACAGGTAGCGGGGATCGTTCCGCACATCGTTGACCATGACAGGTTGCCGTGTCGCCCCGGCAGCACCCACCAGCCCCTCGCCGAGAGGGATTACCAGGCTTCTTACAACTTCATCGCGGTGTCCCCGCGCGTAGCGAACCCGCAGTCCCTGCAGCTTGTCGTTGTACAGCAGAATGGCGAACACGTCGTGATCGATGACACGGTGGATGAAGTCCGCCACCGCTGGCAGCAGCTTGTCGAGGTCGAGCGTCTCGGCCATCGACTGCGAGATTTCGAGGAGGAAGTCGAGCAACTCCTCGCGCTCGGCAAATGGCACCGGCTGTTTCTGCGGCGTCATATCAGGAGACCGTTGCTCCAACGATGGCGACGCTGGCGCTGGCGCCGATTCGTGAAGCACCCGCGGCGACCATCTCACGCACGCTCTCCAGTGTTCGAATTCCGCCCGAGGCCTTCACGCCGAGATCGGGGCCCACAGCGCGGCGCATCAGCGCAATATCGGAGACCGTCGCACCAGCCGAGCTGAAACCGGTGGATGTTTTCACAAAATTCGCTCCGGATTCGACGCAAATCGCGCAGGCACGTTCCTTTTGCCTATCCGTGAGCAGGCATGTTTCCAGAATCACTTTTAATATTGCGCCCGAATCGTGGCAGGCCTGTGCCAGAAGGGCGATATCTTCACGCACCGCCTCTTCGTCACCGCCCAGCAAGGCACCGACATTCATCACCATGTCGACCTCCTGGGCGCCCTTTGCCAGCGCGTCGAGCGTCTCGGCGCGTTTCGCTTCTATGGCCATGGCGCCAAGCGGGAACCCGACCACCGTACAGACCTTGACGGCCGTACCGGCCAGTTCCGCGGCAACCAGCGGCACCCAGAAACCGTTGACGCAAACGCTGGCAAAACCGTAGACGCGAGCCTCGGCGCAGATGCGCAGAACATCGGCTCGAGTGGCGTCTGCTTTGAGAATCGTGTGGTCAATGAGCGCGGCTACAGCGCGGTCGATTCGTGAGGGATCTGGTTGATTATTCACGTGGAATGCCCTTCGGCCGATGCGCGAAGGGGTACTTCAATGCTAGCACCCACCCGGCCGTCATGGGACGATGGAACCTGTGGAAAACCAACACGGGCGGTATCTGGAAGAGCTAAAGGAATTTCTCCGAATTCCCAGTATCAGTACGGATCCGGAGCGCGCTGCCGACGTCCGCCGCTGTGCGGAGTGGGTCTCTGAAAAGTTGACAGCCGCCGGGCTACGTAACGCGGGTCTGATTGAGGGCGCGGGACACCCGCTGGTTTACTCCGAGTGGCTGGATGCGCCCGGCCAACCGACGCTGTTGTTCTACGGTCACTATGATGTGCAGCCGCCGGACCCGCTCGACGAATGGCTGTCCCCACCGTTTGAACCCGAGGTCCGCGGCGACAACATCTATGCCCGGGGAGCGGCGGACGACAAGGGTCTCACCCTGATCCTCATCAAAGCCGTCGAGCGTCTGATGCAGCGCGACGGCAAACTGCCCGTGAACGTGCGCTTCCTGATTGAGGGCGAGGAGGAGAGCGGCGGCGAGCACATTGAGCATTTCGTCGCCTCCGGTGATCCGCGCCTGAAAGCCGATGCCGCCATCATCTGCGACACAGAGATGTTCGCGCCGGAACTGCCGACCATCTGCGTCGGCCTCCGCGGCATCCTTTACGGCGAACTCCACGTGCAGGGCGCGGCGCAGGATCTGCACTCCGGCGTGTATGGCGGCGCGGCCCCAAATCCCGTGATGGCGATCGCTGAGATTCTCACCGCGCTCAAGGATCGCGACGGACGCATTCTGGTGCCGGGCTTCCTCGACGCGGTGCAGCCTCCCGACCCGAAGGAAACGCAAGCCTGGAGCACCCTGCCGTTCGACGAGGAAGACTATCGCTCAAAGGAAATGAAAGCTCCCGCACTCACGGGCGAGACCGGCTTTTCGGTGTTCGAGCGCACCTGGGCCCGGCCGACCATGGAAGTCCACGGGATTCGCGGCGGGTTTACCGGAGAGGGCGCCAAGACCGTGATTCCGGCCCGCGCGGTGGCCAAGGTTTCCTTCCGCCTGGTGCCCGATCAGAACCCCGATACCGCTTCGCAGCAGGTGGCCGCCGCCATCGCCGCCGCATGCCCAAAGGGCGTTACGGCCGAGTGGAAGACTCTTCATGCAGGCGGACCGTCACTGGTCGACCCCAACAGCGTCTACATCGAGCGGGCCGCGGATGCAATGACGGCAGTCTTCGGCAATAAAACAGTGTACGTGCGTTCCGGCGGGTCGATTCCAATTGTCGGAGTATTTCAGCGATTTCTGAGTATTCCGAGCGTAATGATGGGCTTTGGACTGCCTGACGATAATCTGCATTCGCCGAACGAGAAACTGTTTCTTCCGAATTTCTACCGGGGGATTGATGCTGTGGTCCGCTATCTCGAAATTTTGGGAGGCTAAATGCCGGACTTCCGCATTGAACGCGACACCATGGGCGAAATGCGCATACCCGTGGACGCGCTGTACGGTCCGCAAACCCAGCGGGCCGTGGAGAACTTTCCTGTCAGTGGCCTGCGCTTCCCGCGGGCCTTTCTGCGCGCACTGGGTCTGATCAAAGCCTGTGCCGCCGACGTGAACGGGCGTTTGGGCTACGTTCCGGCCGACGTGGCGAATCGCATTCTGACCGCCGCGCTCGAAATGGCCGACGGCAGGCACGATTCGCAGTTCGTGCTCGACATCTTTCAGACGGGCAGCGGCACCTCCACCAACATGAACGTCAATGAAGTGATCGGCCACCTGGCCGGGGCGCACCCCAACGATCATGTGAATCAGGGCCAGTCGAGCAACGATGTGATTCCCTCGGCGATGCACGTCTCGGCAGCCGAGTCGGTATCAACCACGCTGATTCCCGCCATGCATGCGTTGCACGAGGCGCTCGACGCAAAGGCCAGCGAGTTCCACCACATCATCAAGATCGGTCGCACGCATTTGCAGGACGCGGTGCCGATGCGGCTGGGTCAGGAGTTCAGCGGATGGGCGGCGCAGGTGCAGTATTCCATCGACCGTATCAACGACGCGCTAAACGGTATTTACGAACTGCCGCTCGGCGGGACCGCGGTCGGCACCGGACTAAACGCGCTGCCAGGCTTTGCTAAGGCGACCATCGAACTGCTGTGCCAGCGAACTGCGCTGCCGTTCCGCGAAGCACGCAATCACTTTGAGGCGCAGGGCTCGAAGGACGCCGTTGTATTTCTTAGCGGGGCGCTGCGGAATTACGCTGTCAGTTTTACGAAAATCGCGAATGATATTCGGTGGCTGGGCTCCGGACCGCGATGCGGGCTCGGCGAACTGCGCATCCCGCCGACGCAGCCCGGGTCGAGCATCATGCCTGGCAAGGTGAATCCCGTCATCGCCGAGAGCGCGCTGATGGTGTGCGCGCAGGTAATCGGCAACGATGCCACCATCGCATGGAGCGGAGCCGCGGGCAACCTGGAGCTCAACGTAATGATGCCCGTGATGGCGTACAATCTCCTGCAGTCCGTGGAACTGCTGGCTTCGGCCTCGCGCAATTTTGAAACCCGCCTGGTTCGCGGGCTGGAAGCCGACGCCGCACGAGCCTCGTCGCTGGTGGAGCAGTCGCTGGCCATGGTGACCGTGCTGGCCCCTGTTATCGGCTACGAAAAGGCCGCGGAAATCTCGAAACAAGCCCACGCAACGGGTCGCACCATACGCGAAGTGGCGCTGGAAAAGAGCGGGCTCGACGAGACGAAACTGAACGAGTTGCTGGATCCCGCCACACAGGCGGGAAACTAAGGAAAGATGAACGTCATCCAGATTGAAGGTCTAACGCTCCACCTGGCCCATCCGGTGGAACTTCCGGGAACGTGGGTCGGACAGGAAGAAGTCATGCGGCAACTTCTGGCCGCGTGGATGGTGATCGGGCCGAAGGACATTCCGATGAATCCGCGGCTGCTGGGCAAGCCGGGCGTCGGAAAGACCACGCTGGCCTATGCCGCCGGAAAGCGCCTGCATGCCGAGGTCTATATTCTGCAGGCAACCGTCGACATGCGGCCCGAAGACCTGCTGATAACCCCGGTGATCGAGGGACAGGGCAAGTTGCGCTACGTGGCGTCTCCGCTGGTCACCGCGATGATCCGCGGCGGAGTGGTGATTCTGGATGAAGGCAACCGTATGAGCGAGAAGAGCTGGGCGAGCCTTGCTCCCCTGCTCGACAACCGGAGGTATGTGGAGTCGATTGTGGCGGGCATCAAAATTCCGGCGCACAAGGACTTCCGTCTGGTGGCCACTATGAATGACGACGCCAGCACGTTCGATCTGCCGGAGTACATCCATTCCCGTCTGCAGCCGCAAATTCTTATCGATTTTCCGGAAAGAGACGAAGAATTGCGGATTCTCAAAGAAATACTCCCGTTTGCCGACTCCGAAATTCTGGATTATGTCACCGATTTCCTGCAGCTGGCGCATGCGGCCGACGAGCGGTATACCGTGCGCGACGGCATCAACATTGCCCGCTTCTCTATGAAGCTGCGGCACACCCGGGAGTTCGGCCAGGTGGAAGCGATTCACAGGGCTATTGAACAGACGCTCGGCGACGAGGCGATGCGCTATGCTCGCGCCCTCTGATCCAAAGCCACTGACATACGGTCATCTGAGGTTCCTTCCGGTGGTCCCGGGCCGGATGGAGTTCGCCGCGGCGATCCGTCACGCGCTGCTTCGCGAGCAGCCCAAAGTGGTCGCTGTCGAGCTTCCGTTGTCGCTCGGCCGGGCGTGGCGCAAGGCGGTTCGTCGACTCCCGGAGATCAGCGTAATCCTGTACCCAGGCGAATCGGAAGACGATTTGGTCTACGTGCCAGTGGAGCCCGCAGACCCGTTCACCGAAGCGGTTCGTTCGGCTCTGGAGCTTGGCGCCGAAGTCGCGTTTATTGAGCCCGACCTGACGATGCGCCCGCACCTGCAGGAACCGGCCCCCGATTCCTACGCGCTGCATGCCACCGGTTACGACCGTTATGTGGCCATGTACCGCGAGGCTCGGCGGCCCAGGTCGAAGGAGATTGAGGCGCATGCCCGCGCCATTGCCTGGAAGCTGCAGGGCACGAACCCGTTCGTACCCACCGCGGTAGTGATCTCGCTCATCCTGCTGGACGCGGTGATTGCCGCACTCAATGAGCCGCAGGAGGACCCCGATACCGGAACTCCGCGCCGCGACATCGAGATGATCAACCCGCACCCGGACTGCTTGGGCGAGATATTGATCGAGTACCCGTTTCTGCAGAGCCGGTATGAGGACCATCGGATGCTGCTCGACGATGTGGACAGCATCCGGAGACCACATGTGCAGCTCGACGTGCTGCGTCACGCTGAGACGACGTATGAGAGCAACACCGGCGAGAAGATCGTCCACTGGCATCGGCGGCTGATGGCGAAGTACACGCGCAATCTGGCGGCGGCCAACGGAGATCTCACGTGCAGCATCTTTGACATGTGCGTGGCGGCGCGGTCGATTGTCGACGATAACTACGGGTGGGAAGTGTGGGAGTCGGCCAACCGCTACCCGGCGCAGAAGGTGCAGTCGGATCTGGAGACGGTGTCGCTGTCCGCCGATACGGTCTATCGCAACTCAAAGCATATGCGGCTCAGGCGTCGACTGCCGAGATTCAAGCAGCAGGTGCGGCCGTCGTCGCTGAAGAAGCGCAAAAAGGAAGCGTACCAGGGCGAGTGGGCGCAGCAGCTCAATGGCACGTCGATTTGCTCGTACCCGCCGGAAGACCTCGTCATCGAGACCTACGGCAAGTTTCTCAAGCAGAAGGCGAAGAGCCTGCTCTCTGAGGAGCGTTCGCGGGTGGAGCCGTTCACGACATCCATGCTCGATGGCATCGATCTGCGCGAGACGATTCGCAACTGGCACGACGGCCGGCTTCGCGTGCGCAACAGCGAGCGCATCTCCGGGGAAGTCGGCTCAGTGATCGTGATCTTCGATGAAGACCGCACGGGCGACAAATACCCGTATCTCACCACGTGGCTCGGCGAGCACCAGAACGAATCGGACATGGCGTTCTATTCGACGTTCCCGTTCTCGCACATTGTGGGGCCGGGGATCGGGCGCGCCGAATATGGCGGGTTCCTTATGACCTTGCCGCCCCGCCGGCTGTACGACGTGTGGGCGGATCCCGACTACGACTTCACAGAGAACAAGGCCGAGCGGCTGTTGATGGCCGGTCTCGACTATTCGGTGGAGCGCATGGTCGTCTACGTGGCCTCAAAGCCGCCACGCAGCATCTTCCGTTCGATGGCGGCGCGCATGGGTCATCAGATCTTGTATATCCCGCTGGGCCAGTTGTCGCCCGCGAAGCTGAAGAAGGTTCGCGTGGTGCACGTGCTCGACGGGTACGACAAGCGCGATCAGGCTAAAGACTATCTCTGGTAATTGCGGATGGCGGCGATCAGGCCGTCGGTAGTGTGCGGATCGGCCTCCACCGCGACCTCGAGGCCATGCTTCCGCACCACCTCCGAGGTCGCCGGGCCGACAGATGCGATCCTCACGCCGCGCAGGGATTCAGCTCCGGCGAGAGCGAGCCAGTTCTTCACGGTTGACCCGCTGGTGAACGCAATCCAGTCGGCACCTCGTCCTGAGTGCTGCCACACGGCGATGCGGCCCTCCGCCTCCAGCGGCACCACGTTGCGATACGCATCGGCGATGTCGACACGTGCGCCGAGGCGGGTCAGGGCTTCGGGGATCACCTCGCGGGCGCTGGCGGCGCGGGGCAGCAGGACCCGCGCGTTTTGCAGATCGAACCCACCGAAGGCAGCCGCCACGCCCTCTGACACGCTTTCTTCAGGCACCAGGTCGGCGCGCAGGTGGGCTGCCGCGAGCGCGTCCCTTGTTGCTGGTCCAATGGCGCAGATGCGGCCTCGAATCGCCCGTGCATCGCGACCGCACTCCGCCAGTCGAGCAAGAAAATAGTCGACCGCGTTCACGCTGGTCAGCACGATCCAGTCGTACGATTCCAACTCCGCGATGCGCGCATCCAGCTCAGAGTAATCGGCCAGCGGAGCCATCTCAATCACGGGCAGTTCGATCACCGCGGCACCCAGTTCGAGCAGTTTCGCGGAGAACTCCGACGCCTGTGCCTGAGCCCGCGTGACGATGATTCGCTGCCCCGAAAGAGGCCGCTTTTCGAACCACGAGAGCCGCTGCCGGAGCGACACTACCTCGCCCACTACCACTGTGACAGGAGGCAGCAGCCCGGCTTCGTGAACCAGACTGGGCAGTTCGGCAAGGCTCCCCGTAATCGTCTGCTGATCGGGCCGCGTTGCCCAGCGCACCGCCATAGCCGGAGTGTGGGGCGAGCGCCCCGCTTTGAGCAGCCGCCCGACGATCTCGCCGAGATGCTGCAGACCCATGAAGATCACCACAGTGCCGCTGAGGCAACTGCGACCCCAGTCGATTGCGTCCACGTCATGGCCGGTGATGAACGTGACCACGGAAGAGTGCTCGCGGTGCGTCAGCGGCACGCCGGTGTAGGCTGCAATCCCGAGCGGCGTCGTAACGCCAGGCACTACCTCATACTCGATGCCAGCCTGAGCCAGTCCCTCGATCTCCTCGCCGCCGCGGCCGAAGATGAACGGATCGCCGCCCTTCAGACGCACCACCGTAAGGCCCCGCCGAGCCCTCTCGATCAGCAGCGCAACAATTTCGTCCTGAGAAAACGCGTGCGCCGAGCGCTTCTTGCCGACATACACCCGTTCGGCATGCGCAGGCGCCAAATCCAGCAGAGAAGGGCTGGCAAGGTGGTCATACAGCACTGCATCGGCGCGACCGAGGACGCGAAGGCCTTTTCGCGTCAGCAACTCCGGGTCGCCTGGCCCGGCACCGACGAGATAGACCTTGCCCGTCATCCGCCCTGTCCGTAGACGGCGGCCAGAATCTCGCGAGCCCCGGCTTTGAGCAGCGCTTCGCCGACCCGGTGCCCAATCGCCGCCGCGTCGACAGCCGGGCCTGAGCCATCGCGCTTCACCAGCGTCCGGCCATCCGGTGAACTGACTACCGCGCGCAGCGACAACACGCCGTCTTCCGACACTACGGCGTACGCACCCACCGGCACCTGGCATCCGCCCCCGAGCACGCTCAGCACCGCGCGCTCCGCCGTAATCGCGGCATGCGTCGGCGCGTGATTCATCCGCAGGCAGGCCGCGAACGCCGCGCCGCCATCATCGCGAGTCTCAAACGCGAGCGAGCCCTGGCCGACCGCCGGACACATTACTTCGGGGTCCAGGTACTCGGCAATGCGCTCACCCCAGCCCAGCCGCCGCAAACCGGCAGCCGCCAGCACGATCGCGTCGAACTGCCCTTCGTCGAGCTTCCGCAGCCGCGTGTCGACATTGCCCCGCACGGGCGCAGCCGTCACGTCGGGCCGCGCCGCACCGATCTGCGCAATGCGCCGCAGGGACCCTGTTCCGATCTTTCCGCCCGCCGGTACGTCGGCCAGCTTCAGGCCGACCATCGCGTCGCGAGGGTCCTCCCGCTCAGGCGTCGCTACAATCTTCAGCCCGTCGGGGATCATGGTCGGCACGTCTTTCAGACTGTGCACCGCAAGGTCGATGGAGCCAGCCAGCAGCGCGTCCTCAATCTCCTTAGTGAAGAGTCCCTTGTTGCCGACCTCCTTCAGCGGCCCGCTCTGAAAGCGGTCGCCAGAGGTGGTGATGATCTCAACGCGGCACTCTTGGCCGAGCCCCTCAAGGCGCGCCTTCGTATACTCGGCCTGCCACAGCGCCAGCTTCGAACCTCGTGAACCGATGACCAGCAATGGTTATTTCCCCTTCGCGCGAATTGTTGGCTCGTGATCTTCGTCCAGCCGGAAGATGCTCCGGATGCGTTCGACCACGGTCTCGTCGCCCGCATTCCTGCGCAGCGCGGCGATGGGTCCATGCGCAATCTTGTTGATGATGCCGCGCGTGAGCTGCTCAACGGCCTGCTCCTGCTGAGGGGTGAGCGGCCCCAGCTTGCCACGCATCCGTTCCACTTCGCCAGCACGCAGCCGCTCCAGGCTTTCCTGCAGGTCGACGATGACGGGCCCCACGGCGCGGGTCCGCATCCAGGCTTCCAGGCGCTCCACCTCTTCGCCCACGATGCGCCCGGCGTCCTCGGCCTCACTCAGCCGCGTCTTCAGATTCTCAGAAACCACGCGCTGCAGGTCGTCGATGTCGTAGAGGAAGATGTTGTCGATCTCATTGACAGACGGCTCAATGTTGCGCGGCACCGCGATGTCGATAAGGAACATCGGACGGTTCTTGCGCGCGTCGATGATGCGCTTCACTTCGTCGCGCCGCAGCAGAAATTCCGTGGCGCCGCTGGAGGTGATGACGATGTCGATGTCGCGGAGCTGCGACTTGTAACTCTCGTACGGCACGACGGTCCCGCCGACGAGTTCAGCCAGCGTGACGGCGCGCGATTCGGTGCGATTGGTGACGCGGATCTCGGCGCCGGACCGGTGCAGATGGCGCGCGGCGAGCTCCGACATCTTGCCCGCGCCGATCAGCATGACGCGCTTCTTCTTCAAATTTCCGAAGATCTCGCGGGCCAGTTCGACTGCCGCATAGCTGATCGAGACCGCACTGGCGCCGATCTCAGTCTCCGTGCGGACTCGCTTGGCGACACCAAATGCGCGCGTCAGCACAGTGTCGAGCAGCCCGGTCAACGTGCCATTCTCCCGCGCCATTGCGTAGGCGGCTTTCAGCTGTCCCAGAATCTGCGGCTCGCCGACGACCATGGAATCGAGGCTGGCGGCGACGCGGAACACGTGCTTTACCGCCTCGGTCCCTTCGAGTGCATACAGGTGCGGTTCCAGCCAGCTGCGGTCGAGCTCGCGCGTGCGGCACAGGAAGCCAGCCATCTCGCCCGGACCGTCGAAGCTGTCGTCCATGGCGACCAGCACTTCCACACGGTTGCACGTGGACAGGATCATCGCCTCGGACACGCCCGGAGTTTCGAAGAGCTCACGCAGTGCCGCGGGCAGTTCCTGCTCGCTGAAAGCCAGGCGCTCCCGCACGCTGACGGGCGCCGTCCGGTGATTTAGCCCTGTGAGTACGAGCTTCATATCAGTGCTGGACGTAGTGCAGGGCCCAGGTGGCGGCCGAACAGGCCACTACCGCCACTGCCATGAGCGCGGCCTTTCTGCCACGCCATCCCGCCGTAATGCGGAGTGTCACCATCAGGAAGCACGCAAACCAGGTCACCAGCGCGGTGGTCATGCGGGGGTCGAACAGCTCCGCGGTTCCGCGCGAATCGATGTAGGTCCACGTCGCGCCGGTCACCACGCCCACCGTCATCAAAACGAAGCCAAATCCAAGTGACTTGCTGATGATGGAATCCAGCGTTCCCAGCGGAGGCAGTTTGGCCAGAATGCCGAGCGTCTTCTTACGCTTCAGCTGTCGCTCCTGCAGCAGGTAAATCACGGATGTGAACGCCGTCAGCAGAAGCGCCGCGTACCCAAGCAGCACCAGCACGATATGAACCACAAGCCAGGTGCTGCGGACCTCGCCGCTCGACCACGGCTGCACCGGGGTGCGGATCGCGGCCACAGTGGTCATCACGAAAACCAGCGGGAACAGCAACACGCCGAGGCTTTCGATACGGTAGCGCCAGTACACAACCACGAACAGAATGCCAATAAGAAACGCGCAGAGCGAGACGGAGTTGATAAATCCTCCCGCAAAGACGGTTCCGGCGGCCAGACCATTCTCGACGATTGCCACCATGTGGAGCACCAGACCCGCCATAAACGACAGCAGTGCAGCACGAAAGATGGAACTGCCCTTCCGCAACGCGATCTGGAGGGTGTGGAAGAGTCCAATGGCATAGAGCGCCGCGGCCGCGCGAAGCCAGAAGACACTCAGTTCGTGCATTAACTTTGAGTATAGCGACAGCAGTTAGTGCTCGCTCATCCCCCCATGCACCTTAGCCACAGTACGCCGGACTACTGTGGTCACGGTGGATACCTGTACCAGGATGGAACGCGGCATCGTCCCACAATGACCCATCGCTGTTCTGACGTTTCAGAACGGTACAGGCGTCAATGACTCTATGGACCAGACACTGAGCGGAAAGATTGCCATCGTCACAGGTGGTACGCGGGGAATTGGACGAGCCATCAGCGAGTCGCTGCTGCGCGACGGAGCCTCGGTTGCCATCTGCGGCAGAACCGCGGAAGCCGTGCAACTGGCGGTTAGCGAGATGTCGAATTTAGGTCGAGTTGTGGGGCATCCCACAGATGTGTCGGATCCTGATGCCGTTACGAAGTTTTTCCAATTTGTGGACGATACTTTGGGCGGTGTCGACGTCCTTGTTAATAATGCGGGAATTGGAGTTTTTCGCCCCGTTGCCGAGATGGAAAGGAGTGAGTGGCGGCGTGTTCTTGGTGTCAATCTTGACGGCGTGTACTACTGCTGTGTGGAGGCCCTGCAAAGAATGAAGAGCAGAGGCGGCGGTTCCATCATCAACATCAGCAGTCTGGCCGCGCGCAATCCGTTTGCAGGCGGTTCCGCGTATAACGCTTCGAAGTTCGGTCTCAACGGGTTCAGTGAAGCGATGATGCTGGACCACAGGAATGATGGAATTCGCGTGACGTCGATCATGCCCGGAAGTGTCGATACGGACTTCAGTCCGAGGACTGCACGGGCTTCGTGGAAGATCGCGCCGGCGGACATCGCCGACGTGGTGATGGCGGTTCTGCGTATGCCGGCGCGGACCACGGTAAGCAGGGTGGAGATCCGCCCGTCGATGCCACCTAAGTGAGGTGGCAGTATGGCTCGGAGAACGCGTAAAGCCTTTGGCAAGGCGATTGCTCAGAGAAGGATCGGTGACCTCGACGGTTCGCTTTCGGAGTCAGGGAGAAACGATATGGTGCAGCTAAATATGGCGTTAGATCCTACAAAGACCGGTCGGGAAGCTGAGGTATTCGAGCAGAGCCTCCGCCGCTCGATCGTGGGGCAGGACGAAGCGATTCAACAGATAGTAAATATTTACCAGATGTACCTTACCGGCATGAGTGCGCCGGGAAGGCCGATCGGCAACTTCCTCTTTATGGGGCCGACCGGAACTGGGAAAACGCGGATCGTCGAAGCAACGGCGGAAGCGCTGGTGAAGAACCCACGTGCGGTCATCAAGATCGACTGCGCCGAGTTCCAGCACAGCCACGAAATCGCCAAGCTGATCGGCTCGCCTCCGGGCTACCTGGGGCACCGCGAAACGCATCCGCTGCTGAGCCAGGAAGTGCTCAACCAGTACCATACGGATTCCACGCGAATCAGCTTCGTCCTCTTCGACGAGATCGAAAAGGCGAGCGATGCGCTCTGGAACTTGCTGCTGGGCGTTCTGGACAAGGGCGTCCTGACGCTGGGCGACAACCGTAAGGTCGATTTCTCCCGCGCCATGATCTTCATGACCAGCAACCTCGGCGCCGCGGAAATGAGTGCGCTGATGAATCCGCGGCTCGGTTTCGGAATCGTGAAGGACAACGCTCGCGAGGCTGCCTGCCGGTCGGATGAGGCGCTAAATGTCAAGGTCGCCAGGACCGGAATGGAAGCGGCACGCCGCAAGTTCACGCCTGAGTTTATGAACCGCCTCGATAAAGTGGTCGTGTTCCGTCCGCTTGGCGAAGATCAACTGCGGAAAATCCTGGATATCGAGCTGAACCTGGTACAGCAGCGAATCTTCAATGCGTCGCCAGACCGTGCTTTTATCTTCCACGTCACGGAAGCCGGCAAGGGCTTCTTACTGCGTGAAGGGATAGATCCGAAGTACGGCGCCCGCCACCTGAAACGTGCCATCGAGCGCCTGCTGGTGCAGCCGCTGTCCAACCTGATCGCGACCGAGCAAATTAAGTACGGCGACTGGATCCGGGTGGATTTCAACAACGACTGCGGCCAACTGGTCTTCCTTAAGGAAGCCGAGGGCCTGCCGATCCACACCATGGCCGAACTGGTGGACAACTCCATCATTCTGCCGCTGCACGCGATGACAAATGGGGCCATCTTCGAGAGCACGCGCGCGCAGAACGCCCGCACGTCGCGGCGGACTACGTAAGGCGCACAACCTTTATCCTTGGTCAGTCACTATGCCCGGTGGACCTCGAACTTCACCGGGCCTTTTTTTTGGAACATTGCTTGTCAGGTGGGCGTAGTCTCCAGCGGGAGATCACAGTGCGTTCCTTGTTGCTTCTGGCAGCGGTGGTATCGTGCGCCGGCGCGGATGTCTCTTCGTACGCCGGCCAGTGGAGCGGTCAGGCTCGACTCTGGCTCGGACCCGCCAAACCGGAAACTATCCATATTCGAATTGACATAACATCCGACGGCGCCGTAACGGGCCTGATTGGCGGTGCAAAGTGCCGGGACGGGCGGCTCGCGAACCGAACGTGGTGGCCGCTCCGCTCCTTCAACCGCTATGACATACGGGTGGATTGCGTGCTGTCAGGCGCCATCGCGCCAGGCGTCGTGCGGGAGCGGGGAACGGTTGCGTTAATTCCGGGCGGCACGGGACTTCGCGGATGGTTCTTCTCGGAAGGCCACGACGGATTCCCGTTATTCCCTCCGACACAGGCTCGCGCCGGGGACCTGGTCCTGCGCCGCCGTTAACGGCCAGGCACCGCCCGCTACAATCTAAACAATGTCCATTGTTGTAGTTGGTTCCGTAGCCTATGACGGCGTCGAGACGCCATACGGCAAAGTCGACCGGATGCTGGGTGGCGCGGCCACCTATATCGGCCTGTCCGCGAGCTTCTTTCATCCGGTTAGGATTGTCGCCGTGGTGGGCGAGGACTTCGCTCAGGAAGATGTTGACTTGCTTATTAAGCACAACATCGACACAACCGGCATGCAACGGGTGCCTGGTAAAACGTTCTTCTGGCAGGGCGTTTATTCACACGACATGAATGATCGTGAGACGCTCCGCACCGATTTGAACGTGTTCGCGGACTTCAACCCGCAGCTTCCAGATTCTTACCGTGACGCGGAATACCTGCTGCTTGGTAACATTCAGCCCGCTCTCCAGAAGAGCGTTCGAGCCCAGATGACCGGTCCCCGCTTCATCGGCGGGGACACGATGAACTACTGGATCAACGACTATCGCGAGCAACTGCTGGCCACTATCGAGGAATGGGACTTCCTGCTCATCAACGACAGTGAAGCACGGCTGCTTTCGGGCGAGTCGAACCTGAAGCTCGCGGCGAAGAGGATTCTGGCAATGGGACCAAACACGCTGATCATCAAGCGTGGCGAATACGGGGCCATGCTGTTCCGCGATGACACATTCTTCGTCGTCCCGGGCTACCTGCTGGACAAAGTTTTCGACCCGACCGGTGCCGGCGACTGTTTTGCCGGCGGCTTCGTCGGCGCACTGGCCGACTGCGGTTTTGATCTGCAGGATGAAAAAATCGACCGCCGCGAACTCCGCCGCGCGGTGATCTACGGCTCGGTTATGGGCAGCTTCTGCTGCGAGCAGTTCGGAGTCGACCGCTTCCGGACGCTCACCCGGGCCGAAATCGATGCGCGCTACCAGGAATTCAAAGACTTCACGAGCTTCTAAGCCGTCCAAACCGGCGGCATCGCGGGCTGGTGGTGGATACCGTCCCACTTTCGCAGTCTACGCGTTCCTGCTGATCCTTGGCTCACTGTTTGCCTGGTACAGCTACGCGCGCGGATGGACGCTCTACTGGGGCGACGCTGAGGCGCACCTCAACATCGCACGCCGGGTTGTCGATTCGCGCACCCCGGGCTATGAACAACTGGGTACCGTATGGTTGCCACTGCCGCATCTGCTAATGCTGCCGCTGGCTGGCGTCGATTTCCTGTGGCGCACGGGTCTGGCGGGTGTGATCCCGAGTGTTCTGTGCTTTGCACTGAGCGGAGCGGCGCTCTTCGGCACGGTTCGGCGCCTGTTCGACAGCGCGGCTGCTGCCTGGTGCGCACTGCTTCTGTTCGCGCTCAACCCCAACGTGCTGTACCTGCAGTCGATCCCCATGACCGAATCGAGCATGCTGGCGAGCCTGCTCGGTCTCGTGTACTTCACCGTGGTTTTCACACAGACCGGTTCGCTGGCGGCAGTCGGGGCGGCGGGGTTGTGTTCCATTGCGGCGTCGCTGACACGATACGAAGGCTGGTTCCTGATCCCGTTTGTCTGCCTGGTGCTGGTGCTCGCGGGCGGCCAGAAGCGGTGGATTGCAGCCATCCTGTTCGGCGCCATCGCATCGCTCGGGCCGCTGTTCTGGATGGGACACAACCAGTACTTCCACTCGAACGCGCTGGAATTCTACAACGGACCGTACTCGGCCAAAGCGATTTACGAGCGCGGACATCAGCCGGGCACCAAGCCGTTTCCCACCATCGGCGACTGGGGCCAGTCCTTCCTGTATTACAGGACCGCGGTGGAGTTGTACGCCAATCCGATCCTTTGGTGGATCAGCGTCGCGGGCGTGATCGCCGCGCTGTGGAAGCGAGCCTGGTGGGCTATGGCGATCCTCGTCATGGTGCCGGTGTTCTATGTGATCAGCCTGCATTCCTCAGGCTCGGGCACCGAGGTATTCCTCCCGACGCTGTGGCCGAAGAGCTACTACAACACGCGATACGCGGCCGGAACGTTTCCGCTGGTGGTGCTCTGCGCCTCGGCGCTGGTGGCGATTTTGCCGCTGCGAGCGCGTGGATTCGCAACTGCTGCTGTCGTGATCGCGTCGATGCTTCCGTGGCTCGCCTACCCGAGGCAGGATAACTGGGTCACGTGGAAGGAGAGCCAGATCAACTCGGAGACTCGGCGAGCCTGGACTGCGGAAGCGGCGGCGTTCCTCAAAGCCAACTACCGGCCCGGCGACGGTGCCTTCACCTCCTTCAGCGACCTGACGGCTGTATTCCGCGAGGCGGGCATTCCGCTGCGCGAAACGCTGCATGAGGGCAACGGACCGGCATTCCTCGGAGCCAGCATGCGGCCTGACCTGTTCCTGCACACCGAATGGGCGGTGGCGATCGCCGCCAGCCCGGTCGCGTCTGCCATGATGAATGTGAATCGGAGCTACCGGGTTGTTCGCACGGTGTATGTGCAGGGTGGCCCTGTGATCGAAATCTACCGGCGAATCCATGACAGAGATCCCCTTCACAAAAGCGCACGGAGCGCGCAATGACTTCCTTCTGACGTGGGCTTCGGAGGCGCCAGCCTCGGGCCACGACACCATAGCCACCGCGATCTGTGACCGCAACATCGGCCCCGGCGCCGACGGGTGGATGCTGGTGACTCCGCCCACCGCCGACGGTCCAGCCACCATCCGTCTCTGGAATTCCGATGGCAGCGAGGCCGAGATCTCAGGTAACGGCACGCGGTGCGCCGCGGCCTTTCTGGTCGACGCGGGGCTGCTGGATGTCGATGTGGATATCCTCACCGGAGCGGGTTTGAAGCACCTGCGCGTGCTGGAGCGCCGCGGCAAGAGCTTCGTGTTTGAGATGAACATGGGCACGCCGAAGATCACCGAGCCCCAGGCCACGCTCCCGCTCCAGGCCGGCGGCCGCACCGGAACGCTGCTCGACGTCGGCAATCCGCAGTGCGCGGTTTTTGTCGACAACTTCGCGTTCGACTGGCGCAAGGTGGGGGCGGAAATTGAGAGCCACCCGATGTTCCCAAACCGCACCAACGTATCGTTTGTGCGCCCTGTGGACCAGCACACCATCGACGTGCGTTTCTATGAACGCGGCGCGGGCGTGACCATGAGCTCCGGCACCGGGTCGACCGGCGCGGCTGCGGCGGCACACGCCCGTGGCATAGTGTCGAGCCCGGTCACCGTACTGACCCCGGCTGGTCCGCTGGAGCTTCGCTGGCAAAACGAAGCCATTTTGCTGGTGGGACCGGCGGAGATCGTGGTCACGGGCACGTTTTACCATAACGGCGAATGAACCGCCTCTGGGTCTTTGCGGCCGCGCTCCTGTTTTCTACAGGCGGCGCAGCCATCAAGGGAAACACACTGACCGGATGGCAGGTTGCCAGCTTCCGCTCGCTGATCGCCGCCATCGCGTTGGCGCTGCTGTTCCCCGCTGCCCGGCGACACTGGACGTGGCGACATCTGCTGGTCGGTATTGCCTATGCGGGCACCCTGATCCTGTTCGTGACTGCGAACAAGCTGACCACGTCGGCCAATGCGATCTTCCTGCAGTCGACCGCCCCGGGCTACCTGATCCTGTTCAGCCCGCTGCTGCTGAAGGAGCATCTGCGACGCACGGATCTGTGGCTGCTGCTCGGGGTCGGACTCGGAATGGCTTTGTTTTTCACAGCGTCAGAGCCGGCGCGGGCGACCGCTCCCGATCCGGCGACGGGCAACATAGTGGCGCTGCTGTCGGGCATCGCGTGGGCGTTCACCATCATCGGACTACGCTGGCTGGGGCGGGCGGGGAACGATCCGGACGCGGGTCTGGCGACCGTAGTGCTCGGCAACCTGCTGGCTTTTGCGCTGGCCTTGCCGGCGGCACTTCCCATGCCAGGCCTGGAGTGGCGAGACCTCGCGGTGCTGTCTTATCTGGGGATCTTTCAGATTGGGCTGGCCTACTACTGCCTGACCCGTGCGATTCGTCACATTCCGGCGTTCGAGGCGGCGACGCTGCTGTTGATCGAGCCCGCGTTGAATCCCGTATGGACGTGGCTGATGCTGGGCGAGCGGCCAGCGCTGTTGTCGGTGGCGGGTGGTGCTGTGATTCTTGGATCCACGTTGGCAAACACGTGGTGGATGTCTACCAGAGATCGCCCATCCGGTGCAGCGTAATCAGGTTCGTGGTGCCTGCCCGTCCCACGGGCTGACCGGCGACGAACACCACGGGGTCCCTCGGCTTCAGCAGCCCTTTGCCAAGCAGGATGCGATCCAGCAGTTTCACCATCTCGTCGGTGTCCTGGACCACAGGCGCGATGATCGGAAACACGCCGTAGATCACCGACAGTTGCCGAGCTACCGCTGCGCTGTGCGTGAACGCGTAAATGGGAGCTGGCGGGCGGAACTTGGCCACCAGTCTCGCGCTGGCGCCACTGGCGGTGAACACAACAATGGCACACGCGCCCTGCAGGCGTGCACTGCGATACGCCATCTCGGCGATGGTGTCGCCGAAAGAGGGCGCGGTATTGTCGCGCCGGGGCAACTCGCGATATCCGGCGTTCTTCTGCGATGAATCGGCTTCAATGGCGATGCGCGCCATAATAGATACCGATTCCACAGGGAACTTGCCCTTAGACGTTTCAGCCGAGAGCATCACGGCATCCGTGCCGTCATAGATTGCGTTGGCGACGTCGCTGACTTCGGCGCGGGTCGGCATGGGGCTGTGCACCATGGACTCCAGCATTTGCGTGGCGGTGATCACGAACTTGCCCGCTTTCCGCGCGCGCTCGATGATGGTCTTCTGTACAAACGGGACCTTTTCGAGGTCCATCTCGACGCCAAGATCGCCGCGCGCCACCATCACGCCGTCGCTCTCATCGATGATCGCGTCGAGGTTGTCCCAGGCTTCGGGCTTTTCGATCTTCGACACGATGAAGACGTGCGCATCGGCTTCTTCCAGATACACGCGCAGCCGCAGCACATCCTCGCGCTTCCGCACGAAGGACAGCGCCACCATATCGACGCCCTGCTCGAGGCCAAACCGCAGATCGGAGATATCCTTTTTGCTGAGTGAAGGAGCGCTGACATTCACGCCCGGGAGGTTAATACCCTGCCGGTCGAAGATCGGACCGCCGTGTACCACTTCGCAGACCACGTCGGTTTGCGATTTGTCGATGCAGCGCAGGCCGACTGTGCCGTCAGCCAGGAGTACCCGGTTGCCTGGGATCACATCGCCGACAAAATCCTTGTACGTGGTGGAGGCGCGCTCCGCCGTGCCAACAACGGGCTCGGTGGTGATGCGGAACTGCGAGCCGGTGACCAGTGTGGCGCCGCCGCCTTCAAAAGTGCCGAGGCGGATCTTAGGCCCCTGCAGGTCGAGCAGGATCCCGATGTGAATGCCTGTTTCCGCCTCAATGTCACGGACCATGCGGATTCGCCGTGCATGGTCCTCCTGTGTTCCGTGCGAGGCGTTCAGACGAAAAGTGTCTGCGCCGGCACGTACCAGGTTTCGGATCTGTTCCGGAGTGTCGGTCGCGGGACCAAGAGTGGCTACGATCTTCGTGAGCACGCTATATCTACGGTACAACGAGGTCTGTGACAACGCGATAAATGCTGAAAGCGCTCGGCATTGCAGCCTAATTTGTCCGAAGGCGCAACACAGTCGCTGAGGAGCGCCTCAGCAAATACCGTATCCTCGAAAAGATGCTTCTTTATCAGGCCGTCATCCTGGCATTTGTTCAGGCGTTAACCGAGTTTCTGCCCGTGAGCAGCTCTGCTCACCTCGCACTCGCACCATGGCTGTTCGGCTGGCCCGACCAGGGACTGGCCTTCGACATCGCGCTGCACTTCGGCACGCTGCTGGCGATTCTGATCTACTTCATGCGCGACTGGCTGCAGATTCTGGGGCAGGCGGCGGGCATTGGATACAGCCCGGATCCCGAGCTTCGGCTCAACCGGTCGCTGTTGTGGTTAATCGTCCTCGGCACCATTCCCGTTGGGGTTGCGGGCCTTTTGCTGGAGAAAGTGATTGAAGAAGCGGTCCGGACCAATCACCTGATCATCGGCGTGATGCTGGTGGGCGTCGGCCTGCTGATGTTGTATGCCGACCGGGTCACGCGCGCTGACCGTGGCATCGGGACGGTCAGTTTAAAAGACGCCCTGATCATCGGACTGGCTCAGGCGCTGGCGGTAGTGCCGGGTACCTCGCGCAGCGGCATCACCATCACAGCCGGTCTGCTGCGGAACCTCGACCGGAGGTCGGCCGCCCGGTTCTCCTTCCTGTTGTCGACACCGGCGATTTCGGCTGCGGCCCTGAAGTCCTTCTACGAACTGTACAAAGCGGGGGGCATTCCGCCCGAGATGCAGATGCAGTTTCTGGTGGGTGTTTTGGTCAGCGCTATCGTGGGTTCGGCAGTCATCGCGTTCTTCCTGAAGTACCTCCGGTCGAACAGTCTCAGACCATTCATCTATTACCGGATTGCATTTGGCATAATGGTGATCGCTCTGGCTCTCCGCTAAACGCGGAATGAAAGTATTGGGACCCACACGACATCCCCGCCTCAACGAGGGAATAGGCCTTGTGTTGCTTGCGTTCGGGATCGCGCTCACCTGTGCGCTGGTTTCGTTCCATCCTCTTGATCCTTCGTGGAATACGGCCACTTCCGGCGCCAAAGCGATGAACCTCATCGGCCGCGTCGGCGCTATTTCCGCAGACCTGCTGCTACAGGTTGCAGGGGTCGGATCATTCACCATTCCGCTGCTTCTTGTGGCTCTGGCCTGGAAGTGGTTCCGCTCCGATCCCATCGAAGCGCAGTTCTTCAAGGTGTCGGGAGCCATTTGCCTGGTTTTGGGCGTTTGCACCGCGCTGTCGCTTGGACCCATGTGGCGGCCCTTTGGCGGTACCGTCGCGGCGGGTGGCCTGCTGGGACGGCTGATCGCCGATTACCTGATCTCCGAACTGAATCTGCCAGGCGCGATCCTGGTCACACTCTTCAGCATCATTCTTTCTCTCTACGTAGTCTCGACGTTCTCTTTGAATCTGGTTTGGGACTGGCTTGCTCCGCTTCGCGCTGCAATCGCCCGAATGTCTGCCCGGTACAGCGCCTGGCGGGATCGCCGGCGCCATGAGGCGCAGGAACGCCGGGCTGCCCGCAACGCGGAGAAGGCTCGGCTGGCCGCGGAGAAGGAGGCCGAACGGGCGGAGAAGAAGGCTCGCAAGGTTCGCGCTCGCAGGGCACCTGACGAATTGGCTCATCCCGAGCCCGCGCCCGTCACTTATGCCGAGGTCATGTCAGACGACCGTACGCGCCGCGCCGCTCCAGCGACCGTCAACACTACCCGGCCGCCGTGGGATTCCGACACTGCGCGGGATGCTTTCGTCGATGACGCTGAGCCGGAAGAGCATGAAATTCCCATACACGCGCTGGAAGATTACCAGCCCGTTGCCGCCGGATCATTGCCTCCGCCTCCGCCTCCCGCGGCTGCGGCGGCACAGGTAAAGCCGGGGCGTCCGGCAGCTGGCCCTCCCGCAAAGAAGGTCAAGTCCTTCTTCACGATTCCTTCCACCACGCTGCTCCAGGAACCACAGGCGCGCCCGCCTTACGATTCGCAGGAACTGAAGGACATCGCGGCTCGCATCAAAAGCAGGTTTGAGGAGTTCAACGTCACGGGCTCGGTGGTGCAGATCAACCCCGGTCCGGTTGTCACTACGTTTGAATACAAGCCTGAAGCCGGGGTGAAGTACAGCAAGATCACGAATCTGACCGAGGATCTCTGCCTCGGACTGCAGGCCGAATCGATTCTGATTGAGCGCATTCCGGGTAAGCCGACTGTTGGAATCGAGGTGCCCAACTCGCGCCGCGAGGTGATCAGCCTGCGCCAGATCCTGGAGTCGGACGAGTTCCGTAACTCTCCATCGCCCTTGACCATCTCGGTGGGCAAGGATATCAGCGGACGCATCAAAGTGACGGCGCTCGATTCCATGCCTCACCTGCTGATTGCCGGTTCCACCGGCTCGGGCAAATCGGTGATGCTGAACACGATGATCATGTCGATTCTGTACAAGTCGACGCCGGATGAAGTACGCATGATCATGGTGGATCCCAAGCGTGTCGAACTCGGGATTTATGAAGGTATTCCGCATCTGCTGACGCCTGTGATCACGGATCCACGCAAGGCGACCAACGCGCTTCGCAATGCGGTGCTGGAGATGGAGCGGCGTCTGAAGCTGATGGCTTCCCAGGGCGCGCGCAACATCGATCAGTTCAACAAGAAGGTTCGCGCGAAGGCGGCGCAGCCCCGCAGCTTGTTCGACGAGACGGGTGTCGAGCGTATAGAAGAGGTGCTGGAAACGCTGCCCTACATCCTGATCATCATCGACGAGCTGGCCGATTTGATGATGCTGGAACGTGCGGGTGTGGAGGAGAACGTCACGCGTCTGGCGCAGATGGCCCGGGCGGTCGGCATGCACCTTGTGCTGGCGACGCAGCGGCCGAGCGTGGATGTAATCACGGGTCTGATCAAGGCAAATTTCCCGGCTCGTATGAGCTTCCGTGTGGCGACTCGTGTGGATTCCCGGACGGTGCTCGATGTCATGGGCGCCGAGCATCTCCTGGGCAAGGGCGACATGTTGTTCCTGCCTCCGGGCTCGTCGCGGCTGACGCGCGTTCATGGTGCGTATGTTGGCGAGACGGAGATTGAGAGCGTCGTGGCGAACTGGAAGGCGCAGGGTCCGGCCGATTACGACCAGAGTTACCTGTTGACACCGCCCAGCGATGAAGAGGGCGAGCCTGAGGAAGAGTTCGACGGCAACGAAGATCCGATGTACCATGATGCGGTTCGCGTGGTGCTGGAGTTGGGCAAAGCGTCGACCTCGACGCTGCAGCGCCGTCTGCGGCTCGGCTATGGACGTGCGGCTCGTATTCTCGACATGATGCAGAGGGAAGGCATCATCGGCCCGCCCGATGGTCCGCGTCCGCGCGAGGTGTTGAAGCGGCCGGACTGGCTGCAGGAAGTCGACCACCAGCTTCGCTAATATGACGGTATGGCGATCCTGACCGGCAAACTGACCATCGAAGACTTCGAACGTCTGCCCCAGGAAGAGGCTGACTTCAGGGAACTGGTGGACGGGGAGTTAGTCGACGTGTCTGGCAACACACCGCAACACAACTGGATTCGCGATGGACTGATTGCCCGGCTGAAGCCAATAGTGGCTGCGGGCAAGCTGGGCATGGTGATCGGCGAGCAGGAATATGACTTCGGCGGCAATGCTCACGGGCCGGATCTCAGCTTCTTTGGTCTTGAGAAACTGGGGATGCTGGAGTGGAAGCGGAGGGTGCAGCGCTTTGTTCCCGATCTCGCGGTGGAAGTCGCGTCTCCGAACGATACCTACAGCCAGTTGCGGCGTAAGAAGAAGCGCTACCGCGACTCTGGCACCGCCGAGGTCTGGTTGATTGAGCCCGAGGCTCAGGAAGTGACGGTCTGTACCGCTCGTGGGGAAGTTTCGCTCACTGGTGATGACGAGCTCAGCACGCCGCTGATTCCGGGCTTCCGGATCAAGGTCTCGGAGCTCTTCGAGCTGTAGTCATCATGTGGCTTCTGCTCGCGGTGCTGGCGCAGTTCGAGCTCCAGGGTCGGCTTGAGCCTCCGGTGCGGGCGTCGGTTTCATTGCATGCTGCGTCGTCTCCCTTCAGTGTGTCGGCTCTGGCGGGGCCGGATGGCACCTTCCGCTTTCGCGGTCTCGATCCAGGCTCGTACACGATCGCAGTGTTCGTGCCGGGCAGCGGGGAGATGCGGCAGACGTTCGACATTGGTCCGGCTGGCGCGGACAAGCGCGGACGGGTGCGGCGCACCTTCACTCTGTCGGCGGAACTGATGAACCGCGAGGCCGCGCACCAGGTGTCGGCGCGGGCGCTGGCGATTCCGGAGCGGGCAAAGCGCGAGTATGAGGAAGCGCAGCGGTGTCTGGCAAAGCGTGACATCGCGGGCGCCATCGAGCGGCTGGACCGCGCTGTGGAAATCGCGCCCAGCTACGCGGCTGCGTGGAACAACCTTGGCACCATTGCGTATCAGACGCAGCGCTTCCCCGATGCCGAGCGCAACTTCCGCCGCGCGCTGGAAGCGGATCCCGATTCCTATGAGCCGCTTGTCAATCTGGGTGGTGTGCTCATCAACAACAGCAATCTGGAGGAAGCGTGGAAGTACAACGTGTATGCCGTGCTGCGGCGCCCGGGCGATGCGCTGGCACAGGCGCAGCTCGGGATGACGTACCTCGGGCTGAATAAGCTGGACCTGGCGGAGAAGCATCTGCTGGAAGCGGTGCGACTCGACCCCGGCCATTTCTCTCACCCGCAACTGCAGCTGGCACAGCTTTATCTGCGCAAAGGGGATCGCGCGAACGCGGCAAAGCAGGTTGAAGCTTTTCGGGTTCTGCACCCGGACTGGCATCGCTGATACGATATCGGCGTATGACACGTCGAAACTTCGTCCCGGCGTTTGCCGGAATTGCCATGGCCGCGTCCGCTCAGGATGCTACGCCGAAGCGCCGGCCCGGCAAGCTGAAGCAGGCTATCTGCCCCGGTGCGCTGGGCAAAATGTCGCTGGAAGACAAGTGCAAGACCATCGCCGAACTGGGTCTGTACGGCATCGATCTGGTGGGTCCGAAGGACTGGCCCACGCTACAGAAGTACGGCCTGATCCCTACCATGTGTCCGGGCGGCGGAACGATTCCGGTCGGCCTGAACCGCGTGGAGAATCACGATCGTTTCGAGAAGCCGGTGCACGATCTCATCGACCAGTGCGCCGTTGCCAAAGTGCCGAACCTGATCGGGCTGGTGGGCTCGCGGGCGAAGCAGCCGGTGGAACAGGGCATCGAGAACTGCGTCAAGTTCTGCAACAAGATCAAGTCGCACCTGGAAGACAAGCAGGTGACCTTCTGCATTGAGTACCTCAACAGCAAGGTGAATCATCCGGACTACGATTTCGACCACATGAGCTATGGCGTCGAGGTCTGCAAGCGCTCCGGTTCGTCGCGCGTCAGGATTTTGTACGACATGTATCACGTGCAGATCATGGAAGGCGACATCATCCGCATGGCGAAGGCGAACCTGCAGTACATCGGCCATCTCCACACGGCAGGCAATCCCGGCCGGCATGAGATGGACGACTCGCAGGAGATGAACTACCGCGGCATCGCGAAGGCGCTGGTCGACATGGGCTACAGCGGCTACATCTCCCACGAGTACTCGCCTACGCGGGATCCGCTCACCTCGCTTAAGGAAACGCTGGCCATCTTCGACATCGCGTAAACAGTTTGTTGTGTGGGCGGCGCTGCCTTCGTGCCGTCCACTCTTCGGAAGCCATGCCCGAACCTCTGCTGTCGCGGTACGAAGTTCGCGAACACACAAGCCCGTTGTTCCGATGGCTGTTTCACGGGAACCGGCTGGACGTGTCGCATCCTTACGAGACGGCCGCTCATCCCTGGTACAGCGTGCTGTGGCTGACCGGTGTCGACTATTTTTCGACGCTCGGATACCAGCCTGGAATCGCGTTGCTGGCCGCGGGCGCCATCTCTCCGATTGCCACCGGAATCCTGGTGCTGGTGACGCTGTTCTGCGCGTTGCCGGTCTACTCGCAGGTGGCGGGGCGTTCTTATGTTGGGCAGGGCTCCATCGCCATGCTGGAGAACCTTCTCCAGGGCTGGTGGGGCAAGCTGTTCGTGCTGGTGCTGCTGGGCTTCGCCGCGACGGACTTCGTCATCACTATGACGCTGTCGGCGGCAGACGCGACGCAGCACGCGATGGAGAATCCGTTCCTGCATCCTTATCTTGCCGACGCGCGGATGATCCTGACGCTCGGACTGCTGGCGATGCTGGGCGCGGTGTTTCTTGCCGGCTTCAATGAAGCGATCGGGCTGGCGGCATTCGTCGCGATCCCTTATATTCTGCTGAACGTTGTGGTGCTGGTGCGCGCGTTCATCGAGATATGGCATCACCCGGAGGCGTTGCCGAACTGGCAGGCGGCGCTGATGGCTCGCGGCACGGACTGGGGCGGGATCCTGCTGGCCGCGGCAATCATCTTCCCGAGGCTCGCGCTGGGACTCAGCGGCTTTGAGACCGGTGTGTCGGTGATGCCTCTGATCCAGGGAGAGGTGCCGCACGGACGTGTCGCCAACACGCGTAAGCTGCTGGCTGCCGCGGCGCTGATCATGAGCGTGCTGCTGGTTGCGTCGAGCTTTGCCACCACGCTGCTGATCCCCGAATCGGCGTACAAGGCAGGGGGTAAGGCGAGCGGACGCGCGATCGCGTACCTGGCGCACGGGCTTCTGGGCGACGTGTTCGGCACGGTGTATGACGCCTCGACGATCCTCATCCTGTGGTTCGCTGGCGCGTCGGCCATGGCCGGCCTGCTGCACCTGATCCCGCGCTATCTGCCGCGCTTCGGCATGGCTCCGATGTGGGTCGCTTACCCGAGACCGCTGGTGCTGGTGCTGTTCTCGATCGCGGTGGTTGTCACCATCGTATTCCGCGCCGATGTGGAGGCGCAGGGCGGCGCGTATGCGACGGGCGTGCTGGTACTGATGCTGTCGGCGTCCATTGCGGCGGCGATTGCGCTGGGTCATGAACACCGGCGCGGCATGAGCATCTACGCCTGGGTGGTGGCGGCGATCTTTGCCTACACGCTTGTTGACAACGTGCATGAACGGCCGGACGGCATCATCATTGCGAGCATCTTCATCCTGCTTACGCTGACCGTCAGCGGTGTCAGCCGTTACATCCGCGCCACAGAGCTTCGCGTCTCAGAGATCTGCTTCACGGACCCGGAGTCGGAAGAACTTTGGCAGTCGATCCTGTGCAAGAAGGTGAATCTGGCGCCCCTGCGGACGCTGGATGACGCCTCCTGCGAGGCCAAGGAACGCGAGATCCGGAAGCACTACATAGTGGACGGTCCGGTGGCGTTTCTGAATGTCGGCCTGGTCGATAACCGGAGCGAATTTCTGGCTCCGCTGCGGGTGCAGGTCCTGAAGCAGGGCGGGCATTACGCGATCCATGTTTCCGGGGCGAACGCCACTGCCAACACCATCGCGTATATCAGCGAACTGGTGGACCCGATATCGATCTTTCTCGGGCTGACTCGTCTGCCGCCTGTGACGCAGGCGATTCGCTTCCTGCTGTTCGGCGAGGGCGAGGTCGGGCTGCTGGTCTATACGATTCTGCTGCGCTACTGGGAGATGACTCCGGAGGAAGACGTCCGTCCGAACATCTTCCTCATGAGTAACTGACGTGTAAACAAGAAAGCCTCGGACCGGTTGTTGCCGGTTCGAGGCTTTCCTGGCGGGTCTGGGGACCCGCCGCAGGCCTGGGGGCCTGCCCCAGGGCCTGCCCCCCTACGCTACGTTTAGGAGTTGGTGGAGGCCGCTGTTGACTCCTGGGATGGAGTTCTCCAGAACTTCCTCTATGCGCTCGGCGAAGATGAATTCCATTTCGCTTCTGGCGGGCTCGGGAATGTCTCGCACGTCCTTCTTGTTGGCCCTGGGAAGGATGATGCGTTTGATGCCGGCCCTTCTTGCGGCTAACACCTTTTCCTTTACTCCGCCGATTGGCAGGACCAGGCCGGTCAGGGTGATTTCGCCGGTCATGGCGGTGTCGGACCTGGCCTGCTGCTTTGTATAAAGCGAGGTCAGGGCTGTGGCCATGGTCACGCCTGCCGACGGGCCGTCCTTGGGGATGGCTCCCGCGGGCACGTGAATGTGGATACCGGTGTTCTTGAACACAGCCGGATCGATGCCGAGTTGTTCGGCGTGGGACCAGACCCAGCTCTGGGCGGTCTTGGCCGACTCCTTCATGACATCGCCCAACTGGCCGGTGAGTGTGAGGCCGCTGCCGTCGGGCAGAGCGGTGCCTTCGATGTAGAGGACCTCGCCGCCCGTCTCGGTCCACGCCAGACCGGCGACGACACCGGCGGGCGAGTTCTTGCGGGCTTCGTCGACGTTGAACGGCTCAGGGCCAAGCAGGTCGACGAGATCGGCGGGATGCACGGTGAGTTCCGTGGTGTCCCCTTCGGCGAAGCGCAGCGTGACTTTACGGGTCAGGCGTGCGATCGACTTTTCGAGGCGGCGCAGTCCTGCTTCGCGGGTGTAGTTGCGAATCAGGAACGAGACCGTATCTTCCGGGATCACGATCTGCACGTCGGTGAGACCCGATTCCCTGATCTGGCGCGGGATCAGGTACTTCTTAGCGATCTCGACCTTCTCCTCTTCCGTGTAGCCGGAGAGGCGGAGGATTTCCATACGGTCGAGCAGCGGCCGCGGGATGGTGTCCAGCGTATTCGCCGTGGTGACGAACAGCGCTTTTGACAAATCCCAGTTCATGTCGAGATAGTTGTCGCGGAACGTCTTGTTCTGCTCGGGGTCGAGGATCTCAAGCAGGGCCGAAGCGGGATCGCCTCGGTAGTCCCGGCCGAGCTTGTCGATCTCATCGAGCATGATGACGGGGTTCCTGGCACCCGCGCGGCGGATGGCCTGGATGAGGCGTCCGGGCATGGCTCCGATGTAGGTCCGGCGATGGCCCCGCAGTTCGGCCTCGTCGTGCATGCCGCCGAGCGACATACGTTCGAACTTGCGTCCCAGGGCTCGGGCGATGGACTGGCCGAGCGAGGTTTTGCCAACGCCCGGAGGTCCAACGAGGCACAGGATGGGCGCCTTGGCGTTGGGGTTCATGCGCAGCACGCCGAGGTGTTCGAGGATGCGCTCCTTGACCTCTTTCAGGCCGAAGTGATCCTCATCGAGAACCTTGCGGGCGTGGGCGATATCGAGGTTGTCCTCCGTGAATTTGGTCCACGGGAGCTCACTCACCATCTCGAGGTACGTGCGGATGACGTTGTGCTCGGGCGAGGCACTGGGGATCTTCTCAAGCCGGTTGAGCTCGCGGTCGACTTCCTTGCGGACGTCTTCGGGGAGCTCGACTTTGCTGAGCTGTTCGCGCAGCATATCGACCTCAGCCTGCTCGGGATTCTTCTCACCGAGCTCCTGCTGAATGGCGCGGAGCTGCTGGCGGAGCAGGTATTCGCGCTGCTCCTTATTCATTTCCGTGCGGGCCTTGCTGTTGATGTTGTTCTTCAGCTCCAGCACCTGCACTTCATAGCTGAGGTATCCGTGCATGAGGCGCAGGGCTTCGGCCTGCGTATTGGCCTCAAGCAGGGTCTGCTCTTTGGCGATCTCCATGCTCAGGATGGAGGCGAGCAGGTAAACGAGGCGCAGCGGATCGTCACTGGACGCCAGCATGCGGCTGATTTCGGCGGGTGCCTGAGGCTGTGCCAGTTCGATGGCTTTGGTGGCGAGGTCGACGATGGCGCTGTGCAGCGCTTCGGTTTCGGCGTCGCGATCTTCGGGCTGTGCGAGGACTTCGACCTCGGCCTGCAGATAGCCCTCATATGTTTCCAGCGAGCGAATGGCAACACGCTCGGCTCCCATCACGAGAACTTCCATGAGGTTCTCATTGGGCCGGGACATCTTGCGGATAATGGCCCTGGTTCCGGTGGTATAGAGATCTTCCTGGGCCGGCGCTTCGACCGCCGGATCCTTTTGTGCCACGAGGACGATCTCTTTGTCTTCAGTTCCGAGTGCTGCCTGAACGGCGGCGAGCGAGGCGCTGCGGCCGACTGAAAGCGGCATGAGCAAATACGGAAACAAGACCGTATTCTTCAGGGGCAGCACTGGCAATACTTTTGTTTTTCCTGCAACAGATTCACTCATTTGTTTATTTCCTCTTCCAGATAATGCGTACCAGTGCACTGCGCGGGCTGCCAGTCACTGTTGCTGGCTTTGCGTAAGGTTATTTTTTTCTAAAAATCAATGGAATGGATTTCTGTCCAGGATTCTGGGTCCATTCTCCTTTGATTTCCGAACCGTCTTCGTTACGCAGGCCTTTGTAGCTTCCTCCGTAACTCCGGACAGCGAAAGAGATGCTGTTGCCGTCCTCAACGATTCGATGGAGCAGGGCGTCTTTCATTCCCTGCGTGAGGCTGTCCAACGTTGCCGAAGCGGTTTCGTCCGGCTGATTCCGGAAGTGAACGGCCACGGGCCGGGTGCGGTTATTGGTGAGGGGCAACGTTCCCTCCCAGTCGCCTTCCAGTGCTTTGGACACGGGTTGGAGAGGCTCCGGCAATTCCACTTTTGGTTCTCCGGCGAGAGTAAAATTCACCGGAATTTCTTTGCCCTGCGCCAGCATAAATCCGCCCAGTGAGCGTTCCTTCCAGATGAGCCGGAAGGGCGGTTTTCCAGGGAAGTCAATGGCGATGAAGCTGACCTTTGGCCCTTCCACTGCGACGTCCGCGGCGCGAAGACCGCTGACGTTCTTTTCGGGAACTCCGAGGCTGGCCACCCACACGCCCCGGGTATTGCGGGCGAGATCGAGTGTGATCTTCGAAGGCGCGTTCGACGAGGCGACCGCACCTTCCCAGTGACCCAACGGTCCGACTTGCGCGCTCGCCGTTATGGCAACGGCGAGCGCAACTGACAGGAGACGGAACATTACTTCTGAGGTTCTACCACAACGAACTGCTGGCCGCCGCCACGATTGACCAGCAGCAGAACCGACTTGCTTCCGCTGCCACCGACGGCCTTTTCAAACTCGGCCACAGTGGTCACGGGCTGACGGTTCACCGAGGTGATGACGTCGCCGCGGCGGAGACCGGCTTCACCGGCTGACGAGGCGGGGTCGACGCGAGCCACCAGGACACCCCTGGTACCGCGCGACAACTGGAGTTCGCTGGCGATATCCGCGGTCAGTTCGGTGACGTTGAGGCCCTGGAGGGTGCTGGTTGCACCGCGTCCGAAGCGCCCGGGACCTTCATCCTCATCCTTCTCTCCGGCTGCTGCCTGTTCCGGAAGCCGCTCCAGAGTGACGGGGATTTCCTTCTGGCCGTCGGCGCGCTGCACCGTCAGCTTCAGCGTGGTGCCGGGCTGGCTGCGGGAAACGCGGAGGCGGAGGCCGTTGGCGTCGGTAACGGGTTCGCCGTTGATGGCGGTGACTACGTCGCCTTCCTTCAGACCAGCTTTGGAGGCGGGCGTATCCGGTTCCACGCGGGCGATGGCTGCGCCGCTGTTGGCCTTCAGATTGAATGCGCGGGCGAGGTCGGGCGTGATGTCCTGCGGAAGCACGCCGATGTAGCCGCGGGTGACCTTACCGCTCTTGACGAGCTGATCCATGACGTCGCGCGCCATGTTGATCGGGATGGCAAAGCCGATGCCCTGATTGCCGCCGGTGCGGGAAATGATGGCGGTGTTGATGCCGATCAGTTCGCCGTTGGTGTTGATCAACGCGCCGCCGGAGTTACCGGGGTTGATGGCCGCGTCGGTCTGAATAAAGTCTTCGTAATTGCCGGCGGTAAGTCCGGCGCGTCCCGTGGCGCTGATGATACCCATAGTGACGGTCTGGCCGATGCCGAACGGGTCGCCGATGGCGAGGGCGAGGTCGCCGACCTGGACGCGGGTGGAGTCGCTGATGGGCAACACCGGCAGGTTCGTTCCTTCAATTTTCAATACCGCGACGTCGGTGCGGGGATCGGTGCCCACCACTTTCGCCGTAAACTCGCGGCGGTCGTTTGTGGAAACCTTGACCGTGGTTGCGCCTTCGACGACGTGATTATTGGTTAAGATATACCCGTCGCTGGTGACGATGACGCCGGAGCCGACGCCGCCGCGGGGCTGCTGTTGCTCTGGAGCTCCGCCAAAGCCGAAGAATTCTTCCATGCCCGGCGGCACACCCTGGGGAAGGCGACGACGTTGACTGTTCCCGCGCTGAGCGGCGGTGGGTCGAACGATGGATTCGACGTTAACGACAGCCGGCAGTGCTTTTTTCACAAGAGGAGCGAAGGTGAGGCCGATGCCTGTTTTATCCTGCGCCTGAACGTAGACCGGGGCGGCCGGCTGGCGGGTGAACTGAGTCACCCCCGCGCCGATCAGGGCCGCCAGAACACCGGTCAGAAGTAAATTGCGATTCATTGTCTGGTTTTCTCCCTGGAAATTAGACGGATTGAGGGGCCAATCGTGATACGAGTCATCACGCAAGACCCAGACGGCCGCTGACAAGACCGCTCTCGGCCGGATCGCCGGCACTCTCTCCGTTGAACGTCAGCACTCCATTACGCGCGTCGATCAGAACCTTCTGACCGTCGCGAATGTCACGGGACAGCAGCCTGCGCGCCAGCGGCGTTTCGATTTCCCGCTGAACGGCCCTCTTGAGAGGACGGGCGCCATAACTGGGGTCGTAGCCGGCGCGCACCAGGTGGGTACGGGCGGCGTCGGTGAGTTCGAGCTCGATTTTACGGTCGACCAGACGCTGGCGCAGGCGCCCGAGCTGGATCTCCACGATTTCTTTCAGATGCTCTTCACTCAACGCGTGGAAGACGATAATTTCGTCCACGCGGTTTAAGAATTCCGGACGGAAATGCTTACGCAATTCGTCGGTGACTGCATGCTTCATGCGGTCATAATCAGGGCCGCCAAACATTCCCTTGTATTCGAGGATTCGCGGGCTGCCGACGTTGGACGTCATGATCACGATGGTGTTCTGGAAGTTGACCGTACGGCCCTGGCCGTCGGTGAGGCGCCCGTCGTCGAGCACCTGGAGCAACACATTGAAGACGTCGCTGTGGGCCTTTTCGATCTCATCGAACAAAATAACCGAGTAAGGCCGGCGGCGGACGGCTTCTGTGAGCTGTCCACCTTCTTCAAATCCGATGTAGCCGGGAGGTGCGCCGATGAGGCGGGCAACTGTGTGCTTCTCCTGGTATTCGGACATGTCGACGCGGATCATGGCGTGCTCGTCGTCAAACAGGAACGCGGCGAGCGCGCGGGCGAGCTCGGTTTTGCCCACGCCAGTGGGGCCAAGGAAGATGAAGCTGCCGATGGGGCGCTGCGGGTCTCCGAGCCCGGCGCGCGCACGGAGGACGGCTTCCGAGACTGCCTCGACGGCTTCGTCCTGACCGATCACGCGGCGATGGAGCTCCTTTTCGAGCGAGAGCAACTTTTGCAACTCGCCTTCCACGAGCTTGGAAACAGGGATCCCGGTCCAGCGGCTGACAACTTCGGCAATTTCCTCCTCAGTTACTTCTTCTTTCAGGAGGCGGTGTTGGTTCCCGGAATCTATGGTTGCTTCGGCCTGGGCGATCTGCGCTTCGAGATCTCGTAATTTGCCGTACTTTAACTGGGCGGCGAGGTTGAGGTCGTAGGCGCGTTCGGCCTTGTCGATCTCGACGCGAGTTTCTTCGAGGTGCTGACGAAGGGTTCGAAGATGGGAGACCGAGCCTTTTTCGGCCTGCCACTGCGCCTGCAGAGCGTTTGACGATTCCTTGAGGTTCGCCAGTTCGGCCTCGATTTTGCTGAGGCGTTCGCGCGAGACTTCGTCGGTTTCCTTACGCAGGGCTTCGCGTTCAATTTCGAGCTGCATGACGCGGCGGAGCATTTCATCGAGCGCCGCGGGCATGGAGTCGATTTCGGTTCGGAGCTTGGCGGCGGCTTCGTCGACGAGGTCGATGGCCTTGTCGGGGAGGAAGCGGTCGGAAATGTAGCGGTTACTCATGACAGCGGCAGCCACCAGAGCGGTGTCTCTAATACGTACGCCGTGGTGCACTTCGTAGCGTTCGCGGAGTCCCCGGAGGATCGAGATGGTGTCCTCGACAGACGGCTGGTCGACAAGTACGGGCTGGAATCGACGCTCGAGGGCGGCGTCTTTTTCAATGTGTTTGTGGTACTCGTCGAGCGTGGTGGCGCCGATGCAGTGGAGTTCGCCGCGGGCGAGCATGGGCTTGAGCAGATTTCCGGCGTCCATGGCGCCTTCGGCTTTGCCCGCTCCGACAACGGTATGAAGTTCGTCGATAAACAGTACGACGTCGCCTTCCGACGACTGGACCTCTTTAAGAACGGCCTTGAGTCGCTCCTCGAACTCGCCACGAAACTTCGCGCCGGCGATGAGGGCACCCATGTCGAGGGAGACAACTCGTTTGTTCTTCAGGCCTTCCGGGACGTCACCGCGGATGATTCGCTGGGCGAGGCCTTCGACGATGGCGGTTTTGCCGACGCCGGGCTCGCCGATGAGGACGGGATTGTTCTTGGTGCGGCGGCTGAGGACCTGGATGACGCGGCGGATTTCTTCATCGCGACCGATGACGGGGTCGAGCTTGCCAGCCCCAGCCAACTGCGTGAGGTCGCGGCCGTAGCGTTCGAGCGCTTCGTAGGTCACCTCGGGATTCTGGGTGGTGACGCGCTGGTTGCCGCGGACTTCCTGCATCGCCTTCATGAGGCGCTCCGGGGTGAGGCCAATTTCCTTGAAGATGCGCCCGGTGGTGCCGGTGTCTGAAGCCATGGCGAGCAGAAGATGCTCGACGGACATGAAGTCGTCTTTGAGCCGTTTGGCTTCGTCTTCGGCGGCGGTGAAGAGGCGGTTGAGTCGTCCTGTTACGTAGATCTGGTCGGCTGCTCCGGCCGGGGTTGTGACTTTGGGCCGTTTTTCGAGATCTTCGGTGGCCCGACGGTGGAGAGTTTCGGGCGCGGTAATGCCTGCCTTCAGAAGGATGGAGAGGGCGATGCCGTTCTCCTGTTCCATGAGGGCGGCGAGGAGGTGCTCGACGTCAACCTGCTGGTGTGAGAGTCGAACGGCTTTCGACTGAGCGGTTTGCAGCGCTTGCTGCACCTTTTCCGTCATTTTGCTGAAGTCCATGGTTGGGTCTTCTGGCTCCTTCTATGGGGTTAGAGTAACACGTGAGCTTATCGGTTGCAAGAAACTTGAGTGCGCATCGCTCAGGTAGTAAGGAATTGCGCAAAAAGCGGGCACACTGGCTCCGGGACGTTACCCATTTCGAAATCATCGGGACGGTTCATGCGGCTTTGTCCCTGGGATTTGGCATGTTGGCGGCCATCCACTCACGGACGTACACGGCCAGGATGTCGTTGGCTGAGGGGAGTTCCGTGGACGGCGCGACGCCGCTTTCGGGTTCGTTTCCCGGATTTTCGAGTTGCGCTGTGGTGGGTTGGAGCGAGGGCTCGGGTTCGTTCCTTGCATTTTCTTCCGCTTGCGGGGCGAGGTCGGCGACGAATGCCGCGGAGGGTTCGGTTGCGGAGGCAGCGCGGGACTTCTGAAGGCGTAGGAGCTGGGTGGTGGCCCGGTCGATGATGCGGTGCTGGTTGCGCATGGCGGACTGGAGGACTTCGAAGGTCCTGTTGGCGGCTATGAGCGAGTTGAAAGCGAAGGTGTTGAGAGTGGTCTCGTCGACGGTCTCGAACGCCTGTGAGATCTCCGGGCTGATGCGCTGGACCTCGAAGTCGATGGCGGCGGTTTCGAAGGCTCCGAAGCGGTTGAGGCGCCAGCGGGCGTCGACGATATCGATGACAAAATCGTACTCGCGCGGGTCGGCGGGTTTCCAGGCGGCGAGGAGTTCGTCGCGGAATTCGTTGTAGTCGTCGAGGTCTTCGTTGTGGAGGACGACGGATTTGCTGTAGGCTCCGTGCTTTGTGCTGTTGCGGGCGGAACGGGTCTTGCCTTCGGCGGTGACGGGGCCCTGGGAGCGGGCTCCGTTGAACTGGGAGGCCTGGATCTGGTTTTTGGTGGCCATGGTGGCGCTTTCTCCTTCTGCCGAGGACGGTAGCATGGAGGGGTCGAAAAACCGGGGTGGGTTTTGGGATGGTGGTCTGCAGGATATTGATTTGGTGGGAGAAAAAGATTTTCAGGATTTGCGAATTGACTTTTCGGGGTGTTGTTGGAATGTGGAGTTTCGAGGTTCGTTCCGCAGGGTAGGGAGCTGATTCGCTACGGCCTCAGATTTCAAGCGCGTTAGCGGAGGTTGTGAGATTCCTGCGGTGTGGTAACGACCGGGGTGATCGGTACGGGGTCATCGCGGCGATCCCGACAGGAGATCGTAGAGAGCGGCGGCCCGGAGGATGCGGGGCATCCAGTTGGTGGGTTTCGGGTGCATCTTCCTGAAGCGGTTCGATGTCCGAGGACGCGGACCCGCGCTTCGACTCCGGCGACCGGAGGGTGTTCAGCGCCAAGGCGGATACGCCTGCGCCCAGGCAGCAAAAGTCGATGCAGCAGGGATATTAGTCCCTTAAGGTATTGAATGCGTCGTACCCGCCAGGGTGGCTGAACTGTCGAAGGACCTGCAACGGGCATGCCGCCTCTCCGGACGGAACAACCGGGCTTGCGTATCTGAGTAAGATTGACATTCCTCCCCTCGGGGCCGTTTACTGGGTGAGAACGCAGCGATCCAACTCGTCGAAATTGGAGCCCGATAATGAACCCCGGATTTTCGTCCGCCGACATCAGAATTCTTCGCGACGCGTTGTGCGCGATTCCACAATTTCGAACGGTGCGGGAGCGGCAGACCTTCATTCGCTCGGCTTTCGACGACCATTTGTTTAGTAAAGATGTCGAAAGCGTACTGCAGTATCTCGATTGGGAGGGCGCGCCCCTGGTCGTCGCGGATGCTCTGCTGCGGCTGGTGGAAGGGCACGAGATCGCTCCTGGGGTCCCTGCCTTGCGCGTTCTGGCGGAGGCCATTGAGCCGATGGCCGGCATGGCACGCCGCGAGCAAGTCAGGAACCTGCGGGAACGCCTCGGCTGGGTAGACCCGCCCCGGAAACCCGCTTTCGCCCCGGTAGCAGGCGCTGTGGCTACTCCGGAACCGGCAGCAATCGCAGCCAAACGCGAACGGGGAGAGTACGACGTATTCCTGTGTCATAACAGCAAAGACAAAGCCGCCGTAATGCACATCGCGGACCTCCTGCTCCAGCGAGGCCTGCTTCCCTGGCTGGACCAGGACTGTCTGCGGCCGGGGTTCCGCTGGATGCCGGAGATAGAGCGCCAGATCCAGTCGATCCCAGCCGCGGCCGTGTTCGTGGGCCCTTCGGGAATTGGCCCCTGGCAGGATGAGGAAATCGATGCGATTCTTCGACGGTTCAAACAGCACAATCGCCCGGTGATCCCAGTCCTGCTCGAAGGCGCACCGGAGATCGAGTTGCCCGCGTTCCTTGAAGCGCGCACCCGGGTCGACTTCCGAAAGAACTCGCGGGACCCAATGGACCACCTGGAATTCGGCATCACCGGCAGGAATCCGCGCTTCGCAAGCAGTGCCTCGTGACATGATTCACGACGTCCACAACAGCCTGGAACACCTGCTCCGCGGACTTCCCGAATGGGAACAGGAACGCGACCGCCGGGCGCTCCTGAGCGACATTCTCCGCGGTCACTCTGTCTGGGACTACCTCCGCCTTGATGACAGCGTCGCTGTCTCCGCGAATACCGTCATCGCCACCTGCCAGGATCTCGACCCTGAGTCACTCTGTGTTCTCCTGAAAGGTCTGCGCGAAAGGTACAAAACCGATCCGGAGCGTCGGGCGGAGATCGACTCCCTGGCGTCGCTGCTCTGTAGCCGTTCCTACCGCCGGCGCGGTGCCTTTCGCGGCGAACCGTACCTGGGCCTGACCTACTTCGACCGTCAGGACGCCCCGATTTTCTTCGGCCGTGAAACGGAGTTGCAGCAGCTCGTCGACAAACTCAACAAGGAACAGGGGCGGCGCTTTTGCGTGGTGCTCGGCGCCTCCGGCTCAGGAAAGTCATCCCTGGTTCGAGCCGGACTGTGGGCACGTCTGGCAATGGGCGAGGTGGAGGAGATGCCGGGCAGCAGAAACTGGCTCATCAGCGCCATGACGCCAACCGATGGTGGCGGCGATCCCATGGCTGCCCTGCGATGGTCTGCCCGGAACGCGTTGCTGGAGCACGAGTCATTCCGGCGCCAGTGCGACTGGCGGAAAGAACTGTCTCCGGTGAAGGACGAATCCATTTCGCGGCTGGCCGGAATCGTCCTTGCGAAAGCCTCGCCAGACGCCCAGTGGCTCCTCATTCTCGACCAGATGGAGGAGCTTTTCGCAACCACCACTTCCGGGGGCGCGGACTTCCTGGACCAGTTGATTCAAGCCACAGGGCCGCCGTGCCGGATGCGAGTTGTCGCAACGCTGCGAGCCGATTTCTATCACCACTGCGGCGCTCATCCACCGCTGGTGCGAATGATCAACGGGGACGGCGGCGCATTTCACCTGGGAACTCCGGGCCGGTCCTCTCTGGAGCGCATGGTCAGCGGTCCGCTGACCGAAGTGGAACTGACCGGGGATGAGGGACATTCCACATCCCGGCCCAAACCCTGGTCACTGGACCCGGAGTTGCCTTCCCTCATCGCCTCGGACGCGGAGAGGGAACCGGGGGGTCTGGCGCTGATGGCCTTCGCTCTTCGCGAACTGTATGAGGCGTGTAAGGCCTCCCGCCGCCTCGACGTTGCGACGTACAGGAGCGCCAGCTTTGGTGGACTGGCCGGCGCGATCGCCCGCAAAGCGGATGATACTCTTGCGTCCCTTGGCGCGGAGGGGGAAACCGCGCTGCATCGTGTCTTCAGCCGGCTGGTCAGGGTGAATCCGGACGACGCACCATCGCGCCGTCGCGAACGGCTTTCGGTCTGGGCGGCAGACGAGGGCGCGCTCCATACGATAGAGGCGTTTCGGGAAGCGCGCCTCCTGGTGGCGGACCGGGGACAGGCTGACGATCCCGTGGTGGAAGTCGCGCATGAGGCGCTGCTGCGGGAGTGGCCCAGACTGGCGCAGTGGATTAAATCCGAGAAAGATGCGCTGCATCTGGCGGAACGCGTGAGAGCTCAGGCAAAAGCGTGGGGCCGTGAGAACTGGAGTACGACTCGCCAGCGGCCCTTCAGTCCCGAGTATGTGGACCGCATTCGGCAGAGCCTTCACTCTGCCGGCCTGCTTGCGGGCTTGCTGGAAGATCCGGTGATCTCGCGCCTGCTCAAACCGGAGGTCGAGTGGATTCTGGAGGAATTAAAGTTTCAGGAAACCGACAGCGATCGCCGCCTGCAGATTGGAAGGCGCCTCGCGAAAATTGGGGATCCCCGGCCTGGCGTGGGCGTCAGAGAGGACGGCGTCCCGGACATTCTCTGGCGGGAGATTTCTGCTGCAACTGTACACGTCGAGGAACGCGGTTCGTTTCTGGTTGAGCCGTTCCGGATAGCAGCCTTTCCCGTTACAGCCAGCCAGTTCCGCGCATTCGTTCAGGCTGCCGATGGCTATTCCTCGAAACTGTGGTGGGACGGTTTGCAACGAGAGGACCCCCACCCGGATTGGGAGCGCATGCTGACCAATCACCCGGTGACCGACGTCTCCTGGTACGACGCGACCGCCTTTGCCCAGTGGCTGGCAGCCAGACTGGAAATGGAAGTCCGCCTCCCGGACGAGCAGGAGTGGCAACTGGCGGCACAGAGCGAGACCATCGACTTCAAATATCCCTGGGGCAAGGAGTGGGACGAGGGGCACGCGAACACGGAAGAATCCCACCTCGGAGGGACGACGGCCGTCGGAGTGTTCCCAAAGGGGGACAGTCTCCAGGCAGTCTCCGATTTGGCAGGCAACGTATGGGAGTGGTGCCGGAACCTCTACGCGGATCCGGCCAAGATAAAAGGGGACAGTGCTGGGTCTCGTGTTCTGCGCGGGGGCTCCTGGCTCCTCAATCAGGGCTTCGCGCGCGCGGACGACCGCGACTACTACCATCCGCTCAACCGTTTCAGCAACATCGGCTTTCGGGTGGTGGTTTCGTCTCCCATCGGGAAACGCTGATCTCTGGACCGCTGTCCTCTGATCCACTGGAGCGCTGGACACTGATGCCGCGCGAAGCGCGGCGGAAATTTTTGGCAGGCTATTCGTCGTCACCGCCAGACGAAACGGTTCAGCACCTCCCGGCGCAATCCCCAGGTGTCGGCATAGCGCAAATGGTTGATCCAGCCTTGGACGCTGGCGTCAAACTCCGCGAAACTGATCCGTCCCGATTCCCACGCCTCAAATCGTTCCGCCAGGCGGCGCGAACCCTCTACCACGTTCCGCCTTTTGACGCGGCGGTACTCCGGGTACACAATGAAGCCGAGCCAGGGAACTCCGGTGGAGACGGGTTGCACTTGTGCCGATTCCGGATGAAAGGTCAACCTCAGGCGCTGGAGCCGCTCGCGAATTGCAGTCTTCCATTCCCAGAGCTCGTTCCTGCTGTCGGAGAACAGGGCCATGTCGTCCACATAGCGGAGGTAAGCTTTGCATCGAAGCTCGCGGCGGATGAACTGATCCAGAGGATTCAGGTAGCAGTTGGACCAGAATTGCGAAGTGAGATTCCCAATGGGCAAACCGCGGGGGCGAAGCGCCGCAAAAAGGTCGTCGCCCGCGAACCAAACCATCTCATACTCCTGCTCCAGAATCCGGTCGCCGCTCGCCACGATTTTCGCGGCCAGGCTCAGGATGCGTTCGTCGCTGATCGTTCGCTCCAGAATCGAGAGCAGGATGGCGTGATCGATCGAAGGGAAATGCTTAACGATGTCGAGACGAAGCGCGTACGAGTAGCGGCGAGCGAAGAACTGCAGCCGGTCGACCGCCCGGTGCGTTCCCTTGCCTTCGCGATTCGCATAGCTGTCCGCGATGAAGTTGCGCTCGAATGCGGGAGCGATCACATTGCAGAGGGCGTGATGGACCACCCGGTCCGCGAAAGGAGCGGCGCTAATCCGCCGTTCCTTTGGGGAGTGAATCAGAAAGTGAACATAAGGGCCCGGTGACCATGTGCCGTCCCTAAGCGCAGCCTGGATCGCCAGCAGCTCATCGGCAGCCCTGAATTCGAACGCGGCGACGGACCGCTTTCCCCGCTTGCGGGCCGCGGCTTTCGCATACCCACTCAGAAGATTGCTCCATGCGGTAACCTGGTCGAAGCTCATGGGTAATCTCGCGGCCGACGAACTGGTAATCTTCTCACGAATGTACGACTGCTGGCGTGGCTGGTCCCGAAAAGCGAGGCATTTCCACGCCCATTCCGCCAGACTGTTACCGCCCGGCTGATGAACGCGGCACTGGACCTCCCCGAACAACTGCTGGAGGCACAAAGCCGCCGGGGCGCCGCCCGGCGCGAGTCGCTGGCCCAGGCAGATGCGAGCCTCAACAAGTTGCGCCTGTACCTTCGATTGGCTCATAGTTGGCGATGGCTGTCGGATGGACAGTATGAACACGTCAGCCGCATGGTGGCGGAAATCGGCAGGCTTCTGGGAGGATGGATCCGGCAGACAGAGGGTCGCAAAGCGGGAAACTGACGGGCGCCACGGGGTTCAACCCAGGCGGCGCCCTTCTTTTGTGTTTGCCCGACGCCAGTCCTCCGGCGTGCGGACCGGGCGCACCCGCGCCATCCGGCACCTCTTCGCCGCGTCCCGCCAACCGTAATCGACGGGATGTGCCGGCATCTGAAAAGGCGAAGGCGGATGTGAGACGAAACCACCACACGAAAGCCGATGTTGTTGTTACGGTTGTTCGGATGGTTGTTGTTGCGGTTGTACGCGCGCGCGAAGCCCTGATTGTTGTTCCAGGAGCCCCCGCGCAGAACACGAGACCCAGTCCCGGGGCGACCGACCGGTTTCCCGGCGACCTTCATCGTACCGCAAAAAATTTCCGCCGCGCTTCGCGCGGCATCAGTGTGCAGCGCCCCAGCGGATCAGAGGACAGCGGTCCAGAGCTCAGCGTTTCCCGATGGGAGACGAAACCACCACACGAAAGCCGAGGTTGAAGTAACGGTAGTACGGAGGGGCGTAGTTGCGGTAGTACGCGCGCGCGAAGCCCTGAAAGTTGAACCAGGAGCCCCCGCGCAGAACACGAGACCCAGTCCCTCTTACGCCGACACGATCCGGCTTTTGATAGTTGTTCAGGCACCACTCCCACACGTTGCCCGCCAAATCCAGAACACCTTCGGGAGAAGACCCTTGAGGATAAATGCCGACCGCGCTCGTTCGACGCAAGTAGTGTGGACCGGCGTTGTGGTGGGACTCATCAATGTTCGCGTAGCCCGAAACATATTTTTTCCCCCAGGGAAACGTGCTTCCATCGAAGCCGCGCGCGGCACGCTCCCACTCCCATTCCGTTGGGAGCCGTATCGCCAGCTCCAGCCTGTCGGCCAGCCACGCACAGAACGCCATCGCTTCGAACCAGCTCACGTCTACCCGCGGGTGATTCGGCTCTGTCCATGTGGAGCCCCGTGGCTCACGTTCCGGATTTTCCATTCCCCTCCACCACCGGTCGTCGCCGTAGCCCTCTTTGTCGTCGAGGAACGCCTGGAACTGGATGTTGGTCACCGGATACCGCGCCATGTCAAACGTCTCCACGCGCGGGCGTTCGCCCTCCTGGTAGATAAAATCACCACTGCGGATTGGAATCCACTCGATATCCGGCAGACCGTTGGGCCGTAAGCCCACACCGGTGCGCTGGTCCAGTCCCAGGCGGCCCAACGCCCGCCCGATGGCGGCCCGGCCCTCGGGAGCAGGCTCTTGCCGGACGTCGGTCAGACGAGGCATCCAGGCTGACTTGAGTTCTTCGAGAAGCGCCGCCTTGTTGGCGACGTCCGCCCCGCTCTCGAGCAGGCATTGCGAGGCCACCTCCGGCTGGGCTGCCGCGAGCCACCGAATCACGCCCGAGCAGTCATCGGAGAAAAGCCCGGCAAGGAGAACCGCCGCCTCTTCCCAACCGGACCGCTCCCACCAGCGCCTGGGAGGCCAGAGGCTGGCTGCCTGGGTTGCACCGAGCCTTTTGAGGAGGGCCTTCGCGGTGAAGTACTCCTGCAGCAGTTGATGACGGAACCGGATCTCCTGGCCGCCCTCAAGGAGAGTGGTGTCCTGCGCCAGTTTCAGAAGGGACTCAGAGCCGAGCGCCGCGGTGGCCGCGTCAGCTCCGGCCACCGTGAGCACGCCGAAGTCACCCCACTCATCTTGTCCGGAGGCGATGCGGTCGGTCTGCATCTGCCAAGCGAGTGCGGTCAGCCCGTCGAGCAGCGTGGTGCCTTCGTCCGTGATACGCCATTCTCCCGATTCGTCGTCCTTTTTCAGCAGGCGCTCCCGGCTCAGGAGACGATTGACGAAACGGCCGAACAAATCGCCCCGGTTCCTGGGTAGTCCGCCTTCTGCCAGCCAGACCTGGAACAGCATGGTCAACAGGAACGGGTTGGAAGCCAGGCGCAGCAGGCTGCGTCGATTCGGGATATGCGTACGCCACAGCGCAGCCTCATCTCCGCGCGTCTTTTTGTACGCTCGCTGTTCCTCCCGCGGATCGGAGACCGTCCAGAACGCGTCTTCCGCAGCGCCGGCGGACAGCCAGGTATCGAGCACGCTGCCCAGACGCTCATCTCCGGCCAGTTGCCAGAACAGCCGGTCGGCACGCTCAGGCGTTTCGCCCCTGTCGGTCATCCATTGCCGGAGCGCGGCGCGAATCCGCTGCGGAGACAGCGGTTCCAGCGTGAGCGTATCGAGCCCGAGGTCCAGGTCCCCGACATAGTCCTGCTGCCGACAGGAGCCGATTAACGCTGTCTGGGCGCTCAGTTTTTCGAGTTTCCGGGAAAAGCGCCTGATTTCGGTGGCCTTTGTGGCGCGTTTCCCGGTTGGGACTTCGTTCAGACCGTCCAGCAGGAGGATCAGGCGGCCATTCCTGGCCAGAGCCTCCAGGGCCCAACCTGCCTCGGGACACTGTTGGGCCAGAAACTCAGAGAGTTGCTCGTCTCCCAGCCACTTGCCGAGATCCGCGAGCAACGGAAGCGGCGCCCTGGCATCCGCCAGGCTCTCCCCGGCCAGCTTCAGCGCGAGCCGGCGCAGGGTCGTGCTCTTGCCGGAGCCCGGATCACCGAGCAGTACGGCTCGTTTTACCTCGGAAAACGCGGTGAGGATATCCGTGTATTCGCGAGTTCGCGTTTGTTCCGCCGGTTCCTGCCTGTGAGACTGATGGCGGATCAGCAAATCGAGCGCGTCGTCATCCGCCCATGGTTCAAGCGCGGGCGCATTTGGGCGGGAACTCGCCTTTCCGGCGAGAGGCGAATAAAGCCGCGCTTTCGCTTCAATCTGTTCGATTATTTTACCCAGATATACGCATTCTTCGGCACGGGTGGGTAACTCGCAGGGCAGATTCAGGGCCGCGGGCAGGTCGTGATAATCAGGATGCGTCTGACGGCCGCGGGCGGACGCCATCGTTTCCAGCAACAGCGCCAGCGCATGCTTGCCCCGCGCTGCGCAGCCGAAACCCAACAGGCGATCCACGGCATTTGCAGCGAAGACGGACACGCCGCCCTCGTAATCAATCTCGCGAGCAGGATTGGGAGCGCAGCCGTCGAATGCATCTTCGAAGATGACACGCCTTGTGCGCTGATCGTCCCGGGCGAAAAACGATGTCAGGAGATGAATGGCGCGGCTGCGGAGATCGGCGGCGGAAAATGTCGAGGACACCATCACAGTCAGCTGCTCCCCGCATTCTCGCACATGTAACAAAAATGCCACGAAGACTGGGCTTCAACTACGATCCAGCCCTCTGTTCATCCTAAAAACGGCAGTTAACCGGTAGTTGGAGCGAGCCGGGGAGTGCTGCCCAGTATGGTTCCGCGGAAGAAATACTGGAAAGCAGCGCTTAGAATGAGGCTCCATTTAGCAGTCAACGTCAACTGCTCCGCAACTGCATGTATTTTGATTAGAGCTAGTCTCTAATCCGTATCGGACGATCTCAGGCTGTATTGAAGCGTTGCTGCGCTGAAGCGTGAGCTACCGGAGTGGAGCGGTAAGGTTCCTGCACTTCGCGAAGATGGGGTCGGTACTCACTATCACAAAGGACCTGTATGAAATCAGTCGGACTTTGAATCGCCTCGACGCGGTCCAGATCTGGGTCTGGACCGCGTTCTCGGTAGTACCCACGAGGCGGCGCAGGCGTGCTTCCGGGCCGACGTCCTGTTGGCTGCATAAAAGGACAACTTCATCGCGGAGAACATTACCGCCTTCCGGTGCCGGCCGCTGTTCGACAATGCCATACTCGCCGCTGTCTTTGAGACGGGTGACGAAGTGGACCTGCTGGCGCGTCAGTTGCAGCCACCAGTTGTGATCTGCGTAGCCGCGATCAAACACCAGCATCGTGTCGGGCGCGACGAGGACCATATGCAGTTTCACAGCGCCCCTGCCCGCTTGTACCGCGCCCAGTCGAACACCGACAGGCACAGCGGGATCACGGTCGAGTCCAGCGAAAGCAGCTTATGTTTGAACCGGAACTTTCGCTTCAGCACCTTCGCTTCCGACTGACAGCGCTGCAAAACGTTATAGAAGACAGTCTGGTACAACTGCCACGGACGGTGCTGACTGGCATAACTGAGGGTGGATCTTTTCGGCGGTTCTTCGACGCCCAGATGCCGCAGCTTGCCCTCGCACGCCGCCAACCCGCCCGTGATCTCGCGCAGGCTTTGCGCATGACCCAACTGGCAGAACATC